>JAISJM010000058.1 GCA_031261525.1 Eubacteriales Family XIII. Incertae Sedis bacterium
GAATTGGCGGTGTATTTACGGCGTGCGCCAACATTTTCGTTGGTGGAGTGGGATTGCTTATAGTTGTGGTCATTTCATTGATTATTAGAGCAATCTATAGGCACCATCACAAGACAACGTAATTTAGTTATGAAAAAAATAGTAGATGAAAAAGAAAATCCGAGATGGGATTTTCTTTTTTTATGCAAGAATGAAAACGAGGGCAGTATGTATGGCGAGTGGCAAAAAATTACAAGCGATCGTCGATATTGCAGGTAGCATTAATCCTAGTCTAGTCTAGGCAAAGCAAGGATCATCCCCATCCACGCGGGGCACACCTTGCCAACTGCAAGCAATGGATTCATAACATTACGCTGCCAATCGAGAGCTGCACGTTTGCGCGTGTTATATATCTTAATAGCCCGATCTCCCATAGTGGAATCATAGGGCTGAAAAGAAGATACTGTGGGTTCTTGATTGCCGATTCGTTGATTTGCTTTTGTTGCCATATTTAGTCCTATATTCATCTTCTATCACGATCTCGCCAACATAACATACAGAATCTTACGTAATTCTTATCTTATATTCATCAGGATAATCGTCTTCAGCAATTGCTGGACCAAGATGATAAATAAAAAACGCTAATGTTCCATCATCTTCATTTGGGAGAGTTTTTAGCACCTGTGCATTATGTCGAACTTTGTTGAATCGGACGATCCCTTTTGCAGTTTCACCTATGTTCCTATACTCATAGTCTGCAAACGCCAACGTTTCTTTTATTTTTTTAACATCCCTAAACATTATTTATCCTTAAATTCATTTTCAATTGCATGAGCACTAGAATAATCCATACCATCTTGCAAAACTAAATCCATCTCAATTATCTCATGTTGTAAGAATAAGAGGTCAAGTTTACCAGCTTCACCGTCATAAATACGTAACCAAGCATTTGCTTGTAAATCCGATGGCGTAAATTCGGGATTATTAAAAACGGACTCTTTCACATCTTGTATTACGTCAACATCAATGCCAAGTTCTTTTGATATTATCAAAACGTCATCTTTTATTGCATTAATTTGGTCGTATTTCTGTCGTGCAACTTGCTTATTTTTCATTTCATAGTCATATGGGATCATCCCCGTCCACGCGGGGCACACCTCTTGGCATGTCGTGCCTCCTTAAGCAAACTCATAGATATCATCATAAACAGCTTGCCCTTCAAGTCCAAGAGCGTTATAATCCCCTTCCGAATCACGTCCCTTATCAACTAATACGTCATCAAGCGCATCAAGCAGTTCTCGCTTATCACCTAACAGCAGTTGTTCCGCACCGGGCACATGTTTTTTTATGAAATCAACATCAAATTTATCAGTATTCATTACTAACTCCTATCGTGGGTTACACTGTATAATTTTTTTATCCGTTAGACTCACTGTCACCTTGCAGCAGGATCATCCCCGTCCACGTGGGGCACACTACATACTGTAATCTAAAGTAATCATCTTTTGTCATATTATACCTCCATTTTGATTAAAGCTTTTTTCATGATGGAAAAAGGTTACTTCATAGTATCTCCTTCTTCTTTCCTGTATGCCATTTGCGACCTCCTTATCTGTTCTTGGAGTGTCCAGTTATCTGTACCAAAGCAAATCTGCAACTTCAGCGGAATCAGACATATGAATATACAATGGCAACCACTTACCATACTCCAACTGTGATGACTTTGCCCAAAGAACCCTTGCTTGTGCTGATAATTCCATAATCTGTCTCCCTCATAATAACGATACAGCATTATATCACAAAATTACAAAAACATATGCCCCATATATAGGACAATAAAATAAATACCACCAAAACCATTGCAATCACAACAGTCCTAGTGGTATTACCATTCCATGACACAAATTTAAATTATAGCACCGCGTCAATTCGCTCCAGCAACTCGACCAATTCACCTCTAAACAAGTCCAGTTGCACCTCAATATATGCCAGATTCCCGTCATGGCCAGCTTGCTCCAGTGCCTTTGCAGATGCGGAAATATCCATCGCGCCAATCATTGCGGTTACACCTTTGATAGAGTGCACCGCAGTGATAAACAGTTTCACCTCCTCATCACCTTCTGGTACATCCATTAAATATGGAAGCTTTTCTCTCGCATCCTCACAAAATGTTCCCAATATCTGCTTATATTCATCAGCAGATAGACCCAATAAATCAAGTGCCTGCACAGTATTAATACCATCAATCTGGAATGTCACATTCTGAGAATTCGCACAGTACTTACCGCTATCATTATCCATACGCTCTGCACTATCAGTACTATCTGCACTATCTGCACTATCAGTACTATCAGCACTATCTGCACTATCTGCACTATCAGCACCACCTACATAACTCGCACGACCCGCACTACCTGCACCCGCAAGCACTTCGTCCGCCTCACCAACAAAATCCGCAGCCTCTGGCACAACGCCATACACACGCTTTTCTCTCGGAATCCATTTATGAATGATATTCGATAGCTTTTTTATCTCGATTGGCTTTGCAACATAATCGTCAAATCCATTCTGAAGGAACTGCTCACGCATACCGCTGATTGCATTTGCAGTAAGCGCAATGATAACCATATTTTTGTATTTGTCACCTTCAAGCTTACGTATTGCCTTTGTGGCTTCAAAACCATCCATCTCGGGCATCATATGATCCATAAGGACGATATCATAATCATATTTTTGTACGAGCCCAACGGCTTGGAGGCCACTGAGACACGTGTCAATTTGAGCATTAAGTGGTGATAGTAACCCCTCAGTGACCTGCAAATTCGTGCGAATGTCATCAACAATAAGTAATCTAACAGTTGGTGCTGTAAAATGCCAATGTTGATATTCTCGCTCTGTATAATTTGCATTTTCGACACCATTTAAGACATTTGCAATTGAAATTGTGTGGGCTGGCATCGAAACCATATGGAAATCTCGGGTAGGAACGGTTTTGCCGTATTCGTCAAATAGCACAAATATCGTAGATGTGTGAGAGCTCTCAACATAGGTGCGAACCTTTTCTACAAACTTTGACGAAATAAAGACATGTGATGCGTTAGGAACTTCAGAAATAGTACCCATTTCATACTTTATGCCCAAATTTTTAAGTGACCAGGAAATGGATTCCGCATGGTATTTTCGATCTTCCAAAACGAGGACGTATTTGTCTTCGGGGTTGACTACTTGTGCTAAATTCTCTATGGAATATACCTTTTGAGATACTGCCGCAGTAAAGGTGCTACCTTTGCCGTACACGCTTTGCACCGTGACATCTCCGCCCATTGCAATCGCCAAATCCTTTGTAATGGTAAGACCCAATCCCGTTCCGACAACGTTGGCATTTTTGTGTGCATCGAACTGGGTAAAGCTGTCAAATAATAGAGGAATATCCTCTTCGTGTATACCAATTCCCGAATCTTCTACAGAAATAATGAGTTCGATTGTACCGTCATCATGTGGCGTACCGATAACAGTCAGTTTGATATAGCCTGAATTTGTATATTTAATCGCATTGCTCAGTAAATTCTGCATAATTTGTCGAACATGTACTTCATCACCAATCAGTCTAGCGGGAAGGTGTGAATCAATATTTGTGACAAACTGAATTGGCGTGTCCATCACACGCATACGTACAACGCTGATTACATCATTGATAAGGGAGGCAAATTCATATTTTACTTGAACAAGCTCCATTTTGCCGCTTTCGATTTTAGATATGTCGAGTATGTCATTGATAATCGCAAGCAAGTTTTGTCCCGCATTTCGGACACTCGCAGCATGTTCATGGACAAGAGGAGAGGTCTCTTCTCGCAAGATGAGTTCAGACATGCCAAGAATCGCGTTCATCGGCGTGCGTATCTCATGCGACATTTTCGCCAAAAAATCACTCTTTGCTTGGTTTGCACGATAGGATACTTCTACACGATCTTGAAGTGTTTGTATCATATTTTTTAGAGATCGAGATAGTCGAACGCTTTCATCCTGCCCCGTCACATTTAGTTTCTGATCCAGTACGTGTCGCGCCCTGTCATTTGCCTCATATTCACCACTGGAAATCATATCAGCAGCATCGACAAGATTGTTTATTGGTTTTACGATACTTCTTGTGACAAAGAACAAGCCAATGACAGCAATAATCATAACAATGGCCTCTGGTATCAATATCATTTTCAAAACCATATTTGATTCCGCGTCAATCTCACTCTTATCGAAGACGACGGCTATTTTCCAGTCTGTACTCTCCATTGTGCGAATGACAACATATTTTTTTTCACCCTTTTCATTTGTGTCCACTAAGGAGCCATCATGCGCGTCGGCAATGTGCATACTCATCTCTGGGTATTCCTCCGAGTGCATACCTACATAATCAGGGTGCGCACTATCGAGAATGATCGTGCCCTCTTCATCAAAGATTACAAGATAGCCGGTTTTCATAATGAGACGTTTATCAAGGTCTCTCGTTAAGCTCAATAAATTTAAATCAGCACCAATGAGGCCAACCATATTATTCGAATCATCGTATATTTTACTTAAAACAGCGTAGCCCAACACACCACGCTCTCGTTGTTTGGGACCAGAAAGAATCGTTGTCTCGGGGCTTGCAATCGCTTCTTTATACCAATTCTGTTCAAGCGGATTGTAGCCTGCGGGCTTTGTAAATTCAACCGGTGCGACGAGGTGTCCACCGTTATTATCGATAATCATTGATTCGTCAATATTTTTATTGACCATAGACATTCGATTCAATTCATAGTACATGCCTTGCTCGTAGGGAGAGAGATTTTTATAAGAATTTGAAGTTTCATTTGTCGCTGCATCTGTGTTGTTTTTCAGTTTACCTGTCACATCTTTGGCAGAATCCGTTTGGGCGACATATTCTGTAATAAAGATTACAGGCTCTAAATATCCATCAATTTGTTCTTCAACACGCAGTAAATTCGTATCAGCAAGCTCATAAAATGAATCATCCGAGGACTGCTTCATAAAGGAAAAGACAATGACCGCTGTGACAGTGCACATCAATACAAAACAAATTATAAAATCACGCATCAAGCGTTTTCGAATTGTCATTTGTAGA
>JAISJM010000146.1 GCA_031261525.1 Eubacteriales Family XIII. Incertae Sedis bacterium
AGACGAAATCGATGAGATAACGGACAAGATAGACGAAAGGAGCACAGTCGAGATGTTTGAATCATTTTCAAAATATGATGTGCAAGAAACCCGAAAGATTGCCCGTGATGAGGGACACGCACAAGGACTCGAACAGGGACACGCACAAGGACACGATGAACTGGCAATCATAGCAATCAATAACATGCTGTCTGATGAGATGTCGATACCGACCATTGCAAAAATCTTGGGCTTGTCTGTTGAGAAAGTTCAATCATTGATTGCGGCAGCAGATTCGGCTTTCACGGACAAAGAAATAGAAGTGAAGACGGGTTTTACTTCCGCACAAATTGCAAAATTACACGCGAAAGGGACAGAATCCCATTAGCCAGTAAATTCATACACTACTAATAAAAGAGAGTACAAGTACTCTCTTTTTTAATGCACAATTTTAATGCGCAACACAACACAAATAAAATTAAAAATAAAAAGCAGTATAATTGGAAGCTGCTGCGTCTTAATAAATAGAGCAACTTACAAAAGATGATTTTACAGGAGAAAATGTGAAGCAGAATATGCAGAAAATGACAGAAGAACTTGAATTGGTGAAGCGCGCGGTGTCTGGCGATACCGATGCTTTTGACGAGTTATATCGTTTGAAACTCCGTACAATCTCATTTCATGTGAGTCGTGTAATTAAAAATCCGAGTGACATTGAAGATATCATACAAAATGTCAGTGTGAAGATATATAGACGGATAGGTTCATTGAAAGCTCCGGAAGCATTCAATAGTTGGTTGCAACGCATCATTACCAACGAGTGCTATGATTTTATTCGCCAAAATAAGCATAAACAGAACCAAATGAATATTGATGATTATCTCAATGATATCGTAGAAGAAGATAAAGAATTTCTCCCAAAAGAATGTCTTGAAGTGGCTGAATTAAGAGAGACGATTCTAAGTGTAATCGATCACTTATCCCCGAAAAGGAAACGCGCGGTCATTATGTACTACTATGATGATATGTCGCAAAAAGAGATTGCCTACGCACTCGGTATCTCATCTGCCACGGTATCGACGAATATCATGAGGGCAAAGAATTTGATTAAAAAAGAGATTGAAAAGATTGTGGCTGAAAATGAAATGCCAGACAATGTAGGTTCAGGTACAGTCATCGGACAATTACTCGCGAGTAGTGCACAGATACTATATCCTGATGCGTCTCTAGATATTACAGCACAGACTTTAGGTGGTGCAATGAAAGATAGCTCTGGTGCATTGCTTCAAGCAAAAACAGCAACAATCGGTACCGCCAAAGCTGCAAGCATTGGCGCAAAAGCAGGGGGTGTCATCGGTACCAAGACAATTGCAATCATTACGAGTGCAGTCATCATTGTCAGTGGTACAGGCTATATTGCAATGCACGATGGCGATATTCTTGGCGGAGATGACAAGACGCATGCCGTCGCGATTGAAGATGGTAAGGTTCCCTCTGCAGATGTCTTTGCAGGTGAAGAAGAATCGATTCAGATTGTCTATACGGGCGGTGAATGTGACTGTGGACATTTGAATCCAAAGTCCGCAATATTGGACGATGGTGATATGGAGGGGCAATCGTACTGGACGATTACAAAACTCTCTGATGGAAATACAATCCAAACAGGCGTGGGCACAGATGCAAGCGCAATCCTTAGGAAACTCATAGATACGCAACAGGATGGGGTGTACAACCTATCCTTTAAATATACAACAGATAGCGGATATCTTTATACGCTAGAGCGCGAATTTGCGATTGACACTGGTACGATTGCAGTTGGCGAATACGAATAGGGAAAAGGAGCATATATGAGTAACTTAAGAACGAATACGGATAAAATGCGGCGACTTTTCGCGGGATTTCTCGCTATAGTTGTCCTTCTGTCGACCATCATACCATCGATGGCATTGGAGAATAGTGCCGATGTGATGGGCAATGAAATCAGCGCATATAAAGTCGACTTCTGTATTGATGACGAGATGATAAAGTCTGCAAATGTCACAATCCCAGAAGATCAGACTGCGGTAATCTTACCTGAAGATGCCATGCCGACAGCAACAGAACTGGAAAATGCTGTTGACGCAGATCACGAACTCATCGGCTGGATGGATGCTGCTGATGAGTCTCATACAATCTATACCGCTGATGAAAGCGTTGCCGAGACAGACGGCTATGCGGCAATTGGCACATTTATTGTGTCTAAGGATACAATTTTGAACGCGATGATTACGGAGAATACAGATAACGCAGACAATATGGATAATACAGATGCGTCTGATGTTGATGATGCAGATGTTTCTGACAACATTACTGATGATACAAATGATGCCGATGATACCGCCAACGGTTCAGATGATGAATTGAATGGCGAGTCAGATGACACGGGTATAGATTCTGCGGATACTGCTGAATCAAGTATACCTGCACCTGCAACAAATGAATCTTTACCTGGTATTGCTCCGCTTGGGACGGGGATTATGCCCCTTACCGCTGGATCTACAATTTTGGTACAGCCATTCTATGACTCTGATAACCCTCACGGCACTGCTGATGGTATTTGTAGTACTGCAGAACAAAATGCATCTGTTGGGGTCTGGGGTGATGGTCATTCAGCCACGCTAACTGACGGAGCTGGTAATACAGTTCCGCCAGTTACAGGTTTAATAGCAAGATGGTCTAGCCTTGCTGATGGAATATATACATTGAGAATTTATACCACAGTTCCTATTGGACCGACGACTGTGATTTCAAATTCTGAGACAACCACCATTAGTAATACATTCACACAAGCACAGATTTCTAAGGATAGGCTTAGCGCTTCGCGTACTTTTACTGTATCAGGTGGAATTATAACGGATTATCCTGGAAGCGCTACTACAGGTTTTTGTCGTGTAGGCGTAGCCCTTAGATATGATTTAGCTCCTATCAAATATAATGCCAACTCTAGTATTGGATTTTCAGAAAATTATTTCCATGTAGATGTGATGGGATTAATAAATAACCCAGATCCAACTTTAATTGGTTCAAATTCATATATTCCTGCTGTGTCTGACTTTGCAGATCCAAACAAATATGACGCTGCAACGCTTCGTTTTACTCCTACAACAGATGTATATGTTGGCGGCTATGGCCCAAGCTATCTAGTTGCAGCAGGAACGCAATTGACCCGTGAGCAAGTAGCGCAAATCTATGTGCTCATGGCAGGAATAACCTTCAACCTTACAGCCACTCCGAAAAACCTAACGAAGACACTAACATTTCCAAATGCAAAGCAGAAGGGGTCTCTGACTAACCCTGTAGCAAATTCGACTAGTAATATGCCTTATGGCTCAGCTACATCAGCTACGATTGACCCGAATATCGTGCGTCCAGGTTGGCTACCAACAGGCTTTGCTGTAACAAAAACGAGCGGTGGAACAGCAGTTACGAGCACCACAACTACACCTGTACTAGCAGTAAGTGGAGATCACTGGTCTCGAACAAGTGGCGGCGTAACAACCGTTGCTGCAGGAAACGTGAATACAAATCTCACATTTACGGAACAATGGAAAGTCGATACAGCCCAACAAATATATGGTACTAGACTTTCGTTAGTGTCGTTTAACAAGAACGGCGATGGTGCATCAACTGCTCCAGCGACCATATACTTTAATAATTTTGAGAATAAATGGTATACTGCCGCAGGTGGTACTGCGACATGGCCCGCAAACCCAACACGCACAGGCTACACATTTGCTGGTTGGAATACAAGTCCAGCGGGTACTGGCACGACTGTCAGTGCGCTCCCAACACTAACAAACGGTACAGATGTCACCTACTATGCAAAGTGGACAAGAACGAATAACGACTCGACAAATTGGGCGACGATAAGTTTCGATGGGAACAAACCAGGCGCGACGAATGTGCCATCACCGATTTATTATCATAAAACACCTACATTGGCTTGGGAAGACGGTACAGTATACCCTGCAAATCCAACCCGCGCAGGCTATAACTTTGTTGGTTGGACAGCAAATAGTAATGGA
>JAISJM010000182.1 GCA_031261525.1 Eubacteriales Family XIII. Incertae Sedis bacterium
TCTAAGATATTTATAACATCTGGTGCAGCAATTTGAAACCATATCGCATATTTTTCAGGATGATAATCCAAATCCTCTTTCAATTCAGTGAAAGATATCCACTTGATTGTCTCAATCTCTTCTTTATTTAAATCGATTTTGCCCGAATAATTCAATACAAATACATGATCCAGTTCATGTTCCGTCAATCCATTTTCAAATGTCGCTTTATAGGTAAATGAAAAAATTTCTTTGATATCATTATTGGTTATATCCGAAAGGGGAATGCCCAATTCATCATGTAGCCTACGTTTTGTTGCATCGGCTAGATTTTCACCAAACCGTGGATGGCTACAGCACGCATTTGCCCACAATCCACCACTGTGATATTTGCCAAAGGCGCGTTGCTGGATAAGCATCTTGTCCTCATGATAGATGAAAATTGAAAATGCTCGATGCAACAGTGCTTTTTCATGTGTTTCTGTTTTATCACAGTTTCCAATTTCGATGTCATTTTCATCAATTAATATGATTTTATCTGATAAATTGATTGGACAATGGTTGCCATCCATTGAAAGCGTATCCTCAAGGGATTCTGACACCGCTATGCAGGGAAGGCAATTCTTTTTGTACTGACAGACACCACAGGAAGAATGAGGGTCGGGCACAAGGCTTCGTAGTTTCTGTAGAATTGGACTCTGTTCCCAGTAGCTTGCAATCGTATCAAATTTTTCAGTTTGGTTGTATAGATGTCTACATGGTGTAAGACTTCCATCTATAGCGACTGAGAAGCCATCACGTCCAGCCCCGCAACCGCGCTCAATGCCTGTATTTAGGTTTGCTAGGAATCGTTTGCCATTGACTGCTCTTAGTTGTGAGAAACACTCTTCTACGACAATCATAATCGGTCCTTTGTAGCTACGTATGAATTTTGATATATCGTCCATTTGTTCTCTCGTTGGCATTGTCGTAAGATTCCCTTGTGCATCGGGTTTGAAAGAAAGAATCGTGATTTCATGTACGTTATATCGTTCTGCCAGTGTAATAAGATTTATAAAATCTTCCGCGTTATTGCGGTGCATAACCCAATTAATACCGATATGAGGAAATTTTGCATCTTGAAGTAATGCCAATGCTTGAATTGCAAGGGCATAGCCATCACGTGATTTTACATTTATTTCTTCGCTTGATCCGTTAAGAGACACGTAAATGCTTGTTACACCAGCGTCTGTTAGTTTTTGTAGCGATTGTTCTGTAAATGCAGCACCTGATATTGCAATATTTACTTCTCTAATGTGCTTTGCCGCTTCGGATACAATATCATACAGATATGGATAACACATCGTCTCGCCGCCGCTTAAATTAATGGTATCAACGCCTTCCTCGGCGGCTTGTTTGATCCAGTATAAAGCGGTCTCTTTTGGCATATCCCGTCCAGATTCAAGGTTGCAGTAACATTGTGGACACCTTAGCGGACATCGACTTGTAAGTTCCAGATTCATAAGTGCTGGTCGATGATATTGAATGGGTTGCGGCCTCTGATAGTAATCGGTTCCTTGTCTAAGATAAGCTTTCGCAGACATGGCTTGCCCATCAATAAATGGAATTTTATAATGCGATATATCATTTTGTATATAAGGCGTTGCATTTGGTGGGGCTTCTAGCCAATGGAGAACGCCTCTTTTTTTGTTGGGCGTGCATAATCCAGTTTCTATAAGGTGATCCAAAAATAGTGTGACCTTTTTTATTGTATTTGTAATCCCAAAATTAATACCAAGTTTTTCCGAAATGGAATACTCAAATACATCAAAATCAAGCAGAAATTGACCATCCTCTGTAAATGGTGCAATCTGCCGCAATAAGTCTTGAAGTGTTGCGAAATTGCCTGCCCAACCTACATTATGAAGATAGTTTAGGACTTCGTCTGGATACAAACGATCCGTAAATACTCGGATTGACTTTTCTCCGCGCCCAGACATTACGCCGAGTTGAAATAGATTTGAACCTCGTGGCAATGCGTTGATACAAGTATCTAATTTTGGTTTTAATTGGGCTATGACTGGCTCAGAAAGGAAGTGAGGAAGGGCATCTGTATAGACCCACGCATTGTTTTCACCAGATACAACGTGCGACGCATCTATAAAATAACATGGAATTATTGGAACCTCTTGACACTGGTCATGATCGAGTTCTAGCCAATATTCTCGTACTTTTTCATAATCGGTGTCAACTCTAATCGAATAGTCACATGTCTTTGAATCATTGCTGAGTATAACCTCGGCAATCGTTTCTTTACTCTGAATGTCTGCAAATTCATTTGCGATATTTAGCCAACCTAACCTGCATGAATTGTCAAATAACTCCGAAGATAACGTATTCAACAAGTATTCGATGTATTTGGATATTACAGTCATATGAACCTCCATTCCGTAATTAATTATGATTCATTCTATCTTAGAATGAAAGAAAAATATTATATCTTTTTTGTTACATACGACGAGAATGGATGTAGATAATTTTAGTGAATAAGTCTAAATTACAGAAACTTAACTTAATTGTGACAATTAAGTTAAATGGCAAATTCGATGAACTTTCTAAACTTTTTGTGATACAATGCTGATAATTTATTTTCCTAATATTTTTATAGAAAGGCGATATAGTTATGGACGAAGACAAATTAAAAAAGGCACTAGAGGATCGTGATTTTGTTACAAAAATCATTTCGTTAGAGACACCAGAAGAAGTACAGGCCGCTTTCAAAGAAGATAAAGAGATTGATATCAGCATTGAGGATATCAAAGCAACGAGCGAGTTTATCCAAAATCAGACGGAAGGTGAATTAGATGAGGACGATCTTGAAAATGTTGCAGGCGGATTTGCTATTTCTGCACTAGTTGGTGGAATTATTATTGCAGCTGCTGCAGCGAGTGGAAGTGTTACTCTTGGTAAGGCTGTAAACACTTGGACTCGAAGTCGTTGGTAAGATGTGAAGGGAATGATAATCATGGATGATCAGGCAATCAAGGAAGCTTTTGAAGACAAGGCGTTTGTTGAAAAATTGTTGGCGTTAGATTCTCCAGAGGAAGTACAAAAGGTACTTCTGGATGATAAAGGCATATCGTTGGAATTAACTGACATTAAGTTGATTAAAGATGCGTTGGCTAAAGAAGATGAAGGGGAACTTCATGAAGATGACCTCGAAGATGTTGCTGGTGGCAGCGTCGTGTTAACTGCGCTTGGTATTGCTAGTATTATTGGCGCGGCAGTCGCTGGTTCCGTTTCTCTTGGCAATAAAGTAGATAGTTGGACACGTCGTCGTTGGTAATTAATTTTAGAAAGGAATATACGGCTATGGATAGCAAGATTTTGGAATTAGTAAATGATCCATCATTCATTGAGAGTATTTTACAATTGGAGACACCTGAAGAGGTTCAGAAGGCATTTGCGGATAAAGGCGTTACTTTATCGATTGGTGAAATTGAGTCAATAAAGAAAGCTGTAGAAGCACAATCCGAAGGTGAACTTACAGAAGATGACCTTGGAGACGTCGTGGGTGGTGTAGATATCGCCGGTATTATCGGTGCCGTTGCGGATGGTCTAGGTAAGCTAGGTGACAAAATACATGTATGGACACGAAGTAGATGGTAGGCTTGTGTAACTTAACTTAACTTAGATTAGGTTAGAAAGGGGATTTGCAACATTTTTGCTGCCCCTTTTTTTTCTAGATTTTGGAGGAATCTGTAAATGGCGGAGTTGTTCAGGAAATCTTCATTAGAAAAATTATCATCACCAGAGCAATTGGATCGAATGATTGTAATTACATCTCCATCGTTTTGGATTGCGATGCTTGGGGTGTTGGTTATCTTTTTATCTGCATTGACATGGTCAATCTTTGGTAGACTGCCAATGAAGGTAAATTCACAAGGAATCTTTCTTGGTGATGAAGGACTCTATCCGATTGTGGCGATTGAAGATGGTGTATTAACACAAATAGATGCAAAAATTGGTGATGATGTAGAAAAAAATCAAGTGATTGCGCAGATTTCAAATGATGCTCAGGCATATGAAATATCAACAATTAGCGACAGGATTGAAGCAGTAAGAGCAACATCTCTGGATGCTGTTACGGATATCCCAACCGCTGATAATCGTGAATTAATTGATATAAAGACACAGATTACAGCGCTTCATGGTAATTTATCATCATTGGATGCATCACTGGTTTTGAAACGAGGTGCGCAGACGAAATATGCATCTGAGGTGAATCGACTTGCTGGTATCATGGATACGTCGAAGAATGCCTACTACAATGCAATCGGAGGCGCCAATCAAACGGCAACGCAGATGGAATATGAATCAGCCGCAACAGAACTTGCAAAATTGCAAGAAGCTTATTCCGCAGCGACGCAGCAAATGGCGCAAGCATACGAAGCAATCGATCCAAATGATGCCAATACTTTAGTTGTATATAACAATGCCGTTGAGATGGTAGATTCAATCAATAATCAGATGTCTTCAGCGCAGACACAATATGACAATGCAAAAAATGCAATGATTGCGTCAGGGACTCGGGATTCTAATATTCAAAAACTTATGAATGAATATACAATCGCGCAGACGAATTATCAAAATGCCTATGCTCAGAATACGTCTGCGGAAGCTGAAATCATAGGTCTTGAACAGCAGATTGCAGCAGAAAAGGTGAATATTGCCGCGCAAGAAGGTACGCTTACGACACAGTTTAATACAGCAAAAGATTCAATCATGAGTCAGCTTACAAGTGAACTTGATAAATATAAGATATCGACTAAAAATAAAGAGCTGAAAGCCGATCATGATGGCATCGTACAATCCTTAAATGTTAAATTAGGTTCTATCGTAACCGTTGGTAGTGAAATTGCAAAGATCCAAAGTAAAAGTATCGATAACAATACCGTAATCTGTTATGTAGCATTGCAAGACGGAAAGAAGATTGAGCCAGGAATGCAGGTTATGATCTCTCCAACAACTGCAAATGAGCAAGAGTATGGGCATATGAACGCCAGCGTCATCAGCGTGGATTCTTATATTACGAGTTCTGAGACGATGCAGAATCAACTTGGCAACAATATACTGGTAGAATCTTTCATTCAAAATGGACCTGTCGTTGCTGTATATTGCGAGCTTCAGGCAGACGACAATACGGTAAGCGGTTATCGCTGGTCCAACAGGAAAGGAAACAATATCGAGATTACCAAAGGAACCCTAGTCACAGCACGCATTATTACAGAGAAGAAAGCGCCTATTGAAATGATTATTCCTGCATTGAAGAAATTCTTTACAGTAAATAAAGAGGGGTAATTATATATGAAAAACTATACGAAAACCCCTACCGTGTATCAAATGGAGGCAACGGAGTGCGGTGCTGCTTCACTTGGTATGATTTTGGGGTATTATGGAAGGCATGAATCTCTTGAAAAACTGCGTATTGAAACAGGTGTATCCAGAGACGGTTGTAATGCAAAAAATATCATGCGCGCTGGTCGCAAGTATGGATTAGCAGTCAAAGGTTACCGAAAAAGTGTGGAGTCCTTACTTGAACTGAAGACACCGTGTATCATCCATTGGAATTTCAATCACTTTGTCGTCTGGGAAGGCGTAAAGGGAAAACACGCATATATCAATGACCCTGCAATGGGTCGACGAAAATTGACCATGGAAGATATCGAAGATTGCTTCACAGGAGTTGTATTAACTTTTGAGAAAACAGAATCTTTTGTGACAGCCAAATCAAAACGCAGTTTATTGGGCTTTGTAAAAC
>JAISJM010000188.1 GCA_031261525.1 Eubacteriales Family XIII. Incertae Sedis bacterium
CCTTAAATAATTTTCTTCCCTATTTCGAAATATTGTAATGCCTTATCTATCTTGTATACCTATCATAACATATTCAGAAAAGATTTACACTTTCAGAAAATGTGAGCTTTCACTAAAAAGCAAAAATAATATATAAAAATAACTAAAATTAATGATAATATTTCCAATTTCTTACATCATATATTACAGTTGTGTTTCTGTTACACTTTTGTCATAATTGTAATATTACTGCAATGTAATATTATGTTTGAAACATAAAAAAGTACGCGATGATTCTCTATAATTTTTAGGTTTATCTATTTTAGTCATGTTATAATCAATGAATGGAAATAAAATCAAAGAAAAATAAAATAATCAAGATTGCCTTTGTAAGTATTTTAATTTTCATCCTTTTAATACTTGCTGCTTTTTGGTCTAAATATAGTGACAAAATTGCGCCGCGCACCTATTTAGGATCCGAAGATGTCTCTGGAATGACCGCAGAGCAATTCAAAGATCAAGCAATCGCATCACTTGATCGTGCGACCTGTACATTCCAGTTCAACAGTTCGAGTACCACCGTATCACCAAGTGCGATTGGATTAGATCTCAATCTTCAAGATACAATCGATGGCGCTGTCGGATTTGATAGTTTTAAAGATTATTTTGCAAAACTTAATTTCAAAGACCATAGAAAGATAGACTTGAAGATTTCTTATGATAAAAAGAAAGTGTCAAGTTCTCTTCGTGATACATTTGCAAATGATTTTTCACCACCAAAAGAACCTGAAATTCATTATTCGGAAAATCAGAGTACTTTTACAGTTACACCTGGTAGTTCAGGCACAACCATCTCTGATGAGTCCATTGAGCGTGTCTGCAATAAGCTCATTGCAAAATTGAGTAAAGTTGAACTGGATGAGAATCAATCCTATCCCATCGACACACAAGAAGTAGAGCCATCCATTTCCGAATCGGAAGCAAATATCGTATGTGATAAGGCAAATGCGATTCTCGATTCAAGTTATGTATTGACACTGGATGGTGTGGAAGTGTCAACATTGAGCCGCGCCACAAAAGCGACATTTTTCACAATAGCTCCCGGCAAAGAAAATGGCACACTTAAGATTGTCCCAAATGATGAAAAAATCTTATCTTACATTCATGATACCATCGCAAAATCTGTATCAATAACCATGGTCGACAAAAAGGTTGTCATGCAAAATACGACGGAATTAGAAGTGCTACAAGAAGGTAAAGATGGGCGCACACTCAAAGACATCGATACCATCTGCAAAACCATTCATGATGCAATTGTAGACGGAACCTCTCTTCTATATGAATTGCCAGTGACAAAGACGCCTTTCACGATAACAAAATTAGATCAACCACGAGAACGTTGGATTGACGTAGATTTATCGGAACAGATTACACGACTTTATTATGATAACAATGCCATTGCAGAATATGTCATAAGTTCTGGGCTTCCGAATACACCCACCATTACGGGAACCTTCCATGTCTATTTACAGGTTCCAGTCCAAAATCTATCAGGTAATAATTTTTACCATCCTGATGTAAAATGGTGCACCTGGTTTTCAGGTGATTTTGGATTCCATACAGCCTATTGGCATGACAACTTTGGAACGCCACAAAGTCATGGTTGTATCAATATGAAAGAAAATGAAGCAAAAGCGGTATATGATTTTGCAACGGACGGTATGAGAGTGGTCGTTCATAAATAAGAAACGAGGGGCATCTAACAAAATGATTGTGTCCGATGTCCCTCGTTTTAATATAGTCCCTCGTTTTTAACTACTACACGAAACGTTTTATTAGATGTTTAGCGATTTCTTGACTGCTGCTGGCATTGCTTCTTTTTCAATGGTCTCATCGTGTAGAACTTTCTTGTGTTCCAGTCCTGCTAGTCCTTCTGGGATTGCAACACCCGTCTTCGCATAAAGTGCGTCCATATTGGCAAAACCATCTTCCGTTATTGTGACACCGATGGACTTTGCAACATCACCCGCAAATTTGTATGGGCTCGCTGTCGATGCAACGACGGTTGGTGTATTGTCGCCAGTTTCTGCAACATAGGATTCGTAGGACGCCCATGCAACCGCAGTGTGCGTATCCATGAGGTAATGCTCTTCATTATATAGTCGCTTGATTGCATCATGCGTCTGATTCATATCGGAATAATAACCGATAAAGTTAGATAGTCCCTCTTTCACCTTGTCACTGACACGATATCTTCTTTCGTCATCAAGACTCTTCATATAGCTTGCAATTTCGTCCGCATTGTCGCCAGAAAGGTGATATAGCAGTCTCTCTACATTACTTGAGATCAAAATATCCATCGATGGGGAAGATGTCTGGAAGAAATCGCGGTTTGCATCGTAGACACCATCATTGATCAAATCTGTCAAGACATTGTTTTCATTGCTTGCACAGATGAATTTCTTGATTGGAATACCCATATTCTTTGCATAATATGCTGCGAGCAGATTGCCAAAATTGCCTGTTGGCACGCATACGTTGATTGCATCGCCTGGCTGAATCTCGCCAGCTTGAATCAACTGCGCATAAGCACTGATATAATAAGCAACCTGTGGCACAAGACGTCCAATATTGATGGAGTTTGCAGAACTCAATTTATAACCGTCCGCATCCAACTCCGCTGCAAAGGCGTCATCATTGAAGATGTTTTTTACACCTGTCTGGGCATCGTCGAAATTGCCAACGATTGAATACACATGCGTATTGGCACCCTCTTGCGTAATCATTTGCTTCTCTTGAATCTCACTGACACCACCCGTTGGGTAAAAGACGATAATCTGCGTACCTGGGACATCTGCAAATCCCTCGAGCGCAGCCTTTCCTGTATCACCAGAAGTCGCCGTCAAGATGACGATTTCCTTTTCTTCCTTTTCTTTCTTCAAAGAAGTCGTGAGGAGATAGGGCAAGATTGAAAGCGCCATGTCTTTGAATGCGCTCGTGCGACCGTGATAGAGTTCGAGCACATAAGCATCCTTCACCTTTACAAGTGGTGCAATCTTTGGATCGGAAAACTTGCTATCATAAGCACCATTGACGCAAATGTCAACCTCTTCGGCGCTGAAGTCATCAAAGAACTTGCCGATAACGGTTCTTGCGATATCTTGATAACTTAACTCGCTTAGTTTGCCAAGTTCGATATCAAGCGTTGGAATAGAGTCCGGCACGTACAGACCTTTATCCGTCGCAAGCCCCTGTATAATTGCCTCTGCACTCCTCTTTGCAGCACCTTCGCCGCGCGTACTAAAATATTTCAATTTTTTCCTCCGTTTATAATTGTCGCAATGCCGCGATAATCTCGATTTTCTGACCGTCAGTGTCTTTTGTTTCCTTTATAATCTTTGCTGGTACGCCAGCGACGATGACTCCTGGAGGTACATCTTCGACAACAACAGCACCTGCCGCTACGACACTTCCCTTACCAACACGAACGCCCTCGAGAACGACAGCATTGGCACCGACGAGTACATCATCTTCAAGGACGACGGGATCTGCACTTGGTGGCTCTACAACGCCTGCGAGTACAGAGCCTGCTCCGACGTGACAATTCTTGCCTGTTGTTGCTCTTCCGCCTAAGATTGCACCCATGTCAATCATCGTACCATCGCCGATGACTGCGCCAATATTGATAACTGCACCCATCATGATGACAGCGTTGTTGCCAATCTCAACTTGGTCGCGTATGATTGCACCTGGCTCGATACGCGCATTGATACCTTTAAGATCGATAAGCGGAATCGCGGAATTGCGCATCGTATTTTCAACTTCATAATCCTTTTCTGTCTTTCCAGATTTGGCAAGGATTGGCTCAATATCAGCCCAATCTCCAAACACAACGACATCCTTGTCGCCAAAGACTTTTGCATTTGGGAAGTAAATTCCAGCACCATCTCTCACATATACCTTTACAGGTGTCTTCTTCTTTGCATCCGCAATGAACTGAATAATTTCATAAGCATCCATATATTTCTCCTTCTTTGTGTTAAATTTGCCACACTCAGGTTTTATCTGAGGTCGCTCTTGCTTAGTGGTGGAGAGAAGAGTTGAAATCCACCAGTATCCTCAGATAAAACCTGAGTGTGGCAGATTTACTATAATTCAACTCGACTCGTAAAACTAAAGGTAACAAAGTCCTGTAGCTATATGCTCAGATGGACCGGTCATGAAGACTTCTCCATCTGCATTTTGGCTGATTTCAAGTGCACCGTACTTTAACTGAATGGTTGACGTTGACGGGAGCTTGCCCTGTAGCGCACCAAGTACGGCTACTGCCGTTGCACCTGTACCGCAGGCAGCCGTGAGACCCGCGCCTCTTTCATAAGTGACGAGATCAACATCGGCATTGGTGTCACCATTCTGACGCTCCAATCGTTTCGCCATATTGACATTGGTCTTTTCCTTAAATGTCGGATGGTTTGAGATTTTTTCGCCCAAAGCTTCCATCGCCTCGAGGGTCATATCCTGAGGCACCCATAGCACAGTGTGAATCGTGCCCATAAAAAAGGTGCTGATTTCGTAATCTTTACCCTCTATTATAATGGTCTTATTCAGATAATCTTCATCATCTGTATCAATACCTGATTTTGCTGGATTGAAGTCTGGCTTCCCCATATTGACTTCGACTAAAAATGGTTCGAAGTCTTTGATCCGTACTGTTAATTCTCCTGCGCCCGTCTTCACAAGACACTCGCGCGACTTCGAAAGTTCCGTATCATAACAATACTGTGTAAAACAGCGGATACCATTCCCACACATCGGAGCCATACTTCCATCAGAATTAAAGAAAAGCATCTCCAGCGGATCGGGCACGACAACAATAAATCCATCGGCGCCGAGACCAATCTTGCGCTCACACAATTGAATGGCAAGTTTTGAGATGCGCACCAAATCGAGTGGCGCACCCGCGCCTTCCTTAAAATATCGTCGCACTTCATCGGCATCTACAATAATAAAATCATTGCCTAAGCCATGATACTTTGAAAAATGAATCATATCAGCCTCATTTACATAATATTCTTACAAACCTATCTTTTTTTTGATACACATTTATATAGTATATCAAATTTCTTGCAATATTTCACCCTCTAAAAATAGGACGTTTTGCTTACTTTTCCATGGTAATTAGCCATTTTCTTGTCATTACAGCAATGATACAAACATTACAAATTATTAGATAACCATTCCTTTATGTGAAGGAATTGTGTATAATATATAGTGATTCATGTTTTGCAATTTATTTTAGGGGTATTTATAAATATAAATATTTCGTAATTTTACTTGAAGGATGGGGTATGAGTTTAGATAATAAGTCTACAGAAAATAATAATATAGCTATAATAAAGCCCAAAAGGAAGAAAGCGCCTATCATATTGCTCATTATACTCATACTACTATTATTAGTAGCAACAGCAATCGCTGCGTATGGTGCGTATTTCAAAGACAAAGCTGCACCTGGAACCATTCTCGGTTCCGTCAAACTTGCAGGAATGAGCGATACCGAGCTGCAGAAAAGAGCAATGGATACTTTTAATAACGCAAACCTGCATTTTGATTTGGATGGGCAAAGCGTGACTGCAACACCTGGAGCACTTGGATTAAGTTTGGATAGCAAGCAGACATCCACAAATGTTCTAGGGTTTAAGAGCGCAAATGATTTCTGTAATAAGCTCAAATTCTATGAGCCAAAAGAGATGAAATTAATCGTAAATGCAGATTACGATCAAGCACGGGCCTTTTTCACCGAAGCTTATGCTGGCGTACTTACAACGGCATCGGAGCCGAGCGTCAATTACAATGCGGAAGCAGAATCTTATTCGGTTACGCCAGGCATCGCGGGTAACAATATCTCTCAAGAGACGGTCGATCGCATTTGCGACGAAATAACGCAGAACATTAACACGGAAAAGGCATTTAAACTCACCTCTTCTGAGCTCGCGCCCCTTATTACAGATGCCGATGCGCAGGCAACATGCGACAAAGCCAATATCATATTGGATTCAAACTATACATTTACCTTGAATGACAAGGTTGTAGCGAATCTCTCGCGCGATACGAAAGCAGGATTGATGACATTTGCACAGGATCTGGAACAAAAGCAGATTATCATGAGTCCAGTTGATGAGAACATTCAGCCGTTGGTGAGTGACAACCTCGCGAAAATGGTTTCCATACAGATGCTACAAAAAGTTGTCGTTATAAAGAATGGCGCAGAGTTTTATGTAATTAAAAATGGGCGTGACGGGCAAAACCTAATCGACCAAGAAAATCTAATCAAAGCGATTCATGATGCAATCGTAGCTGACACAGAATTGACCACTGCATTAACCGTGGAAACAGTGCCTCGTGACGTCAAGCAAATCGTCCTCGGTCCAGACACCCACTGGGTTGAAGTCAATCTTACGGAACAGAAAACCTACCTCTATACAGGCGATACGCGTGTCGCGGAGTATTTAATCAGCTCCGGTAAAAATGAGACACCAACTGTTACAGGCGGCTTTCTTGTTGAAAGACAATACGTAAAAGACACCATGAAAGGAAGCGATCCGACTGCACCAGACTATTATGTGACTGAGGATGTTCCATGGTGCACCTATTTCTATGGCGGATATGCGTTCCATGGTGCGCCTTGGCACAATAATTTCGGGCACCAGATGAGTCATGGATGTATCAATATGCGGGTTGCCGAAGCCGAAGCCGTGTATCATTTTGCACCAGTTGGAACCTTTGTATGGGTGCATAATTAAAGATTAAAAAATATAGTAAGAAACGGCTACACTCGTCCTTGAGTGTAGCCGTTTCTTTTATTTGCATTGATGCGCTACTTTTTATTCTGTTGTGGATAGGATTGTGTTGTTCTTTTCTACTTGGCTGACTTTTAGATTCTTTAGCTCTGCTTTGTCTACGGCGTCCTCTAGTTTCAGTGTCGTTGAACTTAGGAAGACGGTATTTAGAATCTTTCCATCGAGTGAAATCTTGCTGAATGGGGTGAAGCCCTCGCCTGTGATGTAGTAGTTGCCACCTACGTTAATCATATCAAGGATACGAATTGGCTTATAGCCCATCTGAATATCTGTTGGCTTAAAGGGATCCTTTTCACCATCGTAATACGCATAACGTTTGCCATATAACATGTCATATTGTAGCGCGTGTAGTTCGTCCATATAATTGGGGTCTTCAGAGCTATTTCTGTGAAATGTCGTCGTTGTCCCTTCCATCATGCCGATGCGTTGTTGTACAACAGACGAAAGCCTGTAGGTCGGTACATCTTCGTGAACAGGTGCTAAGCCATAGTTGTCCCAGATAACGTACTGTGTCTTATAGATGGAACCCGAGGCCATATCTTCGTTGGTCTCGCCGAGCGCAGGCAGATGATCCCCATACATTACGAGGACGACAGGCTCTTCAAATTTCTGAAGTTCCGCAGTCAGATCTCTGACGAAATCATCCATCTCCATTGTCTGCTGGATATAATATTCGTATTGCTTTAGGCGTTCTTCAGTGATGTCGCTACCCTCTGCAGCGGATACTTTGATACGTGGATTTTGCAAGACAGACTTTGTCGGATACTCACCATGACCTTGTACAGAAATGCAGTAGGTATAGTCTTTGCTCTTTGTAGACCGCATTGCATCGATGAGCTCGCCTGTAAGAATCTCATCTCTCGCCCAGTTTCTAGGGGTCTTATCCACATAGGACATGTACTCAAGTGATGTAAAATCGTCAAAGCCCATATTGGCAAATACCGTATTACGATTGTAAAATGCGCCGCGATGATTGTGCATTGCATGTGTCGCGTAACCCAAGTCCTTTAAGTCGTATGCCATCGTCTCAACAGTCTCTTTGGCTAATACCGATTTATAAGGGAATTCCCCTGGCCCAAAGAAGCCGAGATAGAGACCCGACATCACTTCAAACTCCGTATTGGCAGTTCCACCCCCGAAGACAGATACATCTAGGTATCCAGAAGAATAGTTTTCCATGAGCTCGTCGTAGTATGGGATTGCAGGACCAGAGAGTTCTAAGCTTTTGATCTCGTCTGCATCGATAAAGGATTCCAGTTGAAGAAAGATGATATTTGGTTTCTCTTCACTTTCATACTGTGTATTCAGTTCAGCTTTTGGGAGGATTCCCTCAATCATCGTCTTATCATAGCCTTTTGGCTTACTTACGCCGCGATTGAGCCATGTCGTAAGAAAACAGTAGGGTACACCATTTTCAGAATAGGCATCCCAAAGATTGCCGAATTTACTCGATAGCACGCCCGATTTTACTGCACCAAGATAGCCACCGCTACAAAGTAAGATACATACAAGGGTCATTGCGACGGACTTTTTATAATTAATATGCCGTAAGGTTGGCGCCAAGAAAAACAACGCAACAAAACTCAACAATATTGCAATGAGCACAATGGCGAGCATCGACATCTCGAACGTGTTCATGTAGTTTGGCAATATATCTAGCGCCATACCCACGTAATTCAAATCCGCAGTGGTAAATGGCGTCATGCGGAAAATTAAGATGATACCGTTTGCAGCACCAAGCAACAACCAAATTGTCGATAGAATCGCATTGTAAAAGGTTCGGCGTTTGGAGAGCCAAGCAAGTGACAGCGTTGCATAGATAATCAATGCGTTTGCTAAAAATACCAACGGATGTGTCGCCAGAAACCAAAATCCACCAACTGGATTTTTATGTCCAAATGCCTCAATGACGATTTCAAGTACAATTGCCAAAATTGCAGAGTTGATTGGTGCGATGGTCATATATTTATCATAAAAAGCTCGAAGTTTCGGATGCTTATTCAGCCTTACAGAGCGTTTTCGAAGCTTCTCAATCTGTTTCGCATTGGGACCACGAGGTCCATCCCCAAAATGAGGATGCCCACCTTTCAAAGCCTGTATCTGCAATTTAATATTATCAATGATTCCCATTTATTCCTATCTATCCCTATCTATCCCTATCTAAAATTTCCAAAATTCGAAGCCGAACACCCACTTGCGATTCGTCACCTACGAAATCTCGAAAAACGCATCCGTGAGTGCTGAGAATTCCTCAACTGACATCGTCTCCGCGCGCCGAATCGGGTCGATTCCAGCCGCGTGTAATGCTGTACGAATCTGTTCTGAACTGAGGGTACCGTCTGACATTTGCAAGGTTTTAAGTGAATTGGCAACCGTCTTACGTCGCTGCGCAAATGCCGCATGCACGACTTTGGAAAACAGCGCCCTGTGCTTCGTAATAACCTCACTTTCAGGTCGTGGATTGAATCGCAGCACACTAGAGCTAACTTTTGGCTTCGGGAAAAAAACATCTGGTGATACATCTGTCACATGGTCAACATCACAGCGATACTGAACCATGACAGAAAGCGCGCCATAGACCTTGCTACCTGGAGGTGATAAAATACGGTCAGCAACTTCCTTCTGCATCATAAAGACCATCGACTTCGGAGGACGTGGACGTTCAAGCGCATCCATAATAATCGGCGTCGTAATATAATACGGCAGATTCCCAATCAATTTATAATCTTCATCTGGAAATTGGAATTTCAGGACATCGGATTCGATAATCTCGACATTGTCATAATCATAAAATATCTGCTCTAAGATTGGAATCAACCGTCGGTCAACTTCGATTGCCTTTAGATTGGCACCAGCATCCGCAAGCGCCATTGTGAGTGCGCCCATGCCAGGACCGATTTCATATACCAGCTCCCCTTCCGTGATGAGAAGGGCGTCTGCAATCTTTTCTATAATGTGAATATCAGTCAAGAAATTCTGTCCGAGACTCTTTGCCAATGTAAAATCGTGGACATTGCATAAGTCCCGAATCGTTCTTAAACTATGTGGTTTCATTATCATCCTTATCTGTATCGCTCGGTTGTGAGGCGTCTTCTTTATCATGATCGATGTTATCAAATAGATAGAGCGTCTCGCCATTACGTATCATACGAAGCCGTTCACGTGCTTCTTGTTCAAAGAACTCTTTGTCATCAATGTGTTTAAACTCAAGCTCTAATTCTTTTTTCTCTGACTCTAAACCCTTTACGTCTTCTTCCGTCGCGCTCCGTTCAAGCATCAGGCGGACTATTTTTGTTCCAGACAATGCTAATAGCACCACTGCAATAATAATTGCACACACAATCATTGCTCGGCGTCGCCACTGTGCCCGCCGCCGCTTCTTGTTGCGCTTATGCGTACTGGCATTGATTTTTTCTTTTTCGTTTTCTTTTTCGTTACTCATTGTGTCACCATTATCAATTAATGCAGTGCTTTCCTCTCAATCTAGGTTTTGGCAACAGAATCATGACCCTTGTGCCGGAACCGAGGGAACTCTTTATCTCGATGGTGCCATTGTGCTCTTCGATAATCTGTTTTGTGATGGATAGACCAAGCCCTGTACCGCCGAGTTCTCTTGATCTCGCTTTATCGACTCTGAAAAATCGTTCAAAAACGCGAGGGATATCTGCTTCTGGAATACCAATGCCATTGTCCGAGACGATAATCTCAACGGCATCTTCATATTCAACTAAATCGATATCAATTCTGCCATGCTCTGGCGTATATTTGAAAGCATTGGAAAGCAAATTCTGAAGAACGCGCTCAATCTGATCCGAATCCATATCGATAAAGATGGGACTCTCTCCAACGTAAAGCATATTGAGCACTTGATCCTTCGCTTTGACATTGTACTCCATTTTCTTTACACAGACCTTAATTAATTGAACGATATCTGCTTTTGACTTGTACCATTTTTGTTGTTTGTAATCGAGCCTAGTCAGTTGTAATAAATCTCGCACAAGTCTGCTCATGCGATCCACTTCGGATTCAATAATCTCAATGAATTCGTCTTTCATCTCCTGATCCAGTTCGTCGCCACCATCAATCAGCGTCTCGACATAGCTTTTGATTGTTGTGATTGGTGTCTTTAATTCATGAGATACATTGCCGACAAAATCATTTTGCATATCGTCTAGGCGTTGGCGTTCCGTCACATCTTGAATGACGATGATGATTCCACTGTGAGCTTCTGAAGTGAACTCGCCAAATCTTATGAGATAGGTTGCACCCGCATAATTAAAGCTATCCTCAACATATAATCCTGTCGATGTAGAAATCGCTCGATAGAGATCAGCCAAGCGGAGTTCTTCACTAAAATGCTCAATCACATCATCATACCGATGATATGCAATATCGTATTCCTTGAGTCCAAGCAAATTCATCGCCGCAGAATTGGCATGAATAAATCGACCTTCTTGATCAATCGCAATGACGCCATCTGTCACATACTCTAATAGTGTCTGCAGTTTTTTGTTACCGTAATCATTCTCTGCCACAATTTCAAAATATTTATGGCAAAGCAAATCTAAATCATAAGCAAGCTTATTGATTTCATCAAAACTGCGAAGTTCGAGCCGGTCATCAGACTCATCCCCCATCGCATGCTCAATCATGGAATCCAGCTCATTCATTGGCTGCGTGATGAGTTTCGATAAAAGAACAGAAATTCCAATACTTACAAAAACAGCGGCCGAGGCCGCTATAATCTGTGCAATATTGATCTTGCCTAAAAATAATACGATTAGTAGCGAGAATGCCTGTAACGTCACAATGCTTACAAACATCCACCATTTAATACTATTTCGATTCAAAGTAGTACCCCACCCCGCGCTTGGTCACAATATATTTTGGGTTGCTGCTATCTGTCTCGATCTTCTCTCGAAGTCTACGAACCGTGACATCCACCGTCCGAATATCTCCGAAATATTCATAGCCCCACACATCTTGAAGCAACTGCTCTCTTGAGAAGACTTTCTCTTTCTTCTCTGCGAGATAGCGAAACAACTCAAACTCTCTGAGTGTCAAGTCGATTACTTCGCCACCCTTACGTACTTCATAACGCTTTAAGTCGATGACAATACTTCCAAAATCATAAATCTTATCACCCTCAGGTTCAACAGCGGTCTTGGAATAGTCGCCACGTCTTAAATTGGCTTTAATTCTAGCAATTAATTCACGCATGCCAAACGGCTTTGTGATATAGTCGTCAGCGCCTAACTCTAAGCCGAGTACTTTATCAACTTCTTCTTCCTTTGCGGTAAGCATGATGATTGGCACGCTGCTCTTCTCTCTAATCTTGCGACATACATCGAAACCGTCCATAGATGGTAGCATAACATCTAGTAGCACTAAATCAGGCTCATTGTTCAAAGCCATATTGAGTCCCTCTTGACCATCATGAGAAATTTCTACTGCGAAACCATCCTTCTGCAGATTAATCTTTATGATATCCGCAATGGATCTTTCGTCCTCAATAATAAGTATCTTTTTATCGTTCATGAACGTCTCCTTATAAGTGCTTATGATACGGTTATTACAATTTTATCACATTTTCGCTTAAAAGTAACATATTTCTGCAACACGAATTAAATATTACACAATATTTTAATATAATGCAAAATTATTGCTAACATAGTTGCAAATAGTTGCAAAAAAAAATCATCGTGCAGACGAAATGTCTACACGATGATTTTTTTTGATGAGATTATGCGATTGCTTCTGCATCGCGTACAAGAGCTCGCTTACTTGAGAAAATTGCAGCTGCAATTTCTACGATAAGGATTACTGCATTGACTGCCGTCCACTTGTCAAAGAAGACAACCGGATAGGACAGATTCTCTGTCATTGCAAAGAATAGAATGTTGCCAATCATAAGTAGCATTGCAAAGATGACAACTAAAAGTCTGTTGCTGTAGGTCTTCCCTGCGATCGTTATGATACCCTGTGTCTCGTCATACTCACGATTGACATGGGATCCTACTACTGCACGTTTGAAGACACCGATCAGCATCACAACGGCAACAACAAAACCTGCGATGACAAGTACCAAATTGGCGAGTGCCCATGCAGCGTAGCCTTTTGGCGCGGTCAGCGGTGTTGGCATATTTCCGATATTTGCTAACGGAATGCCTGCGTCTCCCGCAATCTGTGCGAGTTCATCCTGTGGTACGATAATGGCGCCACCGGCTGTAATGTCCGCGGCTTCTGGTTCCTCTGGTTCTGCAATGGTTTCGTCAGCTGCAGGAGGAACATTTTCATCTTCTTCTACAACGGTCTGGGTGCCAGGTTCTGGTGCCACTGGCGGTACTGGTGCGACGGTATCACCAGGTTCGACTGGTGTGCCACCACCTTCGTATACTGGCGGTGTCACAGGTTCATAGGTTGCGACGATGATATATTGGTTGTCAGCACCCTCTTGCACACTGCTTGTATAGGTGCTTGCAGCCTCATAATAGCCTGTTCCATTATAGGTCTCAATGCCTCGGTAGACGATGTCTGCTGTATAACCAGATGGCAATCCTTTGTCTTCTGGTTTCGGCGGTGTGACTGAAAATTCCACACCAGCTCTTTGTAGCACCACGGTCGCTTTGCCACTTGGGTCAAAAGCCGAAGTGATTTCAAATGCCTTTTCCGTTGGAAGTTCATCAACATCGTTTGTCTCAAGTCCCGTCTCTACATCCCGCTTATCCACTTCTCGTTTGAGCGCAATGGATACTGGCGTGACAACGAGTCCTTCAATCTCGGACAATGCCGCGAGATCTTCTGCTGTCAGATAACCGTCAATCTTGTACTCATAAGTACGGATTCTTGGCAGACTCGACTCCAATACGGGCTTTGTCTGTGATAGCAATTTATATTGTCTGCTACCTTGTGTGATTGTTGGTGCAATAGTCGGTGTATTACCCTCGAGGTAGCGATATTCTGCTGTGATATTTTGATCGCCAGGTGCAGCGTAGGAGCTGATTGCTCCTACCTGCATGAATATCATAATAAATGCCAAGAGGATTGCGAAACACGCGGGAACCGCAGAACGATGTAGCATATTGTAGCTCTTATTATTTGTAAAATTCATCATGCTACACCTCCTCTCTCTTTGTAACCATTTGCACCCGATTACGCTTTCGTGCTCGTAACTGTAAGACTACGAGCAAGACAATACAACTTAGTGCTGCAAGCATTGTCGCATAAATTGCCACAAGCTTCACGGGATCTCCAGTCTTTGGACTCATGATGTTGCCAATGGAGTCTTTCAATGTCACGCCCTCTCGATTTACGCGTGGAATCACTTTCCCCTCCTTGCCAAAGTTATCCTTACCTTTATCTGTAATTTCTGGGGTATCTCCACCACCTCTTGTAATCAGACCAGCTTCTTCACCATGCTTCACGAAGCTATTGTCGTCGATGACCGCTTTGTCAATCTCGAGGTCTTCAGGATTTGCTTCAAATGTCTGAATTTCTCTCGTGACGACGGCATCTTGATCCTGATCAACCATCGTATCTCTCGCAATATGTGCATCGACAGAAGAAACGATATCTTCGTCATCCATCGCATTTGTAGCTGAGACGAGGTAGGACGCTGCCTTCAACCCTTGATCTGCGGCAAGTCCTGCATTGTAGTAGCCATCGCTTGGTTTTACAGTCCAATCCACATAGTTGTTGTCAATACCAGTTGCAAATGTCGCAATACTGCCGCCAAGCTTGATATTTTGCGTTGTAACGGCATTGCCTGGGATGGACAGCGGTTTGATTGTACCAGCCTTGCTTGATGGAAGATTCACACTGCCGTCATTTGCCCGATGCTCGCCATTGATGGATTTATCTTTCGAGTTCTTGGATGTAAATCCTGGTTTTACAGCGCCATACTCAAGTCTGATTGCCGTGATATACTCATCGGCATCGAGTCCAAGCTTGCTGACGAGCAGATGATATCTGTATCTGACGTCTAAACCTTGACCGCTTATTACCTTATTGTCGTTGTCGGCACTTGGACTATTCTCTTTCCAAAGCTTGAAGCCCTTATTGGAGAAAGTCTGAGATGTTCCAAGCTTCGTCGCAGACTTGTTGTCGCGGACATTGCTGTATGTCTTTGTGTCATCGGTCTTGTTTGTCTTGTACCAGATATTGTACGTACCATTGATATCACCCCAGACAATCGGTGTCCAGAATTCTTCAACTCTTACACCATCGGTCTTGGTGACATTTTCGAGTCTATCATCTACAACAAATTCTTCTGTCTCAATCGTTGATGTGGATCTGAAGTCGAAGTCGTATTTGTAACGTTCTTCTGCATCGCCAATATTGTCGATTCCTTCTTTATTTGGAAGACTCTTGTATGCAGCAGAGGTACGCTTTATCGTATCCTTATCCACTTCGACGGAGATGATGATGCCTAGTTCAACTCTAGCGATGTCATGGTCATCCTGATCATCACCTTTCTTCGCGTCGTCGCCCTCTTGATGTTCATCAATCTCGTTGTCTTTGTCGTAATCGAACTTGTCATTTGGTAGATCCGTATCTGGTGTGGAATCAATATCCTGAACTGGTGTATCCTCTTCGCCGACCATCTCACTAATCTCAGCATAGTTGTCGAGATTCTGGGTTGCCTTTGAAATATCTGTCGGATTCTTCACACGAGCCTGAATCTGGATTGTCTTCTCGTCATTGCCGCTACCATAAGATCCATCGTATGCGTCCAAGAAGATATCCGCGCCAATCCATTCTATTGCCGTATAGGTTGACTTCGTACCAGCGTTGTCATAGGTCGTCTTCGCGCCTGTTGCTTTCCAATATTGACCAATTGCACCAGTTGTCACGAGCTCAAGACCATCTGGCAGATAATCGGTAATCGCGGTAAGCGTCACAGGATTCTCAGTCTGATTGAACAGTCTGATGTTGTAAGTGATGAGATCACCAACATACACACTTGGAACTGGAGATTTTCCAGTTGGACCCGTGATGGTATCGTCGATTGTTCTGACATCGCCACCGTGGTCAACCGTTGTCACCCACTTACGTAGTGCTGCGTCATAGAACTTGAGAACGACTTCTGCAATATCGTGGTCATCTTCATCGTCTGTACTAGGATTGTCCTCATCTGGACCAGGACCATGTTCATCGACTTCATTGTCTTTTGGTGTCTCGTTATCTTCATCATCAGGTGTCGAATCTTCGTCTTCTACAGGATTGTCTTCATCATCTGTCATGCCACTGATTTCCGCAGCATTGATGAGTGGGACATCTTGTCCAGCATTTTCCTTATCTGGTTTCTTTACCTTCAAGATCACTTCCAAAGTATAGGCATCGTTGCCATCTGGGTCATGTTGTGGCGCAAGTTCAATACTTGGCTTTGTGGTAAATGTAATAATATTCAGTCCTGAATCATTCTTGCCTGCTTTCCAATCACTGTTGATTGTCGTGCCAGCAGCGTTCTTCGTCACAAATTCCATACCACTTGGCAGATAATCCGTAACAGATGTGAACTTCGTTGCCCACTCACCTTGATTGAAAACTCTAATTTTGTAGGTCACATAGTCGCCAACTTGCACAACGGGTGGTTTCACAACTGCGCCAGCCGTTGGGCCATCGAGCGCATAATCGCCATCAATCTGCTTGCCAGAATCCACCGCGCCACTCGTACTTACGAAGGATACCCATTTGCGCAGTGCAAGGTCATACACTCTGTCAACGACACGCGCATAGTCGTGGTCATCTTGATCGTAACCTGTTGTTGGTGTGTCATCTTCGTACTCGTAGATTTCTTCGCCATTTGAATCCAAATCATGTTCATCAATCTCATTGTCCTTGATTGGATTGATTCCTGAATCCGTTGGGACATCGGTGTCTGGATTGATGTCGCCATCATCGTATTTCTCGCCATCTGGTACAGAATCGATATCCTCTACCACATCGCCATCAGAATCCAGCAACTCCGTAATCTCAGCATAATTATAGCGTTCCGTTCCTGTATCAACCAACTTGTTGACCTTGAGCACAATTGAAGTCGTTGTGCTTGGATAAGCGTCCGCGCCCTTACCCTTTCCGTCCCATGCCTTTAGCGCAAATGCAGGTCCGCTGTAGGAAGCATAGCCAGTATCGCTGTCATATGTCCAGTTTGGATTATCTTCTTCAATAAAGCTCAATCCCTTGCCTATATAATCCGTCACCTGTGAGATTTGGACATCATACAGGCTCTGGTTAAAGAGATCAATGGCAAATGTCACCTTATCACCGACCTGTACCGGAACTGCGATTGCCTCTGGAGATGTTGATTTATAGACATTTACATATTCGTCTTTTTTGTCCCAAGTAACATCTCTGTCCACACTTGGTATCCATTTGCGAAGGGCAACGTCGTATTCCTTGACGGTTACTTCTGCGATGTCGTGGTCATCTTCGTCACCTGGATTATCTTCGTCGTTTGGACCATGCTCGTCAACTTCGTTGTCTTTCGGCGTCTCTTCATTCTCATCATCCGGCGTCGAATCGATATCTTCAACTGGATTATCGTTGTCATCCGTGATGTCGCTGATTTCAGCTGCGTTAATCAATGCCGCCTGTGTCGCATTTGGAGCAGGCTTCTTCACCTTGAGAATGACATTGACCGTGTACGCATCGGTTGCATCGCCATTGTCATCAACCGATCCTTGTGGCAATAATCGAATGCTTGGATTTGGAATCAATGTCGCAAGTACTTTACCATTGACGGTCTTTGCAGTCCAGCCCGCATTGATTGGCTCGCCAAGCGCATTTGCAGTTACAAATTCCAATCCACTTGGGATGTAATCCGAAATTTCTGTAATCTTTGTCGTCCATTTGCCTTGGTTGAAGACTCTGATTCCATAGTTTACATAATTTCCCACTTTTACAATTGCAGGTTTGGTCGCTTGACCAACAGCAGGACCGCTTACGGCATACTCATCATCAACGGAGACAAACGAGCCAATTGCGCCATTTGTGCTTACGGAACTTACCCATTTCCTGAGTGCTACATCGTACTCTCTATCGATAACCTTTGCAAAATCGTGGTCATCTTCATCTTTGCGATCAACCTTTGTGCCATCTGGTTTCAGTCCGTGCTCCTCAATCTCGTTGTCCTTGATTGGATTCAGACCACTTCCTGTTGGAACCCAAGTATCTGGATTTCTCTCGCCGTCATTGTCGAGCTTGTTATCTGGAATGGAATCAACGTCATCGACTTCATTGTGATTCACATCAGTCAATTCGGAGATTTCAGCATAGTTATAACGCTCTGTACCTGTCGGGATCTTCTTGCCATCGTTATCCGTTTTTACAACTTTCAATGTAATCAAAATTTGGTGCTTTGGATAATTACCCTGCGTCTTTTCAGCATCGAGGTATGCACCTTCTGCATCCTTATCCCACGCGATAAATTTGACTGGCTGCGTGTAAGTTGCAATGTTCTTAGCTGCATCATATTCCCAGTTCTGGTTCACACCTGCGGCTGTTATAAATTCATACCCAGGTCCGATATAATCCTTCACATGTGGAATGATGACTTCTTCATTGCACTGATTGAAGAGATCAATTGCAAATGTCACACGATCACCAATCTGTACAGGAACCGCAGTATTGTACTCAGCAGCTGCGGAAGTATAGACTTTCACGTAGCTCGTCGCACCAGTAACCTTACGCTCAACTTGTGGTATCCATTTGCGCAGTGCAACATCATATTGTTTTACAACGACTTCTGCGATATCATGATCATCCTCATCAGGACCAGCTTTCTCGTCATCGTCAGGTGTGATGCTATCTTCTGGCGCTTCATGAATCTCATTGTCTGTAGGTGTCTCTTCGTCAATATCATCTGGCGTTGAATCCTCGTCAGGGACTTCATTGTCCTCTTCGTCCGTCATCTTTGAAATCTCAACGTCATTGATATAGGAATGTGCATTCAATTCCTCAGGTGATACAACTTTCAGAATCACTTTCAATGTCTTCTCGTCATCACCTTGTCCATCATTTGCTTTGCCATCGTAAGGCGCAAGCTCAATTGCTGGACCAGTATATCGTAAGATTGCTGCGCCCGAAGCATTTACATCTGTCTTCCAGTATTTGTTTATCGCTTCGCCACTTGCATTCTCTGTCACAAACGCGAGACCATTTGGTAGATAGTCTGTGATGTCCGTAATCTTTGTAGGGAACTTACTCTGATTAAATACTCGAATCTTGTAAGTGACCAAATCGCCAATTCTTACGGATGGTGCTGTGACTTCACCTTTTGGGCCACCCTCACCATTTGGGCCATCTGCACCGAGCGAACCTTGCGTTGGAACGGTTACAGCAGGATTCGTCGCATGCTGATATTTGTAGACCCATTTACGGATTGCTGTATCGTATTTTGGTGTGTTTTTGAATGTAACATTTGTGATTGTGTCTTTGTCGACCGTGACATCATTTGGTGTCGTCACGCCAGATCCTGTGGCGGTTCCGTTTGTCGCCACAACCTCATATGTTGTGTGATAATCGCCAAGTACAATATTGCCCACCGCGCTACCTGTAACACTTCGCTCTGTGATGACATACTTTGTACCAGGAGTCAGTCCTTCGATCATGACTTGCCCCTCGTCATTGAGGAAGATGATGCCATCTTTTAGTTGCGTATTTGAAGCTTGAATGGCTGGTGGCGTCCATACGAAATCGTAGTCAACTTTCGTCAGATCAACTGGCTTATTATCGTCTGCCGTCGTAATTCTAAATTCAAATAAATTCTTGTCCGTAATACTTGGAACGCTCTTTGTGAGAATCAGAGAACCAGGCTCGCCAACATTAATCTGCGCGATATCGTGGTCGTCCTCGTCTTTGCTTGAATCATCTTTACGGTGCTCGTCAATCTCGTTGTCGTCGGAGTTGTCAGGTTTCCAGCCATCATTGCCATCGATTGCATCTGGCGTTGAATCAACATCGATGACTTCATTGCCTTTGTCATCGTTGAATTCGGAAATTTCAGCAAAGTTATCGATTGTTGTCTTGCCTTCTGTTGGTGCAGACTTTACAACAAGATAAACGGAGATTTCTTTGGATGCGCCTGGAGCAAGAATGACATCGCCCGATCCTTTGTAATTCTCGCCTGAAGCAATTACAGTATCTTTATCCGAAGAATCCTTTTTGTAGTTATAGATCAATGTACCATCTTTAACAGTCCAGCCAGCATTATTTCCTGTAATTGCAGACCATGACGGATACTTCGTATCGTTGTATTTGTCAGAATCAGGGAATGCCAATTCTGCAGGTAGATAATCTACAATCTGTGGAATCTTGGCGTTCATATTGCCTTGGTTAAATACCTTGATTGTGTATTTTACAATATCACCCTTTGCTACTGGAACAGGCGTGGAAGGTGTATTGTTTTTTTCTAATAGCAGCTCGTCGTCTTTGTCATAGACTTGTTTGATGGAACCATCACGCTTTAAGCGATAGTCTTCGCTGACCCATTTACGCAGTGCAGCATCGTAGATTTCGTAACGGTTTGTGAAGTCTTTGGATGAGATATCGTCCCAACCGTTCGTCCAAGTCTTGCCACCATCTTTGCTGGTTTTGTAAGTGATGGGTCTTTCATATGAAAGAATCGGTGCTCCAGTCTGTTCATCTAGCCTTACGATAACCTTTGCAAGATATAATGTAGGATCAAGTTTCCAACCACTTCCATTCGCAGGGACATCATTTGTCGTTGTCTCTTTAATGATGAAGTAATTTTCACCAACAGCTGCAGTTGTAAGATTGATATCAGCAAATTTAATTACGATATCTCTGCCCGCAGCCACTGCGCCATTAGATGCTGTGACAAGTGCGCTTCCTTGAATCTTGCCATCTTCGTCAGCTTTGAACACGCCAAACTTAAACTCACCAGCGGTCATGTCTTTACCGACAGATTTTTTGATGATATCAAAGGGAATATCAACAGAAGCAGTATATTTATTTGTAAATGTCGGTGGATTATCATTGTTAAAGCTTGTATTGCCACCTGTTGAACTTAGATAAGTTATCTGTGCATCTCCGCCGCCAGCAGGGACTTCCGCTTTAACGATATAAATCTCTTTCGAATATTCCCAATCTCTAAGTGTGCCTTTGCTCTCAACAACCTTAAAGTAATAGGTTCTGCCTCGTGTCAGACCAGTCAATTTATCAAAGGTCACTACCTGACTTGGCTCAATATTCCCCGAAGTATCTTTGAGACCAACAAGAGGATCGCCAGGTCCTGTGTACGCATCGCCTGTAGCATTGTTTACCTGCTCATAGGTGAATCTGAATACAGCTCTCGTGCCAGATAATCCTGTAACCGTCTTCTTTGCCTTAAACTGAGCGGCGCCATCTGCTGGCTGTCTCCATAATTTGAAAGAAATAGAACGACTTGTATCGTAGTCTTCCGTTTTTATTGTGACTAGCTCTTGTGCATATTGATAATATCCATCGTCAGGGTTAATATTCAGTCCTGATCTATCATATGTAAGATACGCAATTAAGGCTTTCTTCTGTGCAGACTTAATCGTTACATTGATTGTCTTACCCGATGTTGTCGGTTCTCCTTTAACATGTAGTGTGTTTCCTACAAAACTTCCTGTAAGACCTTGATTCTGAAGTTGCGCAATGATTGCATTTTTCCATGTCTGACCATCAGGAGATTTACCAAATGCATTATCTCCATCTGATTCATCGTCATTCAAATCAGCAACATAAGCATTCTCTGAATTGCTCCATGTCATCTCCGTTAAAGCAGGCAACGTTGGCGTACTTGTCAAACTTGCATAGGCTGCGTCAAGATATTGATTTGCTAACTTCGCGACTTCAGCTGATGGCGCAAAGCCAGTGCCACCAACAGGAATCATCGCATTACGTATTACGTCATCTTTCTTATATGAATTTTCTCCAATCAGCCAAGTACAAATCTGTGTTGCAGATTGTTTCACAAGACCATATGGTGCTGTGGAACCAGTCCATTCCACTATTGTATCATCATTATAGGAACCTAATCTACCAGCCCAATAGCCTGTGTATTCTGGCTGCCCATTGGCAAGGACATAGGCGAGCATCTCTTTCTGTACGTCATCCATTACACCAGTTGGTCTTGAAGGAACTGTATTTTCATTATATATCGTATAGTCATCTTTATGACCTGGAGGAACTACAGAAATGGCATTATTGCCAGGCTCAAAACAATAGACTGCCCGATTACCACCTGCAAAATAGAAACTAACCCTTGCGCCATGATTTGCAAAGACTGCAGCATGAGCAACACCTTGATCTTTTAGTGTATTCATTACACTAGTGTTATACTGAAAATCTGTTGGAGCAAAGCTTCTGTATACAGTTGTTTTAGCGCCATCCGTTAGCGGAAATGTAAAATCAACACCTAATGGAACAATGGATGCCAATGCGCTGATGGCAGATTTACGAGGAGCACCATCAGGGGGATCGTCATTTTGAGACGCTTCGCGCCACTGCGTAGATGCCTCGGCTTGTTCGCTTATTGTTGCACCAACATCCACAACATCAATGGGAGTATCTTCTGTTGGTTCAGGTGTCTCATTGACAGCAGGTTCGACGGGAACATCTTCTGCTGTAGCTGGGTTATCTAAAACAGCGACATCTCCTTCAGAAGTTTCGATTGCTTCGTCAGATGCCTTAACATTTAACGCCTCGGTTGAGGCGACATCCGCGTCATTTACGGAATCTTTTCCTGCTGCATAAGCGAAATTTGGGATAATCATTGACACAACCATAAGCGTCGCGATGATAAATGCGATACTCTGTCTTAATATCTTTACATTTCCATTCTTCGTGTTCATAATTCCTCCAATATACTATTCATAAAGATTGGGATCGATCTCCCCCGATATGATGTTGATTTTGCGACTTGCTGTTGCCGTGTCGCCATCGTCGTCTAGCAGTGCATAGCTTAGGCTATATTCACCTAGCGGTAAGCTTTGCAATGCCGTACCTACATCTGCACCAGACCCTTTATCTCTTATATCACCATTTGCATCTATCAATTTCCACCCTGTTACGGTTCCTACATCGTCTAATTGTAAGGTCGCCGTCTTTGGGTTGACATGCCCACACTGACAATCGCCATCCGTTAGGATAATTTTGGCGTCGGGCTTGTAGATTTCGTCCGCAATGGTTGTGGCATTTGCGCCACTTGCACGATCGTTCACATCGGCGTCTTGTGCCGTATCCGATGTCACCGTTTCTTGTGGTTTTGGAATATCCGAGTTCGCGCTCACATCAGGCTTATACTTTTCATAGATTGTATAACTTGAGAAAATCACGACGAGAGCGGCGACACCTGCTAAAATCTTTACAACACTCGGGCTGATTGTCTTCGTCGCGCCTGCCATCATCTTGTAAGTCAGGGTGTTAAATGAAACGGTATCTTTCAACCCTGTGCTGCATAAGCTTTGAAAATGATTCAAATCAAAATGCCGTAGCATCTGTGTCATGTCTGCGGTAATCGCACTTGCAATGAACAAATTACCCTTTTTCTTCAGCTCGTTGCAGATATTCCTTTTGGCTTTCATGATATTGGTAGAGACGGAACTCACCGTACTTCCAATAGCCTCGGCAATTTCCCGATAGTTCATCTCATCAAAATAGTAGAGAATGATTGCTTCTTGCTGCTTTTCAGGAAGGTTGTTGATAACGCGCATAATCGCGGCATTGCGATCCTTTTCTTCCGTTGCTACCGCAGGGTTCGAATCTTTATGGTTATCAATTAGCGTATCGGCATGTTTGTCTAATTCCTTGATGTCTTGCTTATCTTGTTCAGATTTCAATTTCCGGATGTGATGATAACAGACATATTTGGTTACTTTATACATCCATGGTAAAAATGTCTCAGGATCTCTCAGATTCTTGATGCTATTGTGCATTGCAATAACAACCTCTTGCGCAGCATCATCCGCGTCATCGTAGTTTCTAATGATGCGACCCGTATGATAACGAATTTTCTTGGCGTACATTGTATAAAGTGCTACAAAGGCAGATTCATCACCTTGTATCGCTTTCGCCACTAAAGCTGTCATTTCATTACTATCCGTTCTCATTTTTTACTACTTTCATCTCCACAAATATACAAGCGGAACTTCATGCTTAGGATATACCCCATTTATATTAAGAATAATCCAATAAGTACAATATATCCAACCTTGTAACACAACCTTAATAATTCAGGCTATTTATAGTGTTTGTCATTATTTAGTATAGTGCAAACGTATTATTGTTTTCTTATTGTGTGTTCATCGACAGGGCTGCTTTGTCTTGATGTCTCCATCGCAAGGCTTCTATTGCAAATAGTTTTGAATGTATTGATGTCAAAAGTACATAGCATATTGGCAGCGTCCGCTATAAGTGCCTTTTTAATGCATAAATCGATTTCGTATTCACGCATATTTCTAATCTTCGTTCTTTTTCTCATAATCGTTTGATACCATTTCATGATACCCTCCAAGTTTCTGAACTACTTGCATTAATGTAGTGCCAGTGAATTTTTATTTTACTGCCTTATATTGCATAAAGATATATTACGATTGCGTTACATGCCTTTATATCTACATTTTTATTTATATATTTACATATTAGTAGTGCCAGTGGATATGAGATTTACTGCCTACATTTTTATTTACATCTCGATTTACATATTAGTAGTGTCAGTGATATGGAATTTACTGGCTTTATTTTTATTTACATCTCAATTTACATCTCGATTTACATATTAGTAGTGCACATGGATATGAGATTTACTGGCTTTATTTGTTGGAATTTTGCAAATGACATCGACGATACAATCTCCGAATAAAGTTAGCTAAAATAAAGTTAGTCAAAATAAAGTTAGTCAAAAATATGCACATTTTGGCTCGAGATGTATGCTTAGTATCCTATTTGGGACTAAAACACCCTCGAAAAGGATACTAACCATACATCTCGAGCGATAATGTTGTCTTTTTTGTCGCGAATTATTTTTGAGGTGCAAATGTCGTAACTCGCGGACGAGTTTAAGGTGGAATCAATGGTATACACGGCTATTTGATGGAGCAATTCATCGCGAATGTTTGTGATGTTATCCCATCGGCTGCTGTAGTTGTCAACACGGCTATTTGATTGAGCAACTTGTCACTATTGTAATTGAATGTGAATAGTCTTGCGACATTCGTCACTATTGTAATTGAATGTGAATCGTTTTGCGACATTCGTCACTATTGTAATTGAATGTGAATCGTCTTGCGACATTCGTCACTATTGTAATTGAATGTGAATCGTTTTGCGACATTCGTCATTATTGTAATTGGATATGAATCGTCTTGCGACATTCGTCACTATTGTAATTGAATGTGAATCGTCTTGCGACATTCATCATTATTGCAATTGAATGCGAATGTATTTGCGACATTCGTCATTATTGTAATTGAATGTGAATCGTCTTGCGACATTTGCGTCCCATTATAGTAATTTATTACATATATGGAAAGTATTGATTTACATATATTTACATGATATTATTAATGTAGTCTACTTGAAATCACGAAAAGTTGAGGAGCACTTATGAATCATGAAATGCATATTCTATATGCAACATCGTCAAACAAATTATCCTTATCAAGAAATTACAAAAAAGGTACGCTTGTGCGAATTACTCGTGGTGTGTATGCCAACAAGTCATGGTATGATTCGATTAGCGCAATCGAAAAACACATTGCACATATTAACATATGCGTGCAACTCTATCCAGACATCATCATTGTTGGAATTTCGTTGGCGATACTTCATGGGCTGACAATTTTGAATCCAAATGAAAACCTATCGAAAGTTGAGGAGCA
>JAISJM010000078.1 GCA_031261525.1 Eubacteriales Family XIII. Incertae Sedis bacterium
CTCTTCGAAATACTCTTCAGCATAGAGACTATCCCCAACAATAGGATATCCGATATGACTCAAATGCACGCGAATCTGGTGCGTGCGCCCTGTTTCCAGTCTTAATTCAATATATGAAAATTTATGATTTTCACGACTCGTATATCGTTGTAGCACCTTATAATGCGTAATCGACTCATACCCATCTTCGCGGACAATACGCTTTACGTGTCCTTCATCATCGCGGTCAATCGGTAAATCAATTGTGCCCTCATCATCAGCTAGATGCCCATGCACGATTGCGCGATAAATTTTATTTACTTCACCACGCTTTGCCTGCGCTGCAAAATCAGTCTGCGAATGGGCATTCTTCCCAACAAGCAAGACGCCTGACGTGTCACGGTCAAGCCGATTGATAAACCGAATCTTAAATCGATTGCCTGTCTGATCCATATGATACATGAGGGCATTTGCAATTGTCCCTGACTGATGTCCCTTTGTTGGGTGCACAACAGCAAATGGCTGCTTATTAATCAATAAGATATCCTCATCCTCATAAAGAATATCAAGCGGAATATCCTCCGCGGCAAATTCACTTTCTTCGGTCGGAAATGCCAAACTAACCACGTCACCAGGCTGAATCTTGATTCCAAAATGGGTAGGTTCACCATTCAAATACACCGCACCGCGACCATTTTTAATCTGCCGAATCAGGCGTGTACTGACACCCTTTCGATTCTTCAACGCGCCTTTGACAGTCGTAAATTCATCTCTATCTTTAACGGTATATATCAAATCATAATGATGATTCATCATCCACTTTATCCACTTTCACACTTCACGAGTATACGTAATCTTGATATGTACAGACCAGCATTACTCCTCTATGAAGCAACTGGTGGATTTCCATTGCCCATTCTGCCCTCCACCATTAGTGCGAACGGCTCATAGAGGGGGTGATGCGGGTCTGTATTTGTATGATTACAACAATTTCTTCTTTACTGTCTTCCAGAACTCATAATCCGAGAATCGAATAATCTCTACATCGCTATCCGAAAAACCGATATGGACTTCCTGTACATCCTCATAGCGCTGCTCAACCCCGTCCACAACAATCGCGAGTTCGTGTGACTTCAGATATTCTGGATAGACACTAATCTTCATATCTGGTGGTAATAATAAACTCGACGTAAACGACCGATAGGCAGATGAATTAATCGGTGCAATCGGTGTGACTTGAAGTAGCGACAATCGAGGATCCACAATCGCGCCACCAAGTGCATAATTCAAAGCCGTACTACCTGCGGCTGTAGATACAGCAATGCCATCTCCAGAAAAACGCTCAATAAAATTGTCACCAATAAAGATGTTCAGATGTGCCGCATGAGAATGAGCACCTTTGATGATAATCTCATTTAAGCCACGGACATTGATTGATGTATAAGCTGATGTATCTGTTAAAGTATCAGCTGTAGTTTCGGTAGTGGTTTCAGCCGAAGTATCCTCGGTGGTTTCGGTCGTGGTTTCAATGCTAGGCGTTGCCGATAATGCTCCACGATCATCGTTCAATCCACGATCATCATTCAACACAATCTGCCCATACACTGACCGATAATTCTGGATACGATATTCATTCTTCTTGAATTTATAGATAAATTCATCAAAATCCGAGGCGCACAATTCTTGAAAAAAACCAAGATGCCCTGTATTGACGCCAACAATTGGTATATCGGGAAAATCCAACTCCGCGAGCATACTCAAAAGTGCCCCATCGCCACCGATGCACACAATCAGCTCGTCATCAGAATGATACGAATCGCTGACGGTATAGCCAGCCTTAAACAATTTCTGCTCCAAACTCTTCCGAATCTCGATTGAATTGTCCTGCCCATTATCATATATATATATCATCGCAAAAGCGACCTCCCATTTGCAAACTACAACGCCGCGAATTCATCCACAAGGTCAGCAAAAACTTTCAATGCGTTGTCAACAGGCTCTTTGCCGCTCATATCAACCCCCGCAAGCTTTAGTAATTCGATTGGATCATCGCTATCACCTGATTTCAAAAATTCCAGATAAGCATCCACAGCAGGCTGCCCCTCATTCAGAATCTTATGTGCAATTGCAGTTGCCGCGCTATATCCCGTCGCATATTTGTAGACATAAAAAGCTCGATAGAAATGCGGGATACGAGACCATTCGTGACTGATACGCTCATCACTCTCCACAAGCGGACCAAAATACTTCTCATTGAGTTTCTTGTATTCAGCACATAACCACTCAGAAGTAAGCACTTCCCCCGTTTCAACCGCTTCATGAGTCCGTTTTTCGAACTCAGCAAACATCGTCTGTCTGAATAAAGTAGCTCTAAACTCTTCGATATGTAGATTAATCAGATATTTCTTCATAACCGCATCATCTTTGTATTTTTCAAGCAGATAATGAATGAGCAGACACTCATTGACGGTCGATGCAACTTCCGCGGTGAAGATAGAATGACTGCCATATACAAATGGTTGCGTACTGCGCGTATAATGACTATGCATCGAGTGTCCCATCTCGTGAACCAACGTAAACACATCTTTCAGCTTGCCACTGTAATTCATCAAGATATAAGGCATCGAGTCATAACTGCCAAAACTGTAAGCACCCGAGGACTTTCCATCGTTTTCGAAACGGTCGATCCAGCCCGACTGAACGCCTTTTGAGACATTTGCAATATAATCCTCACCGAGCACGCTTAATGCGTCAAGCATCATCGCTACCGCGTCATCAAAGCTTACTTCTGCATCATCTTCAAGTTCAACGAGTGGCACATAAATGTCATACATTTTCAGTTCATCGACGCCCAATGATTTCTTTCTTGTGTCCATATACTTGTACAGTGAATCGAGGTTGTCGTTGACACTTGCAATCAGGCTGTCGTAGACATCTGCGGGAACGTTGTCCGCTGCCAACGCCTGAGCAAGCGCGCTATCATATTTTCTGACGCGCGCCGACAAAGCATCAACCTTTGCATTGTAAGAATAGGTCGTTGCCAGTGTGTTTTTCTGCGCGATATACTGGTCATACATGTGCTCGTACGCCTGTATACGCAGATTACGGTCGCTATCTTCCATGTATTTGATATAAGTTCCATGGGAAAGGGGCAAATGATTACCATTTTTGTCCACCACATCTTCAAATTTCATATCCGCATCATTGATCATCGTAAAGACATCCGACGTTGCGCCAAGAACCTCACTGAATTGCGCAAGGAGATTCTCCTCTTCCTTGCTGAGGACATGCGCCCGCTTCCGCGCCATAACTTTGAGCAGATAATCGTATTGGTGTAATGCAGGTTCTTCTTTGAGATATCCGTCAATCACATCTGGATCTAGACTTAATAACTCAGGTGTGAACCAGCTCATGGACGCACTCACCTTGGCAATCAATGTCTGGGCTTTGTCATTCATCGCTTGATACTTGCTATTGTTGTTGTCCTCATCTTTTTTCATACGCGCATAGACGTAGACTTTCTCCGTTGTCTGCCAGATGAGATCGCTTAATTTCAATGCATTCAGAAGCATTTCAGGACCGTTATTCAGATGTCCAGAAATCTCCTCGAACTCTACAGTACGCTTCAATGCAAGCTCTGAATCTTTATCCCAATCGGATTCATCAGGGTACATTGCTTCAATATTCCATTTGTATTGTGCTAAAACTTCGGTTCTATTTGCCATAATGCCCTCTTTCCTATATCATCTAAAATTTGCTGTCGACTAGACACCATTTTATACTGTATAATATTATAACACAACGACATATAATATCTGTAATTAGAAAAGAGATAACATGGATAATAGACCAATTGGATTCTTCGATTCGGGACTTGGCGGGCTGACGTGCATTCCGCACCTCATGCGAGAACTCCCCAATGAAGAAATCATTTACTTCGGAGATACCGCTCGTACGCCCTATGGCTCAAAGGCAGCTGGAACCATCATTAATTTTTCAGTAGAAATAGCCGACTATCTTGTAGAATCTGGCGTGAAAATGATCGTAATTGCTTGCAATACAGCAACATCCATTGCACTTGATGTCCTGAAAAGAAGATATCCTGATATACCAGTTTTGGGAATTATTTCTCCAGCTGCAGAAGAAGTTGCAAGAATTTGTAAAAGCACGGACAACATCGGTATCATTGGCACCAAAGTAACCATCGCAAGTGAGGCTTACAAAGAGAAAATCACACAGTATAATGCGTCACTACACGTATATGAGCTTGCTACACCACCATTTGTCTCCCTAATTGAGGAGGGAATCATCCAAGATCGTATCATGGATTTGACAATCAGGCGTTATCTAGATGATTTTGTAGAAGAAAAGAAAATTGATACACTTGTCCTCGGCTGTACCCATTATCCGCTGATTAAAAAAAATATCGCAAGTATCTATCCGTTCTTGCGTATTTTGAATCCATCTGAGATAATAATTGACAGTATCAGAGATATTTTAACGGAGCACGATCGTCTTGCGGCACCGCATGAGAAAATTAACAACTTCTATGCCAGTGATTTGAGTGACAATTTTGTCAGCATGATTGATCGAATCTTTGATGGCACAAGCTACACTGTTGCATTTAAGAATTTCGACAACGAAGAGGACGAACGCGACGCAAGAGTTTACATTAGACGCTTGCATAAAGACGCGTGATGATGTATAACTATGAAAGAAGAAAATGTGCGTAACTGAAAGGGTTTAATATGAAATACGAAGAATTATTGGAATTGCTTGATATTGAAGATGCGAGTGAATTTACTTATTTTGAAAACTTCGCAGATTTAGTTGAGACTGAGGAAGAAATCTTCGAAGAGGAACTTGAAACGCTTCTCGAAGAGGTAGATTCTACGGCTTTTAGTGAATTAGTCCACAATTATTTTGAGGATTTGCTCAATATTGTTCCTGACGATCATACTGAATTTTATACCCTACTTAGCAATATCGGTACCGCTTTAGCAGGTATTGCAGTCACGATGCAAGAAGAAGAGACGACAGATTCTTGGGCTGAAGAATTTTTAAAATTTAAGTCTTGGTATCTGAATGATAGTGAAGTCTATGTAACCAATAGTGCGGACGGCACAGAAGAAACCGTGACGATAAGTGAAGCCCTGATTCGGTCAAGGCTAGAACATCTGAGCGATGACAAATACGAATATGACTTCTCCGAAGCACTTGATTACGAGCTTGATGAGTACGTCATGCCCATTTCTGCACTTCTCGATGAGGAAGATGATTTCCTAGATGAAGACAGTTTTGACGACCGAGATGATTATTAAACAAAACGATTATGAAACAAGTCTACTATGAAACATAATAGACTTCTAAACATGAAGAACGCGAGGTGCACCACGCCTCGCGTTTTTCATGTTCATAAACCTCTTTATCATGATATAAGGCCATGCGTTTTAATTTCGTAAAAAATTGACATATAGGAAAATAAGTGAGATAATTACCTATAAGGAAGACTGAAAGGAAATTAAGTCGATGAATGAACAGTGGTATACCATGGGATACGAGAGAGTACCTTGGCAAAGTAGCTTAGATTTCACTTATATTTCAAAGCGCCAAAGAGACAAAATAAAAGAAGATTATTTAGCAGCAGTTCCTCTCAAAATTGCGTCAATTGGAATTGATTTAACAAATGAAATCCAACTTTTATTGGATGAAGTATTGGTCGCTATTATTAGATTTGATGCTATTCAGCAGGAGAAAAAGTATTCTTTTCCTGCTCTACTGCTGCGAAGTGAATCGGCTGCGAGTTCACAAATCGAAAATCTTACCTCAAGTGTTAGAAATATAGCGCTAGCAGAGTTGAACGTTAAAGCACCACATAATGCTAAACTGATTTTGGGTAACGTTAAAGCTATGCGTGAGGCTATTAAATCTGATTCAGATATTGACAAAGATGTTATCAAAGAAATACACAAGACTTTGATAGAACCTTCTGGAGCAGATTTTGGTGGTCATTTTCGTGACGAGCAAGTTTGGATTGGTGGGAGTTCTCATAGTCCGCATGATGCTTTATTTGTTCCGCCGATTGCTAATCGAATCAATGAGTATTTGGATGACATTATTTCTTTCTCTAAGCGAGAAGACTTGAATCCAATTGTCAAAACGGCGCTATTTCACGCACAATTTGAAACAATTCATCCTTTTGTGGACGGTAATGGTCGTACCGGTCGAACACTTATCCATCGGATGTTAAAATCAGAACAAATTCTTTTATCTGTCACCTTACCTGTATCAAGTGGTTTATTAGCCAATATCGAAAACTATATGTCCGCAATAAAGGAATATCAAAATGGTAATCCATTACCTATTATTGTTCAAATCTCAGAGGCCTTAAAATTAGCGGTAAGTATTGGCACTAAAGTTAGCCAAAAAATAGATAAGACGTTAGATACTTGGATGGCTACGATTGACCAAAGACGAAATAAAAATCTTGTTAATCTCCTGTATCTATTAGTTGAAAACCCAGTTGTTAATTCGCAACTAATTTCTAAAAAAATGGACATCAGTCTACGTACAGCGAATAACTTATTAAATAAAGCTAAGGAATACCAGATTATTAGACAAGTTGGTACAGAAAAACGTGGTATTTACTATCAATCTGACGAAATCATATCTATTTTTGATGAAATCAGTGACGCTAAAGGCTTATATCGACTCTTTTCATAGTCCTTATCATTTACACCGCCAGTTTTTCAAATACGGAATCACTATAAACCTGTCTTCCAAGCTCATCAACAAGGAATATGGCATCAATAATAGTCCCTGTTGTGAGTGGCTGCACGGCGCTAGAATAGTCTCCTTTTGAAACTTTAATCAACTTTGCAAGCGTATAGACTTTCTTATCTTTATCGTTGATAATGCCCAAATCGTCGAGTGTAATCGGCTGACCAAGCACTTTAAAACCTTGCAGCCGAGTCTTAATATATTGATTGCTCACACCCTCTAGTGCCCATTGTACGGCAAGTCCAAATAAGACAACCTCACCATGAAGTCTTCGGTTGGTGATTAACAACTTTGTTGATTGATTATAAAAATGATGCGCAATACCGCCATATGGTACATCTCCTTGAATACTGCCCGTCAGTCCTGCAAGAAGTATAATAGAGTCAATCGCATTGTCAATCGTCTCTTTGGGAAGTACGCTACCATACTTTCGGTAGCTCGCAATATAGTCCTGTTCTAAAAATTCACGGAGCAAATCGCACACTTTGATCTGAAGTCTCAACTCAAAATTATTCTTATGCTCGGAATAGTCCGATACCACTTCATAATACTTCGCAACGCTATCGGCGATACCTGCATGAAGATAATGAATCGGTGCTTTTCTGAGGATGTGTTTATCGGCGATAATTAATGCTGGCGATTGTTCCAGATGCTCATAGACATCTTGTGAGCCATCCTCTTTGTAGATGATTGACAAAGCACTCCAAGCCGCACAAGTCGTTGCAACCGTCGGTATTGTCACGACAGGTAGCCCTGCTTCTTGAGCGACGAATTTTGCGATGTCAAGCACACTACCGCCACCAATTCCAACAATCACATCGGCACCAAATAATTTCGCTTGCGCGACATAATCTTTTGCTTTCTTGACCGTAGGATAACCTGCAAATGTCGTCAAAGTCCAGTCTATATGATAATCGACCAAACCTTTTTCAAGTTTTGATTTCACGGCTGCATAAGCCTTTTTTCCTGCGATAATCAATACCGTTGTGCCAATTTCAGAAATCCATTCTCCCGCTTTTGATATTGAATGATAGTCACTTTCATATTTTATTGGTACGTTGATGATGCTCATGTCACCTCTCCTTTTACTAAATTTTGCTAAGCGTTGCTACGTTTTTTACATAAAAATACCGAAGACTCCCCCGTCTTCGGCACCAACTCATTTTCTTCCATTTGCTTGCATTTGTTACGTGGTTTGTCACGTTTCGTTTTGAATACGCATGACGCAAAGAGAATGATGATGAATGGATGCCGAAGACATCATACACATCATATATCTATCTACTATTTTTTTAATCATCGTATATGACTTCATCATCACTCCTTTCGTATTCTTTACAAATATAACATACTTTACATATATGTATAATACCATACAATTTTCAACATGTAAAGTCTAAATTTTCAAAATTTAAAAACTTTTATCTTGTCTTAGCTATTATCCTTATCAGCCATCAATCCTCGTTCGATACGATCAAGCGCTTCTGCAATGAGACTGCGAGGACAGGCAATATTGATACGCATGAATCCTGAACCACCGAGTCCAAATGTGATTCCTTTATGAACCCAGATACCAACTTTTTCAATGAAAAATTGATTCAGTTCGGCATCTGTAAGTCCCAAACCCGCGCAATCAAGCCACAATAAATAAGTACCCTCTGGCTTAACCAACGAGATTGCAGGGGTATTGCTGACATTTGCCTGCATCCCTGCAAGTCTCTCTTCAATCAACTGTATATTGCCTTCAAGATATTCAATCAAGGCATCTTTCCAGTTTTGTCCATGTCTGTACGCTGCTTCGCAAGCAACGAGTGCCATCTGGGAGACTTCATTATAGCCAGTACGATCCAGTTCTGCCGCATAGGCTCGTTTGAGTTCGGGATTGCTGATGATGATATTGGAAGATTGTATACCTGCAAGATTGAACGTCTTACTCGGGGCGGTACATATGATGGAGGTGTCAGCATACGCACTGCCAAGCGTCGCCCATACGATATGCTTGCTGCCGCGATAGACGAAATCCGCATGAATCTCATCGGATAGAACCAGGACATGATACTTGAGGCAAATGTCGCCAAGACGAGTCAATTCTTCCCTGCTCCACACGCGTGATACAGGATTATGTGGCGAACAAAATAAAAATAATTTGACATTTTCATCGATGATTTTGCGTTCAAGGTCTTCAAAATCAATCGTGTATCGTGCACCATCATAGACAAGCTCATTGATGACGAGATTTCGTTCATTGGCTTTTATCGTTCGTTCAAATGGATAGTAAACTGGCTGCTGGATCAAGATACTGTCTCCAGGCTTCGTAAACGCACGAATAGCAACGGAGATTGAAAAGACAACACCAGGTGTCGGAAATACATCACCACGCTCAATATGAAAATCATGGTTTGTTTCAAACCAATGATTCAACGCTTCAAAATAGTTTACACTCGGCGCGCTATAGCCAAAGATTCCATGATCTACAGCATTATGGAGTGCCTCACTGACTTGCCGCGGTATACGAAAATCCATATCCGCAACCCACATGGGGATGACCTCATCTTGCGGAAACGGACTTACCCCGTTTGTCAGATTTAATTTACTCGAGTTATATTTGATTGCATTTGTATTGCTTCGGTCAATCTCAGTATCGAACCATGTACAGTCATATTTGTCCATTTTTCACCTTTTTCTATCACATTGATTCTTACAGACTACAGTCCATGGTCTGCTCGAATCGTTCCAAGACGTTTTATTACCTCATAAAGTGTATCATCATGTTTCGCAAAATGGAAGCGAATATAATTCTGATTGCCATCTTGGAAGAATGAAGAGCCTGGAACAGCTGCTATGCCATAATCCTTGACGAGATGTACACAGAAATCATGGTCTGATGCATATCCAAACTCAGCAATATCGACAAGTACAAAATAGGCGCCTTGTGGTATCGTATGCTTGAGTCCGACAGCGTCAAGACCGCTTATCAAGATATCTTTCTTTCTCGTATATAATTCCGTAAGTTCGTCATAATAAGTGTCATCATAGGACAAGGCAACCGCTGCGGCTTCTTGAAGTGGTGTCGGCGCACAGACGGTCTGCAAGTCGTGGAATTTTCTAATCGTATCGAGGATCTCATAGGGTGCGATGATATATCCAAGCCGCCAGCCTGTGACAGAATAGGATTTTGACAACGAAGAACATGCGATCGTCCGCTCAAATGCACCCTCCAGTGACGCGAGATAAGTATAGACATAAGGCTCAAACACGATATGGTCGTAGACTTCATCAGTGATGATATAGCTATCATATCGTTGCGCAAGCCTAAGAATATATTCGAGTTCGTCTTTTGTAAATACCTTACCAGAGGGATTTGAGGGATTACACACGATAATTGCTTTGGGGTCATTTTCTGCAAATGCCCTTTCAAGCGCATTATAATCAAAGTCAAAATTCGGTGGATTTAGTTTTACAAATATAGGTTCTGCACCGACCACAATGGCATCGGCGATATAACTGCTATAATATGGCGTGAACACAATAAATTTATCTCCAGGATTGAAAACGGCATGATAGGTTGCCATCATCGCCTCCGTTGAGCCACAGGTCACGAGGACTTCATCTTCCCAGTTGATATCACGACCAAGCGCTGACCTGTAATGGCTGTTTTGCTTCTGTGCAATGGCTTGTCTGAGATTATCTGTACCCCAGTTTGGCCCATATTGATGATCCGTGGTCTCTTGCGCAATCTGAACAAGGGAATCAAGTAGAGATTTTGGTGGTGCAAATTCTGGAAAGCCTTGTGCAAGATTGATTCCATTGTATTTGTTGGATAGGATTGTCATCTCGCGAATCTTCGAACTTGCAAACAACTTACCTTTGTGGCTTAATTCTTTCATATTGTCTCCTTACAATAAAAAGGAGGACCCTTGGGGAAAGGGTCCATATAGGGGAAGGGGGATACTTGAGTATTGCTATTTTGGGTCGTACTTATATATAAAAAATTCCTCAAAGCATAAGCCTGAGGAATCGGATTGTCCTATCTAAATTATACTTTATATATTGACTAAATTAAAGTATAGAAGAAAATACGCTAAACCGATTCCATTCTGCCATCAAGCAGCACATCATATTTTTAGTCATCATCGTTTTCATTGTATTTTCTCCTTTCGTTTAAATTCATATATCTCATATATGTTAAGTATATTATATCGCATCTAGTTTGAAATGTAAAGCCTTTTATTGAACTTTTTCATCTTGTTATCAACCTGTAATATTCTATTATATGGCTTCTTTATATCGAAATGACGCACGATCACTTAACTTCCCATGCTCCATCGTAAACTTCCGATTCGCATAGGCGTCCGCATCTTCATCATGTGTCACCATGATAATGGCAGTGCCCTCTTTGTTAATGCTTGCAAATAAATCCAAAATTTCTGTTGTCGTTGCTGGATCCAAATCGCTCGTCGGCTCGTCTGCAATTAAGAGTTCGGGTTTACCTACAAGACTTCTCGCAATCGCGACACGCCTGAGCTCACCACCAGATAACCTCGATGGCAATGAATTCTTTAGATGCGCAATCCCAACTCTGTCAAGCACTTCGAGCGCCCTCGCTTTTAATTCACGATCTGATTTCTTCGTAGTTTTGCCCGTTTTTGATTTATTTCTTAGGTAATATGGCAGTAGTACATTGCCAAGAACGTCAAGACTTGCAATGGTGCTATTTCCTTGCGGAATATAACCGAGCACACTGGATCTGAGGGACGATACATCTCGGTCTTTTAGCTTTGTAATATCTTCACCATTCAGTATAATCGTACCCTTATCAGGATTCAAAAGCCCGGACACAAGATTGATAAAGGTACTCTTTCCGCTTCCAGATTTGCCCATGATACTGACAAATTCACTGCCATCTACCGTCACACTGATGTCGTCCGTCGCTAAGAATGGTATATGATCGCGCACATATGCTTTTGTAAGGTTTTTTACTTCAAGAATCATCATTCGCCCTCTCTTATCACTAAAAATGTTTCCTTACCACTGATTTTATGGGCGGTAAATATCGACGCAATGGGACCAAGCACAAAACTCAGTAAGAACCCAATAATCAAGATACCAATCGCCACGGGAATGGATGGTAGTAGATAAGCTTCACTGACATATTTTTCAATTAATGAATTAAATGGAAATACAATCAATGCAACGATACCAGTACCAATCAGTGCGCCAACAAAACTGATAATCGAAGATTCACTCAGAATGATTGCAATCAGTTTTGAACGAGTCGCACCAAGCGCCCGCAATGTCCCAAATTCTCGCTTCCGTTCATTCAGAGAAAGTGTAAACACGATTCCTAGTACAATGACTGACAGTGCCCATATAATGACAATCAACACGGATAGAATTGTAATTGCAAGCCCAAGATTCTCAGATATAGAGCTGATTAAGTCTTGTGATAGTACAACCGCAATGGAGTCTTCTCTAAATTCATCTCGAACAGCGGTCGCAAAATCCTTATTTCTAATATCATCATCGATATCAATCAATAACGTAGAAGTTGGTTTCTCACGCTTTGTCAAATCTTCCTGAATTGGAAAACCTTCTTCTTTCGCATAGTGCACATAATCAGCGACAGCTGTCTTCGCACTATCGAGATTAATAAATACAGATGTATCAAAACCCATACCTGTCTTATCAAGCTTTCCTGCAATCGTATAATCACGCCCAAACAAAAGAAGTTTCGTACCGATTGCGCCCGTTACATTGTAGCCAAGAATAACTTCGCCATCTTTTAGCTCCGATTCCGATGTCTCCCGAATCCACGGTGCGACAACAAAATCTGATTTCGGATCAAATCCGATGACCTGCGCAGGTACATCACAATGGTCCGAACTGAATGTTGCAATAAACAGCTGCCTTGAGGATTTCACAATCCCTTTTGATTTTGCAATTCTATCGGCAACACCATCGCCAAGATAAAAGGTCTCTGGAGAACCTTGAAGCAACGCGCCCTCAAAATCTTGTTCACTACCTCGCGGCACAATCATCGCATCCGCGCCAAGCCGATTCTTTGTACTGTCAATGCCATTATGTAGGCTGTATGCCAAAATAGATCCACCAGATACCGTAATTGCAATCAATGTCACCAAGACAATCAGCAAAATGGATCGAGATTTCTTATAGATTAGCGCCCTTATTGATAGGCTTAAAGCCGGAAATTTACTGAACTGCATCCTCACTCACCTGAATACTTTCATCCTTTGCATGTATCTTATTAATTTGAATAATCACGCCAATTGCAGACCCAATTATTAGTAGGATTCCTGCCACAATCAATGACGGTTTCGTAATCACATTACAAGCCATCTCATGTCCTTTGCAGATACCTGTAAATGCCGTAGGTAGTAAGATTGCCGTTGCAGCAGCAAGAATGTTTGCAAAGGATGCGCCAAGTCTTACCTTCACATTCTTTACGAAGATATATACAAGTCCCAAAGCGAAGATTACGAGGCCTGTGACAACTTCTGCACTGGCAGTTGCTTTACATGCCATTGCCATATGCATGCCGCCCATATCCATATTTTCATATGTTTGATATACAGCACTTGGTACGATTGCGATGATTAGCCCGATGATACCAAAGAATATTCCAAGCTTGCCGATTGATTTACTCATTTTCTTTCTCCTTATTACTTTAAAATAAAATTCCGAAGACATCTGCCTTCGGAATCAACTTATCTTATTCAATATCACATGGTTTAGCGCATGTAAGAAAATACGATGAGTCGACTCCGAAGATTCGTCATTGCCATCATTCTATTCATACACATCATTTTATTGTCTGATACTAATTTTTTCATGATATTTCCCTTTGTTTTAATTCATATATAACATATATGTTTAATCTATTATATAATAAATTTAGACAATTGTAAACCCTTTCACTAAAAAATTATTTGGACTTTACATGAAAATAAATACAAACAAAAAGTGAGGTGGGAAAATTGGATTCTCCACCTCACTTTTTAAATAATTAAATGTTATGTATGTATTTTATTTTACAAGCTTTGCAAGGGTTGAGGCGAGATAATCAATCTCCTCAGGCGTATTGTAAAATGCAAGGGATGGTCTTACGGTTCCCTCGAGACCAAAGTTTCTCAATACAGGCTGTGCGCAGTGATGTCCAGCACGTACGGCGATTCCAGCATCACTGAGATGCTGCCCAACTTCTGGTACACTGTAACCATCTAAGACAAACGACAATACGCTTGCCTTATTGGCAGCAGTACCGATGAGATGGAGTCCAGGAATCTGCTTCAATTTTGAAGTTGCATATTCAAGAAGCTCATGCTCGTATGCAGCGATATTTGCGA
>JAISJM010000118.1 GCA_031261525.1 Eubacteriales Family XIII. Incertae Sedis bacterium
ATTTGTGACATGTTCCTGTGCTCTGGAAGATGCCTTGTGGGACTGATTCTGCACGATGCTGCTACTATGATTTGTTAAGATGTTCATTAGAAACGCTCCTTTAGCTAATTTGCTGCATTTTTCTCAATATTTAATGTATACCCTAATATATTGGTAGTTAAACAATATTGTCACAAATATCATAATTTGCGAACCAATATTAATATTTGGAACATAGATACAAGCTCTTTAATATTAGAATGTTCGGTAATAAAAAACCAGTGTAAACTTGTCACGCGTGACAGATTTACACTGGTTTGTAATATTTGAAATTGTTATGTAATATTGATTAAGACGCACATAGCGTTGTATATTAGCCGTTGCTAGTGGAAGTATCTTCTGCTACCGAAATCAGTGACTGCACTTTTATCGTTGGTGCTGGTTAGATTTCATCTCTAGGCTTTTTCGGATGGTTTGCATTTCAATATCTAGCACTTCACCCCTACTACTTGTCGCCTTTATATCCAGTATTCCTAGCTTATCCTGGGGAGTTGTGCCGGAGCCGTTATGAAAATACCTTTTACAAAATGCAAGCAACCGTAGAGAAATTGTGATAGCTATTCACGAGCTGCCCAGGCACGGGACCCGGAACCGGGCAAATTTCGCCATAACAATAAGAAAGCAGAAATGGCAGACGTCCATCGACGAGATTACAGACGGTCTCCATGCCAGCAAGGCGATTGGAGCCCAGCGCCGTAAATCGGCTGATGCATGGCATAAATAAAATGGAGTTGACATCATCTAGGCTTAACGCCGTGTCGACGACAAGTTCCTCGCTTTCAAGGACATCCTGCACAACCAATTCAGCCGTTCGTAACCCTGCGCCCTCACGTATCGTCGTAGAGAGAATGCCATGCCCTTCTGGAGAAACTTCCGAAATTGCTCTGAGAACAGGCTGCGAACCGTCCTTTAAATCGACTAAAAATGGTGTCGTAATTACATTGAGCGCCCCATCATGCACCATGCCACTGCGGATGAGGAAATTTACAAATGGCTCGTTATCCACTTCAATGATGTGGGATCCCTCTGCCTTTGTCACAATTCCCTCCACATTGTTGATATATTGGTCGGAAACCGTCGTAACCAAAAACGTTGGATGAATATCACCATAAAACAAAATGATACACATACGGTCATAAGAATAATCATAATTCAGAATCGTTCGCTTCGACCTCAAATCTGGTGTATGATCGATTGGATACCCACCAAAAATCGGTACGCCCCCACTCGCTTGATCAAGGGATGCCACCACTTCAGCACAGTCAACATCTGCCAGATAAGGTGCAAATGCCAAAATCATTGCGGGTCGTCCGCTGTGATTCGCTGCCGCATGCTTATAGGTATTTGCGATATTTGCATCCATGTTTCCTTTTGTGATCGATTGCGTCATTGCAGAAGAAAACGTGATTTCATCGCTCATGTAGACGATGACCGAACAGGTCACTTCACCGTATCCTTCCATATTTGCAGAGGCGACGGTTGTGATACCAGCGATATCATATGGGATTGCCTCAACGAGTAAATCGATTAAACCGTTATCGATAAAATCGGAGTAGCAAGTGATGATTGCAACGCCATGTTCTCTGGAAAACAGATGGAATTGTAGTTGTTCCATGATTTCGGTTAATGCAAGATTATTGTCCTTGATTGCGCTTGTCTGCGCGCTTCTAACTGTAATCAATTTATTTCCTCCCAAATATTGTCTGCTGATTCAATGAAATTTATGCATTGTGTATATTTAGGATAATCCTTACAAAGGTTAAACGCAAGCATTTTTTCGAATGTTATAAAAACGAAAAACTATACGTAAAGCAAATTCCCTGCGATTTCATCCGCGAGTGCCTTCCCTTTAAGGACTTCCACGAGCTTCAAGGCAAATGCCATCGATGTCGCTGGACCTCTAGAAGTGATGATGTTGCCATCGACTACGACGTCTTCATCTGTGATTACATTTGCGCCTTTTAACTCACCTTCCATGGATGGATAAATTGTTGCGTTCTTGCCTTTGACAATTCCGAGATGACCGAGCACCATCGGAGCTGCGCAGATTGCCACAACCCATTTGCCAGCTTCGGCAAATTCTACCAACTTTTCACCGAGCAGCGTATCCTTATCAAGGAAGCTTGCGCCTGGCATGCCACCTGGGAGGAAAAGCATCTGTGCCTGATCATATGGCGCGTCTGCTTGTAGATAATCCGTTGTAATTTCAATGCCATGTGCGCCTGCAACGTGACGTCTACCCATGATTGAGACGGTCTTCGCTTCAACGTCAGCGCGCCTCAAGATGTCCACAACCGTGAGTGCCTCAATTTCTTCAAAACCTTCTGCGATGTGTATTAATACCATTTTTTGTAACTCCTTTCTGATGAATGATAGATACCCTCAACTTTATTGGCTCGCCTTAATTCCAATGGCGCACTCAATGCGTTTCTTTTCAAGTTCACACCCGATAGCATATGGCTTGCAAATGTCATCGTTTTGGTGCAACGCGTTGGCATGACAGCCTCCGCTACAATAATACTTCGCAAAGCACTCTCCGCACGCTTCCTTATTGCCGATGTGAGCGGAATTAAAGAAGTCATAAAGCCTGTTTGTAAATGGCTGACTTGCGGTTATATCATGTAAATTGCCAAGTTTGTAATCATTTTCGCCCACGAACTGATGACAGGGATAGATGTCACCCTCTGGCGAGATTGCAACGTATTCCGTACCCGCACCACAGCCACTGACACGCTTGATTGCGCATGGTCCATGGTCAAGGCTGATGTTGAAATGGAAAAAGGACCATGGTTCGCCTTTTTTCTCATATTCTAGGAAGATTTCAGCAAGCTTATCGTATTCAGCAAGAATTACGGGGAGATCTTCATCGCTGATTGCATATGGCTTGTCGGCATCTGTCACAACGGGCTCTACGCTCACTTTATCAAATCCAATATCCGCCAGATGGCGCACATCCTCTGCGAAATCTAGATTGTATTTCGTGAATGTGCCTCGGACATAATAAAGGCGCTTCGTGATATCAGGGTTATTTTCGCGCTTGTTTTTGAAACGGATGAAATTCTCAATGATGATGTCATAAGTGCCTTTCCCATTTGGGGTGGGACGCATACGATCGTTAACGTCTGGGCGCCCATCGATTGACAAAATCACATTGTCCATATGCTCATTGATGAAGTCAATTTTATCGTCATCAAGTAGCAGTCCGTTTGTTGTAATGGTAAACCTTATGTGCTTGTGTGGTTGTGATGTCGCATTTTTGTTGCCAATATCAGGTGTTCCATTTGCGCCAATTATGTATAATTTTTCCTGTTCGCGACCATACGCTACGAGCTGTTTGACCACTTCAAAATTCATGAGTGGCTCGCCTCCAAAGAAATCGAGTTCCAAATTGCGCCTGTTTCCACTTTGCTGAAGCAGGAAATCAATTGCTTTTTTGCCAGTTTCAAGACTCATAAGACTTCGGTCACCACAAAAAGCACCGGTATCGCCAAAACAATACTTACATGCCATGTTGCAATCATGCGCAACATGGAGGCACATCGCTTTGATGACGGCATCTCGATCTGTCACCAGACTGTCATCGAAATCGTCCTGCGTAAATAGCGCATCATTGCTGATGAGCTCGACCAAATCATTTGTCGATTCGAGAAGCTCATCTGAGTTGAGCTGATTAAGCGGAATACCATAGGGACTAGAATCGTCATCGGTATCAAGCAAATCATTGACAGCTCTGATAATCAATTCTTCGTAATATTCTGGCTCCTCATGTGCACAACCTTCACAAAGCTTGCCGTCCTCGCCGATTTCAAGATCGATTTCTTGTGTGCTTGCGATAAGCATGTCCGCAAGCGCATCTTTGGCAGCGCCCGCCTCTGTGGCTATGGCGTCTGCGGATTCTGCAGCACCTGCGCCATGAATCGGACAGGATTCGTGGTTGTCATCTGAATTAAATTCTGGATGCTCTGCCAAGAAAGCTTCTTCTGCACGATCAGCCGCCTCAAACTCAAGTGCGCGTGCCAAAAGTGTTGCAGCGGTATCACTGAGCACGTGGATTGCACCACTCTCAACGTCCATCGCTATATTATTGTCATTGTATCTGTATAAATGAATCATTTATTGCCTTTCAAAAATAAAGTTTGTCAAAAAACTACATCTTTTCGCTCCAAATGTATAGTTAGTATCAATTTTGATAGCATTTTCGCCATATTTATGATACGAACCATACATCTCGAGGCAAAATGTGTATTTGAGGTATGCGAATCCGCAATCAAAATCGTTTTCTGGATTTTCTGTCATCGCGGGATTTCCTATCAACTCAGGAGATCCTGTCATCTTTGGATTTCCAAGCACAACATATCTCCGGATGTCTCCAAAATGTTTAACCGCGAAAAATATGTGATTAATGCCAGTTTTTCGCGCTAAGACGCAATATTACTGCACATTTATAGTGAATTGCATACCTATTAAATGCATATCATCGCATCGAAAGATCAACTTACAACAAAGCCATCATCATTTATATGAGTTACACGAAATGTGACCTTTCAATGCGACATCATACGATATTCCATAGAATCTGAAACGAAAGATGACGATAACATCATATCTGGCAGTCGAATCACCATAATCATGATATTATCGTCATATAAACTCACAAGCTATAATGTATCAGACTTATAATGTCTCGCCGTGCAACTTTGTAGATACCACAGACTCTTTGCTTTCACATTCCTGGTTTGCTACGGTACAAGATGTCTTGCATGCACTCTGACATGAAGTCTGGCATTCGCCACATCCTTTATTTGTGAGGTCTTTCAATACTGGTTTTGCGATTGTTCTTACATTTTTCATAATCATTTCTCCTTCAATTTTCAATTTGTACTTCTATTATTAACTCATTACCACAGTGTGGCGGGATACTGTCCAGCGTCCTTTAGTGCGCGAATGGATGCAACAACAGTTGGTTTGTCTTCTTTATAGGTCACGCCGAACCATTTATCGGCAGATTTTAGAACTTCGACGGTTGCCTTGTCCGCTTTCACCAATGCGTCGACACTCTTTGGCAGTAGGTATTCGCCTTTCAGTGGATTTTCTTTCAACGCCGTGTCCAAAAATGCTGGGAAACCATCAATCATTACTTGCATAAAACCTGGTGTAAATCCCCAGAAATTCATGGAAACAGTGCTACCTGATGGAATCTCGTTCCATGTATTGCCGTCGTCTTCTGTATAGGCAACTTGATCGCCGACACGCTCAATTCGGAGTCGTTCGTCAAGCTTCTGCATATACTCAACGCCATCGATTTCTTCTGTGACGGTTACACCACGCGCAACACTGCCATTTTCAGTCAGTGTGTTTTCGAGATAGTAGCCAACCATTGCAAAACGAGATTTATCATCGTCTTTGGCTGTCACGAGATAGTCATAGATTAACTTGAATGCATCAGCACCATAGAAATCATCCGCGTTGATACAACAAAACGGACCATCGATAAGATCTCTAGCCGCCATCACTGCCTGCGATGTGCCCCACGGTTTTACGCGACCTTCTGGCAAGGAATAGCCAGGCGGGAGATCGTCTAATTGCTGATAAGCATAGACAATTTCAATTTTCTTTGCCGCGCCATTATCTAAAATTGCGCGGAAATCAGACTCATTTTCTTCTTTAATGATAAATATTGCCTTCTTGAAACCAGCTCGAACGGCATCATACAATGAGAAATCAATGATAATCTCGCCATTGTCACCGACAGGGTCAATTTGCTTCATACCCCCGTAGCGACTGCCCATTCCAGCTGCCATAACTACCAATACAGGTTCCTTTGCCATATTGAACTCCTTTCAAACAATACTCTTTTTATTTATCCGTGTCATCCTTCGTCTGCCCACTTACGTATGGATTGTGTTCAGATGGACGGCGCCAAGGTCGATGTTTGCTCACATCGACATGTTGGGATCGAAGTTTTGCAGGATCGGGCTTGCGCCATTTATGATTCGCTTTTCGTCCTCGAGGTATCGGATTCCAATCAGGAGTCTCATAGCCGAGGCGATAGTTCTGCGGATATAAATAATCATAGATTGTCAGGAAAATGATGAGCAAAAATGCTCCTAGACACAGACCCGCGGCCACATCGCTCAAGTAGTGCACGCCGAGATATAATCTTGAAAATACAACCAAGATGAATATCAGCGGAAATATCACCGTCACGAGACCTGCTGATAACCCCTGATCGCGCTCTTTAAATAGCCGTCTGAGCAATATCATCAAGAACAGATAGAAGACAATGGCAATATTGCTATGTCCACTTGGAAAGCTGAAATCGTTAACATTTGCAAGCATGTACTCTGCATCTGGTCTCGGTCTAGCAATCCACAATTTAAGACCCGTATGAATTGCTGCCGCAATCGCTGTTCCAATCGCAACTGGCACGCCAATAGAAAGCCGATTTGGTAAGATGATGATGAGAATACACAGACCGAGGATTACCCACACATCGCCGAGATGCGTGACGGCCTTGAAAAATGTTGTAAGCGCTGGATCGCGAATCTCTAGCATAACTTTCATGAATTGATTGTCATATGTTTGGATATATTGTCCCGTGAGGATGCAATACGTAAGCGCGCATAATCCCGCGAGCAATATCAATGCAAATATCCAGCGTATAATCGGAGCCGGACGTCTATAGTACATAATAGCCTTCTTTCTTTAAAACTCTTGTCTTTTATCTATCTGGATATGCCTGATTATATTCTTCGAGTGTATCGTGAATCTCCTGCTCAACCTGCTCGCGAATCAGTGAGACCTCGTCCTTCGTCTTCTTCGCCGTAATCATCTGAGGATGAATGCAGACACGAATCGTTGTTGGCTTTATGTAGCCCTGAGCCTCAAATGCCTTATAACTATTGTGGATTGTCACTGGAAGAATTGGCACACCTGCCTGTCTCGCAACTCGCAGACTGCCCTTCTTAAATTCACCCATGACACCATCTTGATGCCGTGTCCCTTCCGGAAATACCGCGAGGGAAAAACCTTCACGAAGCATGATTTCGCCATCTTTGAAAGTCTTTACCGCGGAACGCGGATCGTCTCGATGCAGAAGCAAGGAGCGAATCCTCAAGATCCATTTACCAAAAAGCGGAATATTACCCAGATTATCTCTTGCAATAAACCCGATTTGCTTGCCATTCATCGCCCGAATGATGACTGGAATGTCCGCATAACTCTGATGGTTTGCAACGACAAGGATGGGTCCTTTTGGAATATTTTCCTGCCCTTCAACAATCACATCAATCTTAAAATGCTTCAATAACTTGTCTGTCCATTTATTCTCAGCCACGGCAATCAGCTTCTGCTCCGAGCTAGTCATGCCCTTCGTTTTCGCCTTATCGATATATTTGCCATCGCCGACAATATGTCTAAGACTCTGAATCATCCACAAGAGAAATGGTAAGTTTTTCCAATAATTCATCTGCATCCTCTGCACTAATATCACTGACTTCTTCAAATAAAGGTCTACGCATTCGATATCGATCCGCCGCTCGATTATCATAACCAAGCGCCTTGAGCAATGCCTCACTCAAATCAATCCACACACATCGGACCGAATCAGACCTCAATATGTCCCGATTTTGAGGATCCAGAACAATTCCTTGTGAAAATGCCGCAATCACAGGCTTGCCCTCATCGACAATCTCATCCAAGATTTTATCCTCAAGATTGTGTACCTCGTGCTCGCCCATAAGCATATGAATCCGCTGCACCGATCTGCCGTCACGACGTTCAATCTCACGATTGACATCAAGGAACATAAACGACAGTTTTTCTGCAAGCAGACTCGCGATTTTCAGTGTAGAATCATAATCTGGACCTGTCAATACGATTGGCTTGCCTTGTTTTTTATTCATAATCATCTTTATATTGTATCATATTTGTATTGATTTAAGCCAAAAAAAGGACTGAGTAATCAGTCCTTCAGATAATCTAATTCTTGCATCAGTCCTTAACGAAAGGCATGAGTGCAACTTGACGAGCTCTCTTGATTGCTCTTGCAACTTCTCTTTGGTGAATTGCGCAAGCGCCTGTCATCCTCTTTGGAAGGATTTTACCTCTGTCAGTTGTATATTTTGTAAGTGTATCTACATCTTTGTAATCAATCTTTAGGTTCTTGTCAGCACAGAATTGGCAGACTTTACGTCTTGTTCTTCCGCCACCACCAAAACCGCCGCTGCGTCTTTGTCTTTCCATAATGTTATCTCCTATTCGGCAAATGCCGTATTATTAAGAATAGTTTTGTCTCTGTATCGCTATTAAAATGGTACGTCTGAGTCCTCGTCATCAAGTCCAATGAACTCCCCTGGATAATCGTTGGTATCGATTAGTGGAGAACTATCGGGCACGCCTGCTGGTGCAACTGGAGCGGATTCCTGATATACAGGAGCTTGTGCTGGAGCGACGGGCGCTTGAACAGGTGCGGGTCTTCCGCCACCTTGGAACGGTCCGTCAAAACCATCATCTGCAAAACCACTACCAAATCCACCACCCTGAGGTGCAGCAGCCCCTCCGCCAAATCCACCACCTTGACCACCGCCAAATGCTGGCTGTGCTTGTGGTTGCGAGAATTGACCTTGATTGTAACCGCCGCCACCGCCAACTCTGTCTCCTTCATTGGCTGGGCTAAGGAACTCTACGCGGTTGGCAATGACATCGTCACGATAGACCGTCTTGCCATCCTTGTCCGTATAGTTGTTGTTCTGAATACGACCTTCAACGCTGACTTTGCGACCTTTCTTAAGATAACGATCCACAAGTTCGGCTGTCTTACCAAATGCAGTCACGCGTATAAAATCGGCTGTCGGTCCAGTGCCGTCATTTGCACGCTGCTTATTTACTGCAACGGTAAAATTAGTAATAGCCATACCTGACTGCGAATATCTAGTCTCTGGATCTCTCGCGAGATTCCCAATAAGTATCACAAGATTCATAGCGTACCTCTTTCGTCTTTATGCGACGTCTTTGTCATCATCTTTGTTAATGATTATGTGTCTTACAACAGCATCAGAGATTCTAAGTCTTCTACTTAGCTCTTTTGGCAGATCTGCCGGTGCGTTGAAATTGATGAGCACGTAGTATCCCTCGTTCTTCTTCTCGATTGGATACGCGAGCTTCTTCATTCCGATCACATCTTCCTTTGTCACTTCGCCACCATCAGCAATGATCGCTTTTACGCGTTCAATTGTGTCAAGCTTTGCAGCATCGTCAAGTGTGGACGAAATGATAAACAGCAATTCATAACGATTCATGTGTTTACCTCCCTTTGGACAGTTGGCCTCGATCTCATACCGAGGCAGAGAGCTTATAAAATGTATATAAGCGTACGAAGTGTCCGTACCGAAGCACGGACACCTAATTATTATATAACAGATTGTGAGTTTGTTCAAGTGAAACTTTCTATGCAAATGTCACAGCAAGCAAGTATCTTTCACCCCTATACTTTCACCGTTATCGACCCAACAAAATATTTTGAGCCATTTGTTGGATGCGTCGCATATGCGTGAATATTGTAGATGCCCTTCTCTTTGTGATTTGATACTGGCACTGTAAATTTATAGGTTCCATTGCTCGTCTTTGTTGCTTTATACCATCTGATATCATTCTGGCCACTTGGGTTGCCCCACACCGCAAACTCAACTTGCTTTGCAGCAGGTAGTTTTAAGACATTGCTTGCCGTCACAGAAATCTTCTTATGTGCACTATCTAGTGATGCAACCATCTTGACAACAGGCGCCTTCACAGAATAGGAAGTAGTCCCTGCAATACCATATGTGCCATTTGCCGCTTGTATATAGACATGCGACTTATAGGTGCCATAATGATTTTTGTGTTTGGACACACTTGTTTTGACAAGAAAGGTTCCATCTTTCTGTTTTGTTGCTTTGTACCATACGATATCACTCTGATCAGAAGAACACCATGTTGGAATCTGAACGGTGCTCACACCAGATGGAACTTTGAGACCAGACACTTTAATTTGAAATGTTCCCTTTGCGGAGTTAATCGACTGCGCTTTGACTGTTGCAGATGGACCTGCAACCTTTACAGATGTAGCACCAGCATAATAACTTGCGCCTGCAGTATTTGTGACATAGACATGGATGCTGTATGCGCCAATCTCTTTATGCTTTGATACAGGCACATTCAGCGTATATTTCCCATTGCTCGCCTTTGTAGCAGTATACCATTTTAGGTCATTTTGCCCATCTTTACTACCCCAAACCGCAAATTCTACTTTCTTTGCGCTTGGTTGCTTTATGATATTGTCTGCTGTAATAGAAATCATCTTTTGCGTACTATTTAGTGTCGCAGATATCGCAGCTTTCGGCTCCGCAAATTTCACACTAGCTGTTGCAAGATTGAACTTCACACCATTGTTCATGGTAATATAGGTATGTGCTTGATAAGTACCGTAATGATATTTGTGATTCGATATATTGGCATTGACACGGTATTTGCCACTTCCTTGGTTCGTAGCTGTATACCATTTGATATCAGACTGATTCTTATCACACCAAATTGCCACTTCTACTTCCTTTACGCCTGTTAAAGAACCTGTTGCGACATTTGCCTGAAAGGTTCCTGCCGCAATGTTGACACTGCCTGTAGACATACTGCAACTAATCATACGTGCTGCAGAAAGCGCATTGACAATGCCATATCCATAGTTATTGTCGCGACCCGCAGCCCCTCTATCCGTTGCCGTACTATAAAGATATTGTTCAATCTTTGTAGGTGTAAGATTTGGTGATAGCGAAAACAGCAATGCAATAACACCTGATACATAGGGTGCAGACATTGAAGTCCCTGATTCATAGCCATATGGTGCCGCAGGATTGGATACGGTAGGCAATGTACTTAGGATATCAACGCCTGGCGCTGCGATATCCTTATAGGAATTATGATCAGAAAAACTTGCTTTATTGTTGGATTTATCAGTCGCTACAACAGAAATGACATTGTCAAAATCTGATGGATAACATGCCGACGATGTGTTGTAGTTTCCGCCAGCAGCTACCGTAACAACGCCCTTATTGCGTGCGTTTTGAATCGCATCATAGAGCGCTTGATCATAATAATCATAGATGCCTACGCTCATATTGACAACTTTGCACTTTGAAGAAAGGACTTTGTTATATGCTTTGATGAGCATCGACGTATCACTTGTAAACATGCCTTTGTATTCGTAGAAGACTTTAATTGGAACAATCTCCGCTCGATTTCCAGAGACTCCTGCGACACCGAGAGAATTATTTGCACTAGCGGCAATAATTCCTGCGACATGTGTCCCATGTCCAACGCGCTCATCATCGCCAACAATATATGGATCCTTGACATTTGATGAACTATCTTTTACATTGTACGCCAATGCCGCATTGACACTACCAACCAAATCAGGATGATTCACATCAACACCGGTATCAAGAACAGCAACACGCACCTTCGTAGATGGCATCGGGATAACGCCCCATGCTTCGTTGACTTTTGTTACAAATTTCTTTTGTAGTGCCCACTGGTCTTTAAAATACGAATCATTTGTGTCTGCCAGCATCGTATATTGGTAATTTGGCTGCGCATATTCCACATTGGGATTGTCATTGTATTCTGCAACTGTCTCATTCACGTCACCACTCGTCTCAATGACGACAATTTTTTCATCATTGTTGAGTGATTCCACCTCAAGAATCTCATCTTGAACTTCTACCGATTCGACAATTTGCTCTTCTGAGATGTTGTCCTTCATGACAACAATAATCTCTTCGGGTACAGCTTCCTCAGGTATCATAACGGCTTCTGGCGTCACAACGTCTTCAGGTGTTGTAATGGCTTCTGGCGTGGTGAAATCTTCTTCAATTGTCTCTATCGCATCAGGCGTGACATCACCAAGCGAAGGTATCATGAGTAATGATGACACCATGCAAACGGTCAGCAGCAACGCCACTACTTTTCTGAGTCCATTCGTACAATGTCTTTTCATAACACTTCCTCCTGCTAGATTCACTCCTTTATTCATATTTTAACACATTCAATTAGTACTGTCATTTTTTCCAAGTAAACGCTCATTGTAAAAGTCTGATTTTTTTGGTAATTCAGCAGAAACTATTTCGATTCCATCGGCTTCGATAATTGTTGGACTACCTGAAAAAAGATCTGTTCCTAGCCCTAAACGATTTCCTGAAAATGTTGCACCCATTGCAGTCAGAGTCGTTGGGAACAAATCAAAAGCTGAAAAAGCTCTATTTTTTTTATAAATTGTAGTATCATCTGCAATCAACGCTGGTGCTGGATTAATAATTACATTGTAAACAGTCTGAATATAATCTTTATCAAGATTATATGTCTCAAAAAAATTTGTATCCATCGTTAAATGATCTCCAGCAATTACAATGGTTGTGTTCTCATAGAAGTCCTGTTGCTGAACCCAACTGACAAAACCAGCAACCTGCCTATCAGAACAAGCGATTACATTTGCATATTGCGAATCATATTTGTCTTCACATAATCGGCATACATAGCCATCTTCAAAATGTGTATCGGCGGTCAGCATTGTGAAATTAAATGGCTGATTCCTAGTTGATAGAGTCGTTAATTCCTTTTTTGCATATTTGAATAGTTTTTCATCCTCAAATCCCCACCAAACTTTGTAGCCATCTTCAATGATTCCATCTGCTGGAGCAGTAAGCAAATCTTTGATGATATAGTCACCATGGTCTCTAAAAAATTCACGTCGTCCACCAAAAGATGCATCTGAGCCACACAAGAACTCATTGGTATAAGCGTTTTCTAGCAGAATATCACCTAGGGCTATCGCTCCCGGAAGTAAAGCGTAATCACCACCATAAGAAGTCTCCATGTCATCGGGCGTCTTCAGTGGGAGCCCCATAAATTCATTTACAAGTCCCCCCACAGTCCAGCCCGTACCAGCTAGATTCCCTCGTGTTGGGCTACGCTGAATTGCACCTCCAAGCTGATCCGTATTGCTAAAACTAGTATTGTCATCTGCCAATTTCGCAAGATTCAGAATTATATTATCAGGATAGGACCCCCCAATCTCTTTAGAGGCATAGGTAGATTCCATTGATTCGAGAACAATGTAAATCAAATTCCGTTTCGTATCAGGAAACACAATCTCCGCATCATCTGGATCAAAATAATTTTCTTCAATAAAATCTGAGTGTGCCCCATACGAGAGTAGGTATTCTTTTAAATGTAACTCTGGCGGAATTCCAATCACGGATACACAAAGCAATGCAATGGGAATCAGGCACATCGCTGACTGCAAAGCACGTTTTTGTCCTTTCATAGAAGATTTTACAGCTTGTTTATGAAAACGTCTTAAGTAGATTCGATAAAAAAATTTTGATAATAATATGCCAATTACCGTAGATATGATAATCGGAATTAGACACCAGATCACAAAGTTTCGTATCTGTGCAGAATCAACTCCCTCCATAGATTGAGAGAGTTCATATATAATTGCATCTATTGAAATATTGCCAAATCGATTCACAACCCAGTGAGAACCAATCAATATCGTTGATGACACACAGACACTGACTGCCCATGCAAGATAGTATGCAATTACTGTTATTTTTATTGTATATCTATTATTACTATTCAATATTCTATCGTTTCACGAAATGCTTAATCATCCCAGGAAATCTTGTAATCTTTCGTCCGATTCGATATGATGTTGAGTTTCTATACCACTCAACATTGTCGGTCAGACGGCTTACTTCGCCAGATAGACGAGTGATTTCGGAATGCTGCTGATTCACGGTTTGTATATAATTTGATTTCAGATTGTCTGCGCCCATCTTCATATAGAATCGAAGCGTATCTAGCATGTTCTTACGTATTTGTCTCTCATCTGGAATACTAGGGGTATCATTTCCTTTTATGATATCATTAAAAATCTTATCCCAAATCTCTCCTTGATTAATATTTTCATATTCGCTATAGCTTTTATATGCCTCTTCGCTAAGACGTCCGCGCAAGGAATCATTCTCAATTAAACTACATATCGCATCAGCCATTGATCTTGTATCATAAGGTTCAACTTTAATCATCCCTTTATTTTCAATATGCATCTCTAAATTTGGCAAATCATATACAACTGCTGGAAGGCTGTATGCCTTACTTTCAAGAAGACCCAAGCAAAAACCTTCTGCGACAGAAGTCATGACAAAAATATCTGAGGATTGGTAGTATGCGCTGATATCTTTATGGTATCCCTCAAGAATGATATTGTTCTGAAGGTTCTTTTCCACTATCGATTTTTCGAAAGACAGATTATAGTCATTTTCATTAATCGCACCAACAATATGAAGTATCGCATTTGGATATCTCTGAATCACCTGTTCCATGACAGAAATTAAATCGAGATAACCTTTTCTAAATTCTAATCGCCCTACCCATATCAATTGAATCTCTGAACTATCTCTTGCAAAATTGTTCGTTCGGTTTACTTCTACTGAGATTGGGTTAATTACCTTCTTAACATATTTACAGTATGTGCTCCAATATAGCTGATCAACACGCGATAAACAAATGATTCCATCATAGCTACCAAGAATCTCTGGCATCGTAAAATAAGTTGCCGATGGCCATGAAAGCATGTACGCAAATGAACCATGGGCATACACAGAAACTGGAATTCCATGTTTTTTCATGATATTCACATCTTTCATGACATATGGATTCTCCCATGCATGATTGATATAGATGTCTATATCATAGGTTTCGATTGCCTTTACGAGTGCATCAGCACGGTCTTTATGAGATATTTCGGGTGTATATTTTGGGAGTATAATTCTTACGGCATTCTTATTGATAAAATAATCATCATCAGATGGCTCATCATCCGTAAACAAAATTACACGATAACCTGATGCAATCCAAATATTGGCAAGATTCGCCATAACCTTTTCTGCACCACCATTATTCAACCTATGATAATATGCCGCAACCGTTTTTACTGCATCTGTCATTAAATACTCCCATCCACGAAGTTAACTTAAATTTGCTAAATCTCATCATAGCAATATGATACTGTATCAACCTTATCATCAAGAATCATTCGCCCGTGACTTAATAAAATCGCTCTATTGCACACTTGTTTCACCTGTTCCATGCTGTGTGAGACAAACAACAGTGTTGTTCCTGACGACAACATCTCATCAATCCGCGTTTGGCATTTTAGCTGAAACGCTTGATCGCCTACGGATAATATCTCGTCGACAATTAATATATCTGGTGTATAGATGGTCGCAATTGCAAATCCAAGTCGTGCCATCATACCAGAAGAAAAATTCTTTACAGGGACATCCATAAATTCCTCTAGTTCCGAAAACTCAACAATTTTTTGATAATTTTCTTGCATCATATCCTTTGGATATCCCAAGATTGCACCATTTAAGAAGACATTTTCTCGGGCAGTCAGTTCAAAATCGAACCCAGCGCCAAGCTCTATCATAGGCGCAACCGTCCCCCCCAAAGTTACAGTACCTGCCGTTGGTTTCAACACACCAGCAATTGTCTTCAGCAAAGTACTCTTACCTGAACCATTCTTCCCAACAAGTGCGACAGATTCGCCTCGTTTCACCTCAAAATTAATATCACGAAGTGCCCAAAATTCATCATAAGCCAATTGCCTTTTCAACTTTTTGATTACGACCTCCTTGAGATTGTGCACTTGTTCACGATAAAGGCGGAACATAATTTCGACATTTTCAACCTTAACTATTGTATCACTCATTTATTTATTACCAATCTCCCAAATGGGACTTTCCTCATTTCAACATAATTGTAGTATATTATATCTTCAAAATAAAGCTATCTTGCTGCTTCACAAATGTAATTAGCCCTAGCGTCATTGCAGCCACACACCAAAGAAGTGCTTTTACATGAAGCATTGGATCTGGCATTATACCGTTTAAGACGAAATCACGGAACATCTCGATAATAACTCCTAGCGGATTGACTCCACCCACAAGCGGTCTTAACCAAGGAGGAAGCATTGTTATTGGATAAAAAATCGGAGTAAGGTACATCCATGCAGTTACAAGGATTCCATATAAATGCTGCATATCTCTAAATGATACAACGAGAGCTGATAAGAAGAGCCCCAGACCTAATGCAAACACAAACACATAGACTATTGGTACCCAAAATAGTAGAATTGTCCATGCAACGGCAGTTTTCGTCACAATCATGACGATAATAAGCGCAACAAAAGAGGTTGCTAGATTGATAAAGCTAGAGAAAATGCTTGCCATTGGAAAAAGATACTTCGGTACGTATACCTTCTTAATCAAAGATGCATTGCCGAGCACAGACCCCATCGATACCGAGGTTGCCTCATTAAAAAAATTAAAAATAACCGTACCACACATCAAATATACGGGGAAATTCTCAATTCCACCTCTAAAAAGGTGCGAGAATACCGCTGTTAGGATGAGCATCATACCCAGTGGATTCAATAATGACCACAACATGCCTAAAATCGATCGACGATACTTGGTGATAAAATCACGACGGACAAGTTCAAATAATAGTTCTTTGTAATGTAAAAAATTACGAAACGATGCTACCACTTATATACTCCTCTTACACCTATAATATTTTTCTTATTTCCCGTTCCAGTACTGCGCAATCATGCCAATCCCTGCCACTAAATCAGTATCCCAGTCGTGACCACTCGGTAGACCACTAACCGTCCCTGTAATCGCAATAGATTTGTTGTACGATAGTTGACCATGTGTATTGTAGTTCCCAGATGTCTTTGCACTACCCGCTGATGTAACCTTTGCCTGTAGACCATGCATATTAAAGCCAGCACCTGCAGTATTCCATGTGCCATTTAGCCCATATGTCGCCGAGTTATTGCCGACCCCTATCTTAATATTTTTTACTTTCGTATTTACTTTGTCGCCATTGGACTTTCCATTTGCTTCTGCATTGAAAAATAGACGAGGGTTTAGGTTAATGGTTGTAATGCCAATTGGTTTATTGTTGACATATGCTATTGCAGTGTTCTTACTTTTCCACCATTTTAAAGAAACTTTTATGTTTTTTCCCTTAGGTGCTGTATTAAAATATTGATAGTAGGTCTTTCCATGGTTAACAACTTCAAATGTGTACATTGGCTTTCCTTTGGATAGCGCATTACCTTTATCAGCTTGAATACCAAAGGCAATGGCAGACGGGTTCGCACTAGAATCATGAATATTGACATATCCGCTATAACCTTTACCACTTCCAGACACATTTAATGTCGCATCATAAGTTGCATAGGGCTTTCCCGCTGGCGCTTTAATTTTCTCAGCTTTGATGGAACCTGAGCCAAACGTGATTCCATCAAATGTAACATCGACAACATCACCAGTATTTCTAGCGGCACCCAAGAATGAGATAGACGGATGATTTGATTTTACTGGATAACTCAAGCGAGTGCTTGCTAAACCATCAATTTGCACAGTAACCGTATTGCCATTCCACCATACTTCAAAGGTATGTCCATTTCCATGAATAGCATTGCTCGGCCAATAGCCACCAACAGGTTTCCCATTTGCCATGCCCTCGACCATGATTGTATAGCCTGTTGGAGATACTCCAGGATCATGGATAAAACCGATTGCGATAACATTTTGAGAATCATTCCATAATTGAATGAACCCTTTGTATCCGCTACCAGAGCCATATGTTCCGGAATTCACTGCTAAATCATTTGCACCATATGTTGCATTCATGCGGTATGATACATAACCACTTTTATTACCTGTATATACAGTTGTGGCACCAGCTTGATAGTTGACCCCGCTTGTCCCCCACATTCCCTGTGTAGAGCGAGACCCCCATGCATGGACTTTTTGATTATAATTCGATTGTTGTGATTTAAGACCTGGATCCCAAGAATTCGTACCAAGTTTTGCAATATCTGCATGCGCACTTATTGTTGTAATACATAATCCGACAACAATCATTCCTAGCGACAATAATAAATATTTCAAAGTTATTTTTATTCCGTGTTCCATCATTTCCTATTACCTCCTACGAAATGGTCGTGTTATTTTTTTGATTACTTTAATTATTACTCTCCAAATATGATGAAGGAGTCTTTCATTTATCGGTGATTCATTCATCATATTGATAAGCGTAAGGTAGTTATATGTATGAATACCTCTTTTATTTGCCCAACAATTAAAGGTTCTCATATATAATTGATGTGTAGCAAGTTCCTTTGCAGCATCACTACTATTATATACGTAAGCGGGGAAATATCCAGCATCTTGAGCAACAAATGGATAAATTCGCTCAATTGCATGAAGTATCGTAAAATCTGTCTCTATTGGCTCCTCTGGAAAATCATCGTATGTCAGCCCATAATCAAATAGCTTTTTTAAGGCTACCGACCTAAACCAAAAGCTTCCTCCAAGGGGACATAATGGTGGGTTCTCAATTGTGATTTTTGTCTTTAAACCAATTTCTTTCGCCAATTTAATCACATTTTCTGCATTTTTTTCTGACCAGTCGAGTTGACCCGAAAATTCAACCATTCTACCACCAATTGGTGGCGATGGCGACAGCATTCCTATATACGGATTATCCTCAAAACAAGAGATGACATTGTGTACATATTCACTGCTAGCCATCAAATTATTGGCAATTTTATTGCTCCAACTTCTAATCGAAGAAGGCTCTTTATCTTGTACAGACTTTTTTTCCTTATAGAAACAAACCACATCGTGTGTATCAATGACATCTTTCATCCCAACAATCAGTGCCGATTCAGAGCGACCTCTATTTGGGAGAACTCTTACCTCCACTAGATTTGGTAGTTGCGAAAATACTTTTTCAATACTATCTTTTTTACTATTGGAAATCGTTGTGATATATATATCTGTATCCACCGGCATTGTCTTTGCAAAGTCCAAGTCTTCTTCAAATAAATCTTCGAAATAACAATGCAAAATCAATGCAGATTTTAAATGGTGTTGCTCCTTTGTAGTATATTGATCTGACATTACATAGGTCAAATCTAGTGCCTTGAATAAATCGTATTGTTCAAATTTTCTAAGAGCTTTTTCGTATATGAGCCCAATATCATAATTTGTGTGCCCAATAATATATGCAGGCAACGCTGCGACTTCTTCAGCCATACTAAACTCATGCTGGTCTCTTGAAAAGAGTTTCACTTTGACAAATGGGGATTTATATTTTTTAGCGAGCGTCAATGGCAAAAGAATCGTATTGTCTTTAAAATTGCTATATATTTCAGTTGCATCAGCATATACACCGTATATAAAACCGCGATCCGCGAAATACTTTGTTACCGCTGTTTCATATATTCCAATTGCATCTTGCAGATTGTTTATAGGTGGAAGGGTATTCCATAAATCCGCGAAATCACGTGTACCTAGTAAGGACTTTGAGAACACTGTAAAGTAGCTTTGTATGTGCTCTGGCAGATACCCATGTGTATTTTTTTCAGTAAAATCTTCATCATGCTGTGGATGTTTTGTAACACCCCAGAAATCCAGATTTTTGGGGGTCATCACATCAAACATATCGCGTAGCGGATAGATTGGACCAAAAACACTATCATTTGCAAGAATAATTTCATCATAATCTTTTAGATTGTCAAAACCTATGTGTTCAAGACCAGTCTTCCATGCATAGATGTCATAGCCTACGTTGTCTCTGACAATAATTTCATCTGTGTGTGTTTGGAATAGCGCTCTCGTATCCGCATTAATTTTGCTATTTGAAACAATGATGATACGTTCCGTAACATCGTGAAGTGCCTTTAGGTAATAATCAATGCAACGATCCGCAATGCCATCTTCATCGAAAAACACAAAGACACATGCCCGTTTTAATCTTTCTTTTGTATTATCTAACAATATCTTCTCTCCAATTTTTCATATATTCCTCTAATGCAACGTGCCATTCTCTCATCTCATCGCCCACTGTTGATCTGAGCATCAGGTGATCCATTGCAGAATATGCGGGGCGGGGCGTATTGCTTGGATACTCCGCTGTTGTGCATGGGTTTACTGTACAAGTTTCACCAGATAGGCGTATAATCTCTGTGGCAAAATCAAACCACGAGCAGATTCCCTGACCTGTGATGTGATAGATGCCATACTCATCGGTAAGGGCAATCTTTAGTATGTGATGAGCTAAATCATTTGCGTGGGTTGGATTTCCAACCTGGTCATTGACAACAGTAATGGCTTCTTTTTCTTTTGCCAGACGGCTCATAGTCTTTACAAAATTATTCCCAATATAACCATACAGCCAAGAAGTTCTAACGATAAACGAATTCGGTTCCACTTCTCTCACAAACTTCTCACCAAGTAATTTTGATTTCCCATAAGCAGTATTTGGTGCGGGAAGATCCCATTCAGAATACGGGGCATCCGCATCCCCAGCAAAGACATAGTCTGTAGATACATGAACCACTTTTGCGCCAGTAAGATTTGCAAATGTCGCAATATTCCTTGCCCCAATCGCATTGGCTCTAAGTGCCGTGACCGTGTCAGTCTCACATGCGTCCACATTGGTCATTGCTGCACAATTAATCACTATGTCAAACTGTTTCCCTGCTGCAAAATCATGAATTGCATCACTGTCTGCTAAATCCAATGCAATAATCCTCTCCCCCGATTCTGTCTCACCGTCTGCGAGATCTACGTATGTAATATTAGCACCATTATATCGATTATCGATG
>JAISJM010000061.1 GCA_031261525.1 Eubacteriales Family XIII. Incertae Sedis bacterium
TAGATATTGATTTTGATTTGCCGAAATTTTCTGATATCGGCACACAAGAAAAACTATTTGAGTATCTTTTACCACAATTGAATTCAGATAAAATGAATTATATTTTCCTAGATGAAGTACAGAATGTGGACAAGTTCCATCGTGCTGTAAGCAGACTTTTTGCATTAGATCATGTGGATATATACATAACGGGATCCAATGCTTATATGTTAAGTGGTGAGTTTGCGACATACTTTACAGGGCGATATGTGGAGCTGCAGATGTTGCCATTATCATTAAAGGAATATAAAAATTTGCTAGAGATTAATGACAACAAATTAGCGCAACAAAACAATGAAGTCATTTTCAATGCGTATCTAAAAAGTTCGTTTCCATATGCTTCAAGAATGGACGATGATTTAAGCTTGCTAGAATATATGAGAGGCATTTACGATTCTATCATTTTGAAAGATGTCGTAACACGGTTAAAGATAACAGATGTCAGGGTCGTTAATTTGATAACAAAATTTTTGCTTGATTCAGTTGGGAATCTGATTTCTTCGCGTAAGGTCACAAACACACTTACTTCAAATGGCACAAAAGTTTCAAATAATACGGTTGATAAATATATCGATGCACTCGTGGCAGCGCAGATTTTCTACGAAAGTCCACGATATGATATTCAGGGGAAAGAACATCTTAAAACACTCCAGAAATATTATGCAGTTGATGTCGGGTTAAGAAATCAAATCGCAGGAATTAATAATACAAGGGACTTGGGTCACGTGCTTGAAAATATCATATTTCTTGAATTAAAGCGCCGAGGATATGATGTCTCGATAGGATACTTGAAATCATGTGAGATCGATTTTGTTGCTGTGAAAGGTAGCTTCGTGGAATACTATCAAGTTGCTTTATCCGTTTTAGATGAAGATGTATTTCATAGAGAAATAGCACCTTTAATAAAAGTCAAAGACAACCATCCAAAATATCTAATTACGCTTGATCACATTGGCGCAGGGAATAACTTTGATGGAATCAGACAATTTAATGCAATCGATTGGTTATTAATATAGTAATATTTTTTTTGAATTGTGTGCACAAATAGGGTATATCTGATATAATATTTGAATCGTTATCGCAATTTGTTGAATTGCTTAACTTTAGCAACATAGGATATGACGATGCACAGAATATCTATTATTGCAGCATATAGCTTGTATTTTCTGAATATTGACGCACTTGTGTAAGGGAGGAATCTCTTATGTAAGTGCGTTTTATTTTATATTATTTCACAAAGGAGGACATCATGACTCACAGGCATCGAAGATTTCGAAAGGCAACCGCATCATTATTGGCACTGTTGATGGTTTTATGCATCATCAGCCCAGATCTCACGGCATATGCAGGGGCACAAGACAATACAAATGTTAGTGGAGTAGCTACGGAGATTCCAGCTTTATCTCCAGATGCTACCTCTGATGCAACGGGTACAGCAATCACAATTGGTGATGATGGCGCTACTGCGTCTGAACCAATATCGATTACGATACCGTCCTCCGAGTCCTATATCGTTACCTACAATGCAATTTTAGGTGGTTGGGGTGAGACGCACACAACGACGCAATCAATAGAATATGATGCGAATTATACATTTCCCGAAAATCCAACATGGACAGGATATGATTTTCTGGGTTGGTTTACTTCTGAAGATGTTGCCGATGCGATTCAGGTAGCAACCTCGTCTGCATTCACATTGAAAACGGATCAGGAGCTCTTTGCGAGCTGGTCTGCTATTGGGATAGATGACGTCGTCAGTGATACGCCTGTGGTTGCCTCCGCAGATGATGCATCTGACGCAGTACCGCCTGCATCAGAATCCAGTCCCATTTTAAGAGATACGAGAACTCAAGACGATGCTGCGACGACAGCGCCGACAGCGCCGACAACGCTGACAACGCCAACGGCGCTGAGCAAACCAACAACACCGGTAAAACCGACACAACCGACAACAAAATCTACATCCAATTCGGCAGCAGTGTCAGCTCCCGCAGCCCCAGCGGCAACGCCATCTTCAAAAGATACAAAAACTGCCGCAGGTTCTGTATCCACTTTGGCAACGAAATATACAGCAACATTTAAAGCCAACGGCGGTGGTACGGTTAAGCCCGCAACAATCAAGAAGAATAGCGGCACAGCAATTGGCAAGCTACCGACAGTGACAAGGACGGGTTACAAGCTCAAAGGTTGGTATACCGCAAAATCAGGCGGCACGAAGATTTCGACCACAACGAAATTGACGAAAAACGTAACTTACTATGCACGGTGGACAATCAACCAATATACCGCAACATTCAAGGCAAATGGTGGCGGGACGGTTAAGCCTGCAACAATCAAGAAGAACTACAATACAGCAATCAGCAAGCTACCGACAGTGTCAAGGACTGGTTATAAATTCAAAGGTTGGTACACTGCAAAATCAGGCGGCAGCAAGATTTCAACCAAAACAAAGATTACGAAAAATGTAACCTACTATGCACAGTGGACAATTAACCAGTACACGGCAACGTTCAATGCAAATGGTGGCGGAACGGTTAAGCCAGCAACAATCAAGAAAAACTACAATACAGCAATCGGTACCCCGCCGACTGTATCACGCGCAAACTATACGCTCAAGGGTTGGTACACTGCAAAATCAGGTGGTACGAAGATTGATGCCACGACGAAATTGACGAAGAATGTAACCTACTATGCGCAGTGGACAATCAAACAGTATACTGCGACATTCAATGCCAATGGCGGCGGCACCGTTTCTCCTGCGACAATCAAGAAAAACTACAATACCGCAATTGGCACATTGCCGACTGTAACAAAGACAGGCTACACATTCAATGGCTGGTATACGGCAGCGACAGGTGGCAGCAAGATAGACGCGGCAACTTTAATCACGAAGAATGTAACCTACTATGCGCAGTGGGCAGCCAATCAATATACGGTGACATTTGATGCCAATGGTGGTGATCCTGTCACGCCTTCATCCATTACTAAAGATAGTAATGTCGCAATTGGCACGCTTCCGGCACCTACGCGCGCACACTACACATTCAATGGTTGGTACACGGCAGCAACAGGCGGCACAAAGATTGAGGCAACAACGTTAGTCACTCAGAATATTACCTATTATGCACAGTGGACAATCAATCAGTATACTGCGACATTTGACACAATGGGTGGTGAGCCTGCCACGCTTGTGGCAATCAGCAAGGACTACAATACTGCAATTGGCATACTTCCCGCAGTGACGAAAACAGGCTATCTATTCAATGGTTGGTACACGGAATCCGTCGGCGGCACGCCAATCAATGCAACAGAGCCTGTCACACAGAATATCACTTATTATGCACAGTGGATTGCCAACACTTATACGGTTACCTATGATGCAAATACTGGTGCATTTGGTAGTGTGACGACAACAACCAAATCAATTGCTTACAACAGCAAATATTCATTGCCTGCAGAACCAACGAAAGCGAATTATACGTTCATCGGTTGGTTTACAGAGTCTGGCGATGCGAGCGGCACGCAAGTGACAACATCAACAACGATGAATAAGACAACGAATCATACCTTGTACGCTAGATGGAAAAATGAGACGCAAATTGCACTTGTATTTGATGCAAATGGTGGTAGTACCGCCAATCCATCGACAATATATAAAGCTTTCGGTGCTGAGATTGGTACGCTTCCAACGTCAACGCGCAATGGCTATACGCTAAAAGGTTGGTACACTGCAAAATCTGGTGGTACCGAGATTACAACGGCAACGATTGCTATCTCTGATGCAACGTACTATGCGCAGTGGACTCCAAATAGCTATGCGATTACCTATGATGGAAATGGTGGTACATTTGCCAGTGGTACAACGACGACAAAAGCCATTACCTACATGGATAAGTATTCACTTCCAGAAAATCCTACCAGAACTGGGTATTCATTTGCCGGATGGTTCACGGTAAATGCCGCGACAGGCGGTGATCAGATTACAGCTGCGACTGCAATGACGCAGATGTCGAATCATACGCTGTATGCAAGATGGTCCAATGTGACATTGTTGTCCATTACGATTAATGAGACTGATGCCTATGGCTCCATTGAGCTGTATCAGTGGATTGATTATAGTAATGGATCGAATGGTGGTTATTGGTCATATGTGGGTATGCCATCGACATCAGTTAATGGTGCAGGAACTTATATATTTGACAGTCTTTCCATTGGTAACTATATCATTCGCTACTATGACGATAACGGAAACTATGTGAGCAATCTGTATTTCGATAAGGATGGAAAATCATACTCCTCAAACAACGAGGTTCCAAAGGCGTCTGGAATTCATTTGAATAGTCCGACAACAATTTCAAATATTCAACTGGTTAAGGCAGCATCGATATCTGTGAAAATCGATGAAACAGATGCGAGCGGCTGGCTATATGCCCAGGGATGGGTTGAAGACGACGACAATGAAAATGGTGGATATTGGTATAGTAGCTGGGGATCTGTATATATCAATGGTGCAGGAACTTATAAAATAAGTGGACTTCCTGCAGGCACGTATCTTATATATTATGATAATTATTCCTCGAATTATGTGAGCACCAATATTGACAAAACGGGTGCGACTCATGATTCTAGGGACGAGATACCGAAAGCATCTGGCATCACATTGACGGCAGGTCAGGCTATTTCTGTCACAAATATCACTCTTAGCAAGGGCGCATCAATATCCGTGCAAATTAATGAAACCGATGCCAACGGATATCTTGTTGCCTATCGGTGGATTGAAGATAGTGGCGAAGATAATGGTGGCTACTGGTCTGGTAATTATAGTTCAAGATCTGTTAATGGTGCGGGTACTTATAAAATAGACGGACTTCATACAGGGAATTATATTATCTATTATGGTGATAATTCCTCAAATTATGTAAGTATGTACTATGACAAAGGGGGCAATTCGTACTCCTCAGACAATGAGATCCAAAAAGATTCAGGTCTTGCACTTACAACAGCTCAAGTTGCAACCTATCCGGGCATACAACTTTTTAACGCGGGTTCGCTATCAGTGAAGATTGATGAAACGGATGCCGATGGAGGCCTTTATGCCTATCGATGGGTTGACAATAGTGACGAAGACAATGGTGGTTATTGGCAAAATATGAATTATTCAAGGTGGATTGGTGACTATGGCGACGGGGATGATGATGGAAGTGCTGGCATCTATAAGATCGGAAGTCTACCACCAGGCACCTATATCATACGTTATTACGATTATGATGAAAATTATAGGAGCGGCTATTATGATGTAAATGGTAAGTTTTATTCAAGCAGCTCTGATATCGATAAGTCTGCTGGTATTGTTCTGGCGGAGGGTCAATCAAAAGACATTGCAAATATTCAGCTATCCAGTGTTGCATCCATATCTGTAACAATAACGGAAGCAGACGCCGATGGAGTCCTTTATGCCTATCGATGGATTGACGATAGTGACGAAGACAATGGTGGTTATTGGTCTAATAATTATAGTTCAAGATACGTTGATGGCGCGGGTACTTATAAAATAGACGGACTTGACGAAGGCAATTACATCATAAACTATTGCGATTATTCATCGAAATATCATAACAGATATTATGATAAAGACGGGAATCCATATCACGACTCTTACAATATATCCTATGAACAGGGGATATCACTTGAGAGTGCACAGGCTACAACACTGGACAACATTGAACTTGTAAAAAGTGCATCCATTTCAGTAGAAATCAATGAATCCGATGCAGAAGGTTATTTGCAGGCATATCGCTGGCATGAATATAGTGGTTATGGAAATGGTGGATATTGGTCAGATAATTATGGTTTAAAATCCGTTGATGGTGCAGGGACATATAAATTAAGCCAACTTGAGGAAGGCAGATATATCATACGCTATAGTGATTCTTCCTCAAATTATGTAAGTACCTATTATGATAAAAATGGTGATGATTTCACGGATTGTAATGCAATTCCGAGCAATTCGGGAATCACGCTCATAGACGGGCAGTCAACAACTCTGTCTGATATCAGCCTTATCAAAGGGGCATCTATCTCTATGATATTAAATAAAGCCGATGCCAGAGGTGATCTAGAAGTATATAAATGGATTGAGAATGAAAATAATAGCAATGGTGGTTCATGGGGTACTTGGGATTCCTATTCCCATGACATTTATGTAAATGGCGCAAAGACATATAAGATTGGGAGTCTGCCCGCTGGAGACTATATTGTCAGATACTCTGATTCTTCCTCAAATTATATAAGTTTGTATTATGATAAGACGGGCAAATCCTATGATTCAAACAGCGAGATTCCACACGCGTCGGGGATTACATTACCTGCTGCGGGCGCAGCAACATTGTCTAATATTCAGCTGGTTGATGCTGGTTCAATGTCTGTGACAATTGATGAAACAGACGCATATGGTTATCTCAAAGTTTATAGATGGGTTGAAAATCATGATTCCGGCGAGGGTGGAAATTGGCAAGATACGAATTCGAATTCAGTATGGATTGGTGATGATGACGATGGTGATGACGGAAGTGCGGGAACTTATAAGATCGGAAGTCTACCACCAGGCAAATATATCATACGTTATTACGATTATGATGAAAATTATATGAGTGCCTATTATGACAAAAATGGAAAAATATATAGCAACTCCAGTGATATCGCAGAATCCGATGGATTCATCGTCATAGCAAAACAAACAACCACAGTCTCCAATATTCATCTGTCCAAAGGGGCATCCATTTCTGTAGAAATCAGCGAATCCGATGCAGAAGGTTATTTGTTGGCATATCGCTGGCATGAATATAGTGGTTATGGAAATGGTGGATATTGGTCAGATAATTATGATTCCGTTTCCGTAAATGGCGATGGCACCTATAAGATTAATCGTCTTCATGCGGGAACCTATATCCTGAGATACTATGACGATAACGGTAATTATATAAGTACCTATTATGATAAGGATGGCAATACCTATACAAGCGACGATAACATCGCAAGCACTCAAGGAACGAACCTAGAATTAGGTCAAGCTCAAACGCTATCCAATATTGAACTCATAAAAGGCGCATCCATTTCAGTAGAAATCAATGAATCCGATGCAGAAGGTTATTTGCGGGCATATCGCTGGTATGAAGAAAGTGATTATGGAAATAGTGGCTATTGGTCAGATAATTATGGTTCCGTTTCCGTAAATGGCGATGGCACCTATAAAATAGGTAGTCTGCCTGCAGGTGATTACATCGTTTATTACAATGATGATTCTTCGAATTATATCAGTGCATATTTCGATAAGGATGGCAATACCTATACAAGCCGCTATGACATCTCAAGCAATCAAGGAACGAACCTAGAATTAGGTCAAGCTCAAACACAATCCAATATTGAACTCACCGAGGCAGGATCCATATCCGTGACAATCAATGAAGCGGATTTCGATGGAAAACTCATAGCTTATAGATGGATTGACGAAGAGGATTCTAGTAGTGGCGGTTATTGGGATGAAACAAAATCCGTATCCATTTATGACGATGACGATGATGACACAAATACTTATAAGATCGGAAGTCTACCACAGGGCAACTATATCATACGTTATTATGACTGGTCCAATCATTATATGGATGCCTATTATGATAATACGGGTGCCATATATGGCAGTGCTTCCGATCTAGAAAAGTCAGCAGGAGTTACCGTTACAGCAAAACAGACAAGCAATATTACAAATATCAAATTATCCAAAGGCGCATCGATTTCAGTAGCAATCAGTGACGCAGATGCAGAGGGAACTCTTTCTGCTTACAAATGGATTGCCTATAATGATGGAAGTGGTAACGGTTATTGGTCAGGTTCTTATGGATATGTAGCAGTTGCTGGAAATGGAACCTACCAGATGAATCGCCTTGGACAAGGAACCTATATCATTCGATACCAAGATGATTCGGGGAATTATATAAACACATATTATGATAAAGATGGAAAGACATACGCAAATTATTCTGATATTCCAATCACATCAGGTCTTGTCGTAGTGGCAGAGAGCAATACATCTGTATCAAATATAACGCTCGTCAAAGGTGCCTCAATTTCAGCAGCACTCACTGAACCGGATGCACAAGGATATTTTCAACCTTACAAATGGATTGCCTATGATGATGAAAGTGGAGATGGCTATTGGGTAACATATTGGGATAACGATTACTATGAGATCTCTGTAGATGGAGCTGGAATATATAAGATCGGAAGTCTCCCCGATGGCAACTATATCCTTAGATACTATGAATATAACGGAGACTATATGTCCACCTATTTTGATAAGGATGGAAATGCCTACGATAATTCTTCCACTATCCCAAGTTCGTCAGGTATCGTTCTTGCAAAAGGAGGTGCAAGCCTACTTTCCAATATAACGCTTGTCAAGGCTGCATCGATTTCTGTAACAATCGATGATACCGATGCCTATGGTTATCTATATGTATACAAGGTAGAAAATGGGTCAATGGAATATTCAAATTATATGTATATATATGGTGATGATACGTATAAATTCGGAGGTCTTAAAGACGGGAATTATATTATAGAATATTATGACCGTAATACTTACGAAAGTATCTACTATGATAAGGATGGAAATGCCTATGAACACTATTCCGATATTCCAGTCGAATTAATGATCGCCGTAGTCGCTGGATATAAGGCAGAATTAACACTACATTGACAGCAAGGCATAACATGATTATAGGTTAATTAGGGTGAGATGTAAGGTAAGTATCACTTGATTTAACGCCAAATAGCGACATTTGCTGCTATGAAGTTGTTACAAACAAGTAATATATTTTCAAATCGTGTGTAAAACGACTGAATTTTGGGTATAATTAATCTATATACCCAAAATTCAGTCGTTTTACACATGATACAAGAACCATAGCAGAGCATCCCGTGCTCGAAAGGTAATGAAAATGAAGACTCACACGAAGCATTCTATGCAGGATCATATATTACACAAATTGTTGGCATTTGCACTATCCGTGGCGATTGTAACATCTGGCATTGGCGTGGATGCACGCGCAGAGACGACTTCATCGTCGCTTGCCGCAGCATCATCATCTGCGACCATACCATCGCCTACGATTTCACCAACTGCAATTGCCGCCACGGGCGATTTATCCGCAATCGAAGATCTCACAACAGAGCCGAGCCGCGATGCGTCATACAACGGATACATTGTGACATTGAAAGACGCGGCAGCGGTAGACGAAGAGGCGCAAGCCGAAGAGGCAAGTAGCACGAGCGCATCTGGTGATTTCGTTGCGGTAGAGACGCCGGAAGATGTCTTGGCATTTACGAATCCGGACAACATCATTGCAATCGAACCGAATTATGTGATTTCGGCTTTGACGCCACCAAATGATACGTATTATGCGTCCAATCAATGGAATCTACAATCCGATAATGGTATCGGTCTTGGTGTAGAAGCCGCGTGGGATGAGAATCTCGATGGGACAGGCATCAATCTTGCCATTTTCGACACGGGTTTTAATTACAGCATTGATGACTTCAATACATCAAATGTGGTAGAGACGAAAGATTTTACAGATTTGGCTGTTGATGGCTATAAGAATCCCAATCCAACCATTTCTGACAATGTAAATGACGCGCATGGGCACGGAACGATGGTCAGCTCCTTTATTGGCGCGATTAAAAACAACAATCTGCAAATTGCTGGAATCGCCCCGAATTCCAATTTTTATCTATACAAAGTATTGGAAGATGACGGTTATGGCGAGTCTGAAGATGTCATTTTCGGGCTGGATTATCTGTATGAGCAGGGTAAAAATTTCGATGTAATCAATTTCAGCTTGGGGCAGACAGAAGGCCCCATTACAGCGGAAGAAACCGTGATTCAAAAATGGCTCGACAAAGGCACCATCGTCACGGCTGCAGCGAGCAATAATGGTCCGTATGGATCCGCCGATGGAACCGTTGATCCCATCTCGTATCCTGCTGGATATCCAGGTGTGATTTCTGTCGCCGCGACTGACAATCAAGGAAAGCACGCATATTTCTCAAATGAAAATGAAGACGTTGATATCGCCGCACCTGGGCAGGGCGTCGTCAGTCTCATGAAGACCGGCGGCTCTGGCGCAGGAAATGGCACGAGCTTTGCATCGCCCGAAGTTGCAGGTGTTGCGGCATTGGTGAAGCAATATTATAAGAATCAGAACAAGACGCTGGATGCGGGTGTATTTTTAGATTTACTCAAAAAGACAGCGACACAAAATGGGCAGAAGCCTGCTACGCCGACACACAATATCACCTATGGTTGGGGGCTCGTCAACGTCCCAAACATCATAACCAAATTGAATCAAGAGGTTCAAATACCGCAGCTTTACACGGTTACATTCCACGCCAATGGTGGCAGTGTAACGGAGCCACAAAGACTTGTTGAAAAAGACGTGTCGATTGCAACGCTGCCAACGCCGACACTGGAAAAACATTTCTTTGATGGCTGGTACACGCAACCCGCTGGTGGCACATTAATCACGCCGAGCACGAAGATTACAGGAAGCGTAACATTCTATGCACACTGGACAACAGATTTCGGCAGTGCAGACAGGCTCACTGCAAATGTCACAAATACCAGAACCATTGACGAGGCATGGACGTTATACAACAATTCTATCCAAACCTACAATAAAACGGGTCTGTTTGCGACAAAGCCTGTACTGGAGAAATCTCCTAATTTTAATCAAGGTGTCTTGAGTGCGGATGCGGCAACGAAGACCATTCAGCAGATTAATTATTTCCGAGAGCTTGCGGGTATGAATAGCAACATCACCGCCTATGATGCTAAGATGGACTACGGTCAATATGGCTCCACGGGCATGGAGATTGCAAATACGCTGACGCACGAATTTACTTCTGACAATCTGACAAAGTTAAGCGGTTATATGAGTACGGCGCAACTGAATAAAGCCAAAGATGGTATCACGGCAGGCAACACGGACTCCATCTATACCTTTTGGAATGGAAATGTAAGCAGTACCAACAATATCGTCGAATCCATCCAAGATTATATTGATGATACGAACAATGTTGTTCCTGGTGTCGGTCACCGATTGAATGTCCTGTCGCCGATGGGCAAAGCGGCGGTATTTGGCGCAGGAGCAACAAAATATAGCTCCTTATCCATCTATGGCGCGGACTTAACGCAAAATACGCAAGCATATTATCCTTGGCCAAGCGAGGGATATTTCCCGAAACAATCGCTGGCAGATCAAGCGCAGTGGAGCGTGATTCTGAATGACACTTATGACTATATCTATAATTGGCAGACAGGCGATATCACCGCACCAAATGTGACGCCGAATATTACGCTCAGCTACAACGGCACCGTGTACCAAGCGACACTGATTGATGCGGATCTCATCGATAATGTCAGTCACCTCGCGCTTACATTTGAGTTGCCATCCGAACTGAGGTCCAAAATCGCGTCAGATTCTTCTGCATATCAATACGCTGGAGAGGCTGATGTCACGGTTGAGATTACACAACTTACGAATAATAATTTACCATATTATCTAAAATATACCACTAAATTATTCAAGCAGGTGCCAAAGCCGATTGCATCTATCAGCCTTGCAGACGCGAACAACGCACAGTCAAGCACGATTGCAGTCGGTGATAGCAAGCTGTTAACAGCAACATTTGCGCCAAATGATACAACGGATCAGAAGATTGTTACCTACACAAGTAGCAACGCATCGGTCGCAACTGTAGATGCAAATGGAAAGATAACGGGCGTCGCTTTAGGAACGGCAACGATTACAGCGACCAATGCCGCTCGAGGGAAGACGGCGACCTATGCGGTTACGGTGAAGAAACCCGTAAGCAATCTCATGAGCGACGCACTCACCGTCACCTACACTGGCAACGCACTGAATCCGGCTTTGACAATACGCGATGGCTCAAAAGTGTTGACCCTGGGCACGGATTATACGGTATCCCAATACACAAACAACATCAATGCAGGATCAGCCACGGCAACCATTACAGGCAGCGGCGATTATCTGGGCAGCAAGACGTTTTCATTTACCATCTCGCCAAAATCCATTTCAACATTTTCAACGGCAAATGTCACAGCATCCGCACTCACCTATACTGGCACAGCGCAAACAGCAACATTTATCGTGTCGGATGGCGCGAAGACATTGGTAAAAGATACCGACTATACCATAACTGGTGCAACGCAGACGAATGCAGGTGATTACACCGCGGTCATAACGGGTAAAGGCAATTATTCGGGCACTGTAAATGCCGCATATACGAAATATTTCATAGCAAAAGCAGTGCAAAATGCCCCCGCAAATGTCACAGGATCCGCTACGAACAATGGCAATAAATACACCTATACGCTTGCTCAAATCGCGGGCGCAGAATATAAAATGGATACTGGCGCATGGCAGTCTTCCAATGTATTTACAGGCATCACGCCTGGCGCGCTGGCATCACATACATTTGCCGCAAGACTAAAAGAGACAAGCAATTTATTGGCTAGTCCTGAAAAATCATCGGGTGCTATCGGATTCCCAAAACTGGAAAATCTGGCAATTCCAACCTTAGACTATGCTTTTCTCGGTGATTTCCCTAAACAGGTTGCCATTACAACCATTCCAGATGCCGAGTATAGTTTCAATGGTGGCGTTTCATATGCATCTAGCGTGGACTCGAATCTCTATATTTCTGCCGCGCCGGAAGATATCACCTTGGCAATTCGCTTCAAGGCAACCGATACGCACAACGAATCCACCGCGATAACGCTGTCAATCAATACGAAAAATAAGGAACAAGATGCGCCTCAAAAGCCTGTTCTCACATACAAATTAAATGCAGATGCAGTCACGTATACGGTTACAATTCCAACACTGACTGGCGCAGAATACAGCTTTGACGGTATCCATTTCAGCACAAACAATATCAAAACGGATGCTGCAATCGGCGAGCAAATTACAGGCGCGATTCGTCTTGCAAAGAAAGAAGGATACAATCCGAGCGGAATTACATCGTCAGATGGTATCACAATGCCAGCACCAAAACACACGGTTACCTATCATGGCAATAATGGAAAATTTGGAACTTCCGCAACGACAACAATGGCGATTGAATATAACACAGCGTATTCACTTCCAATAGCTCCAACACTTGCGGGCTATACATTCAAAGGTTGGTTCGATACGCAAGCAACAACGGGCGGCAACCAAATCACAGCCGAAACGATGATGACCAAAACCGCAGCGCATACGCTTTATGCAAGATGGGCGATTAATTCCTACACCGCGACTTTTGCCGCAAATGGTGGTGGTACGGTAAAACCTGCAACAATTACGAAGACATACAACACGGCAATTGGCACACTTCCAACGGTGTCGCGTACCGGCTACACCTTCAGCGCTTGGTACAATACAGACGCAAAATCGGGCGGCACGAAGATTACTGCGAATACCGTGATGCCCGCGAAGAATATTACCTACTATGCGCGATGGACGGCCAACAAATACAAAGTTACCTTTAATGGAAATTCTGGCAAATGGGGTACGCAGACGACAACAAGCAAGTCCATCTCCTATGATGCCAACTATGCGCTGCCTAAAAAGCCTACGAAGACAGGCTATACTTTTAAAGGTTGGTACGATACAAGCGCAAAGACAGGTGGCAAGCAAGTTACGACTGCAACTCAGATGAAGAAAACTGGCGCGCATACGCTTTATGCAAGATGGGCGATTAATTCCTACACCGCGACATTTGATAAAAATGGCGGTAATAAACCAAGCAAGGCGACAATTACGAAGACATACAACACTGCAATTGGCAAATTACCAACCATTACACGTAATGGCTGCTTATTCAAAGGTTGGTACACTGCGAAATCAGGCGGCACAAAGATATCTGACAAGACGAAACTTAAGAAGAAGATTACCTATTATGCGCAGTGGACGGTAACCGCAAAGTTTTCCGCCAACGGTGGCACGAAACTGAGCACATCATCAATAAAGAAAGATTACAAAGCGAAGATTGGCAAGCTCCCAACAATTACGCCGCCAAAAGGCTATAAATTTAAAGGCTGGTATACGAAAGGCGGCACGAAACTTACAACCACAACGCAGCTCACAAAGAATCTCACGTATTATGCACAGTGGAAGAAATAGGTGCTGCGTGCAATCCACACAATCAGAGACTCCCTAATCCACTAGATTAGGGAGTCTCTTTTTAACACAACTCAAAAATCTAAAAAAGCAAAAGCGCGTATTACAATGGACAGCAACAAAATCAGTAAGCGTGTAAAAGCGCACACCTAGAAAAATAATGCATCAATTGCTAATATATAAGATTGGTATTACTTTGCAGCTCTCAAATATGCCTAAAACTGATACCACGTTTATATCTCGTGTTTACGCAAAAGTCGGATTTCAGTCCCTAAATATAGCCTTTTGAGGGATGATATTGCTAGTTTTGCGTACTCTCGGTTGTATACATACATACACATATACATACACATAAAGCAAAATCCCCAATGATTGCATTCAAATAGATTGTTGAATGCAATCATTGGGGATAAGTGTAGCGCCACATTTTATTGATAATAGCGTATGTATGTTGTATGTTGATATTGCAAGTGACGAGGATATGCCACACGTCAGTCAATATCGAAATATCGATGATATTGCAGAAAAGATGCCGATTATTGGTAATCAGATTAGATTGCAAACACAATATTGTCAATCAGCCGTGTATCGCCAAATCTCACAGCTACGGCGCACATCATATTCTTTGTGTCCGCACTGAATTTGTGCAGATTGTCTGCATCTCGCGCAACAGCATATTCGATTCGCGCGCCGGGTTGACTCATGATGTGATCTACCATTGTGCGCACTGCTCCTGCCTCGCCGATTATTTCGCCATTTGCAAGACGGTTTTTAATGTAGTCTTTGGTCGCCAACAGCGCTTGATGCAAAATTGTGGCATTTGCACGGTTGTCTTCGCTTAGGTAGATGTTGCGCGAACTCATGGCGAGCCCATCTTCTTCGCGGACGATGGGGCAGCCGACGATTTCAATGTCGAAATTAAGATCCGCCACCATCTTCTTGATGACTGCAAGTTGTTGGAAATCTTTCAGTCCAAAATAGGCGCGGTCGGGATTTAGGATGTTGAAGAATTTGCTGACAACTGTCTGCACGCCTCGGAAGTGATTTTCGCGCGATGCGCCGCACATAATTTCGGTGATGCTGTTGCCATCTTCATCGGCATACATGTCGACATAGGTTGAAAATCCTTTCGGATACATCTCATGAACGTTCGGCGCAAACACAAAATCAACACCTGCCGCTTCAAGTAGCACGCAATCTGCATCGAGCGTCTGTGGGTATTTGTCGAAATCCTCACCCTCTGAAAACTGGATTGGATTCACAAATATGGATACTACGGTAATGTCATTATCCGCCTTTGCGGCTTCCACTAAACTCAGATGCCCAGCATGGAGCGCGCCCATTGTTGGAACATAGCCGACGCGGAGTGGTACGTGGCTTTCTTCTTCTACTTGATTTTGTCTCGCCGCGAATTTGGAATCCCTCAAATTTGCTCGCATTTCTGAAATGCTATGTATTACTTTCATATTATTATCTTTCTATATTTATATTCTTAATAATGCAACTGACTGCCATGAGTTTAACATCGCCATCTGCATTGAAGCTTATGCAACGAATTGTTTTATGAGTCTTAGTCTTACGTTGCGACCGATATCAAAATTTGCCTCACATTTGCCTTCCTTTACAAAAGTGTACTGCTAAAAAATGCAATGAGAGCATCATTCTTTGAGTGATGCTCTCTCTTAATGTCGTCCGCTACTTATCTAAATTCAGCTCGTTCAAAAATTCCAAATCCGCCGCCTCAAGTTTTGAGGCAAAAGCGTATTCCTCACTTGGAAATGTTCCAGCTTTTGTTTCCTCAATATATCCTGCAAACGCCTCTTTCATCGCGGCGCCGACATGTCCAAACACTTTGACAAATTTCGGTTTCATATTGCCATACATATCGAGCATATCCTGATAGACGAGCACCTGCCCGTCGCATTGATTGCCTGCGCCAATCCCAATCGTTGGAATTGTAAGTTTCTGCGATATAATGGATGCGATTTCAGAGGGCACGCCTTCGATGACGACCATGCACGCACCGGCTTTTTCGACTGCGAGTGCATCGCCGAGAAGCTTGATCGCTGCATCGCGTGATTTTCCTTGGACTTTGAATCCGCCAAAAGCATTGATCGACTGCGGTGTGAGTCCAATATGTGCAACAACTGGAATCGACGCACGGACAATTGCCTCGATGGCTGGTGCAAATTCAATCCCGCCTTCGAGTTTGACTGCATGTGCCAATCCTTCTTTCACGAGTCTGCCGGCATTTGCCACGGCCTGTTCTATGCTGATGTGATAGCTCATAAATGGCATATCGCAGACAATAAAAGCATTTGCCGCGCCGCGCCTGACGGCTTTCGAATGGTGGATCATGTCTTCCATCGTGACCTGAAGTGTGTCGTCATAGCCGAGCATGACCATGCCGAGCGAGTCGCCCACGAGTAGGGTTTCGACCCCTGCCTCATCCATGAGTTTTGCGGTAGAATAATCGTATGCGGTGAGCATCGTGATTTTTTCTCCGCGCTGTTTCTGTGCCTGTAACGTTGTAACTGTGTGCTTCTTCATTTTCGTCTCCTTTTCCTTAGCTGCGGCGGAGCCGCTCACGTGGATAAATTGGCATTTGAAGTTGCCTGAAGCCATCTGGAGTCAGACAATCTCATAAATATAGTATATCATTATTACAAATGATATGAAACCTGTGACGTATGGACTTTGTGGAATCGCGCGCGCTATGATACTATTATAGGTAGGTGATGTGTTGCGGTAAAAATTTATCGTAATATGATGGTATGAATATTTAGAGAAATGAGGTATGCAAATGGGAAGCAAGTTGGTGCTCGGCGGCGCAGGTTATATTGGATCACACACAGTCCGCGAATTGATTAAAAAAGGCGACGATGTCGTCGTTGCAGACAATTTACTCACGGGTCACAAGGCGGCAGTCGATCCAAAGGCGAAATTTTACGAAGGCGATATCAGAGATGCGGCATTTTTAGACAAGATTTTTTCTGAAAATGTCATCGATGTCGTGATTCATTTCTGCGCGAGCTCGCTTGTGGGAGAGAGCGTCGAAAATCCAATAAAATACTACAATAACAACGTTGGCGGCGCAATCAGTCTCGTCGATGCGATGGTGAGACATGACGTAAAAAAGATTATCTTCTCATCGACGGCGGCAACCTATGGTGAGCCAGAACGCGTGCCAATTTTCGTTGGCGACCGCACAGAGCCGACAAATCCATATGGCGAGACGAAACTTGCAATGGAGAAACTCTTCAAATGGTGCGACAATGCGTATGGCATCAAATGGGTGGCATTACGCTATTTCAACGCGTGCGGCGCAGATGCGGCGGGCGATATTGGCGAAGATCACAAACCGGAAAGTCACCTTATCCCACTGATTCTGCAGGTTCCGCTCGGTCAGCGCGAATTCATCAGCATCTACGGTGATGACTACGATACGCCAGATGGCACATGCATACGCGACTATATTCATGTGACGGATCTTGCCGATGCACACATTCGCGCGGCGGCGTATCTCTTAGATGGCAACGAAAGCAACGTCTTCAATCTCGGTTCTGGTGATGGCTATTCCGTCAAAGAGATGATCGACATTGCGCGCGAGGTGACAGCTCTGCCAATTCCCGCCAAAATTACACCGAGAAGAGCTGGCGACCCGAGTTCACTCATCGCGTCCGCACTGAAAGCCGAGGAAATTCTAGGCTGGAAACCGCAGTATACGGACTTGAAGGTGATTATTGGCTCCGCATGGAAATGGCATCAGGCGCATCCACATGGATACGATGCATAAAAAGTCGTGATTGCAACTGATGACAGCGATAGAAATCCATCGTCAGATGGGCGCAGACGCAACGTATAAAAAGTCGTGATTGCAACGAAAAGGCATCATTCAGGCGAATCCAGCTGTTGAATCATGGATACAACGAAAACATAGCGATTGCAATTCGTGTCTTCAGAAATCTACTTGTATGGTCTGCTTTGTTAGAGTAATGCAAATAAAATAGGGGTAATTCAAAAACTTGAATTACCTCTATTTTTCCCTAATTATTGACTTATTCTAACTACCGAGATTCGTTTGCATCACTCTAACTGCGGAGATTCGTTTGCATACATTGCGTCGACGCTCTATATTTATCATTCACGATAATTTTAAAGTCACAAAACACAGCATCTGTTCGTTCTGCAAATCGTCGAAACCCCGTATGCGCGAGAATTCATTCTCATTCATTTTGTGAATCAGTTGTAATCTGTCGTATGGATGCAGATTCTTGCAGGTTCATGTAGTTTCATATCGGTTCATACGAATCAAATGATTAGATTACAAAAAATTGGCATTAAAACGTGTGAGATGCAAGTTAACGCTATTTTTCGTATCAATATGGTGAGAATCGCAATATCCATATATAATTGGCAAGATATTGTTGTAAAATATAATCACAATATGGAATTTGTTTGACATTTCGATACGAAATAGTGATTGATGTAAAGATTGCGCACGAAAGAGGATAATCTTTATCATTATGCCCGAGGGGATTTCTGGCAAATGTCACAGCGTCGCGAAAAGTTATATGATTACGCGTTGGTCATTTGCAAGAATTCCGAAAGGGATTGTTGGCTATAGAGACAGAACGATTGGGGTGCGGGATAATCCGAGATTATAACTCTGAATATACAAATAATACGAAAGAGAGTCACAATATGGATAGTAGGAAGAATGAGATGCGTGCCTCAGATAGTATGAGCCACACAAACGACAACAAACGCAACGACAAACGCGACAATAAAAACGACGACTCAAGTCACAAACACAACAACAAAATTACCACTACGTTGAAACGTGGTGTCGACAAAGTTATCGATATTTTATCATCGATTTTTATGCCGATTGTCTCGCTTCTCGTTGCTTGCGGAATACTCAAAGCTGTGCTTATGGTGCTTACGACAACAGGCGTGATGACCGAGACTAGCTTTAATTATATCGTGCTCAATGCGATCGGCAGCAGCGTCTTCTATTTTCTGCCATTTTTCGTTGCAGTGACTGCGGGAAAGAAATTTGGAGCAGATCAATTTACATCGATGATGCTTGCCGCTGCGATTATCATGCCAGAAATTCTGTCGGCGATGGATTCCTCCGAATCGTTGAAACTATTCTTTATTCCCGTGAAGCATGTGACGTATACTTCCAGTGTATTGCCGATGATTCTTGGCGTATTTGTGTTGTCGAAACTTGAGCGTTTATTGAAGAAAATCATCCCAGAAATGGTAAAAGATTTCTTTGTGCCGCTTCTAGGCGTTGGTATTTCGGCATTGCTTACACTTTATATCTGTGGCCAAATCGGATCCATTGTAAGTGATGGCATCGCATATGGCATCAAGTCTTTTATCGCGGTATCGCCAGTTGCGGTCGGCGGCGTGCTCGGTGCATTTTGGCAGGTTATGGTGACATTCGGTTTGCAATGGAGCGTCATCCCTGTTGCAATCAATAATATAGCAGTCAATGGTTATGATACGATATTTGCGCTCGTCGCGGCTTCACCATTTGGACAGGCTGGCGCATGTCTCGCTGTTGCAATCAAGGCGAAGAATAAGAAATTTAAAGTGACGGCATTTACGGCTGCATTGTCTGGGATTCTTGGCATTACGGAGCCTGCAATATTTGCAGTCAATCTGCCGCGAAAAAAGCCGATGTTTATTGGCTGTATTGCTGCCGGAATTGGCGGCATTTTCATAGGAATTGGCGGTGCGACTATGAAGGCATTTGCGCTACCTGGATTGATTACGCTTCCTGTGTATCTTGGAAAAGGATTCGTGTGGTTGATTCTTGGTTGCGCCGTGTCGTTCACATTGTCCACGATTGGGACATTGTTATTTTATAGGGACGTGTCAACTGAGACCATCGATAATGATATCAACGGAGATATTGTCAAATGATATTGTCGATTGAGGGTTAACTGTGATGCATCGTTTTTGTGAGACATCTAGAATGTAATTTTTTGCAGATTCGAATCTACGATGAAACTATGAATGACGCTTTATGTGAACCACAGATGTCTTGCTGACTGAATCGCAAATAGTATTAAGTGCGTTATTGATAATCACATTTATGTAACAATTTTGAATTGAATTTTATAAGTTATTCATAACAAAAACGTGATACAATGAATTGTCGCGTTTTTTGTATTTTAGAGATGCTATGAAAACGCATCAATTTTTATATTTGTAAGTGAAAGAAATTATTAGGAGTAATTGATTGTTTAGAGTTGCGATAGAAGAAGTCCGAAAAAAATTGAAACATGAGTCGCATCGTCCCGTTGTCATCCGCGGTGCAAAGGGGACTGGGAAGACTTGGCTTATGGAGTATATTGCCGAGAAATATTACGATGATTATATTTATGTGTCCTTTGATTATTCAATGCAAAATTCGATGCAAAATCTTATGGATGCTGATATGTTTGCTGAGTCTGCATCAGATTCGAATGTCGTCCTAGCACACGCCAAGGATCAGTTTATTGGGAAAATGTTAGAAAATATATTTGAAACAGCTTCCGATCCACAGGTTGTTATCGATGCATTGCTTAATCGTTATGCAATCAAACCAAAGAATTCGCTCATTATATTTGATGAAATTCAAGATTGCCCAGAAGCTCTCGTAGCTTTGGGATATCTTGGTGCAAATAACCCAAATATCGATATCATAGCGGCGAGTTCATTTGCTGAGGCACCACCATCAAGACGTGCACGATTAGAAGATGCAATGAAAAAATGGGATGAGATGATTACAGAACCAGCATCTCTTGTTGCTGTCATGGATTTGTATCCGCTAACTTTTGACGAATTCATTCATGCACTCGGTGATGATGAGTTGTACGAATTATTTCAACAGAAAAAAACAGAAATTTTAAATGCACACAAAGATCAATTCGAAGATTATTATTATAAATATTTGACGATTGGCGGTATGCCTGAATGTGTATTGGCATATGTCGAAAGTCAGATAGTAGATACTGCAAACCAGACAGTAAATAATGAAAGTCGGACAACATATGCCGAAAGTCAGGCAGCAAATTCTGCACCAGACATAGTGATTTCATCACAGCCTCCATTAGCATCAGATACCAAGCAGAATTTATCACCTCACAGAAATGACGTAAATAGCTCCAATAAATTAGAACATATTCGCGACAAAAATGTGATTGATACAATTCTCTCAATTCAAAAACGAATCTTAACGCAGTATGAAATAGAGGCGAAATTGCGCTCCGAAAAGAAATATACAAAGAAGATAGATGCGATTCTATCCAGCCTTCCTGAGCAAACGGGACAGAAATTCATGGTGGGTCGCATCGATTCAAAAGCGCGAATCCGCGAATATCAGCCGGCGATAGATTGGCTTTCGGGTGCATATTTTACCTATAAAATAAACCGCGTGACAGAGGCAAAGTCGCCACTAAAATCATATGAAGATCCAAAAGCATATAAATTATTTCTACCAGATGTGGGGTTATTATCCTGCTTATTATTGGAAGATGGTGCACATCCGACATTGGATTTTATAAAGACGTTATACAAAATGGATTCATGGCAGGAGACATATCTGAAGTTGGCACAGCAATTTGTCGTGCAGCAGGTCATTTCTAAATCGAAACTTCGACCAGCCTATTGGCTTAGTAAGACTGGCAAGGCGACGATTGACGTTCTCGTAGATATCGGAACAGAAGTCGTGCCAATCGATATCAATCCAACGGGCAATACAAAGTCGAAAAAACTCGATGTATATATACAGAAAAACAATCCACGCCTCGCAATGAAAGCCTACAATCAAGATGCAAAGCTCGAGGCAGGCTTGGTAGAATTGCCCATATTTGGCGTTGGGATCTTGTCATGATGACATAGACGCAGGTGTGCTCTGAATAGGTGCAAACATAAACGCATTCACAATTTTGACGACATCTCTGTCTCTAATACCCTTCACTTTTGAAAAATATTTCAAAAAATGGTACAGATTTCATCGAATACATGAAAAGCTCAATATATAGATAGCGTGAAAAAGTCGACATTTTCACCGATTTATGCCCTTATTTATGTGAAAAACGCGAGTTTTTCGCGCTTGTAAGATCCAAATCCTCAATCGTCATACCGACACATAATCATGATTTTCATTACGAAAATCTACAACTTTTACATCGCGTACGAGTTAAGTCATTTTAAAGCTTGCTACAGTTTTTAACGAAAGTTGCAAAGTGTGATAAAATGATATATACGCTATATAAAGTGTACTACTGTTCCAAAAAAGAATAACATAAAAGTGTGGGCAATATAGCCCGCTTTAATAACGAATTTGTGCTACTGCTAGGCGGTGGAATGGAGGTACAAATGAAAAATTCGAGATTCGATATCCAAGAGAGAGATTCCGTTGCGATTGGTACGACAACGATTATTCTCATTGATAAAGAAACAGGTGTCAATTATTTGATGGTACAAAGTGGCTATGGCGCTGGACTCACCCCATTATTGGACGAAAATGGAAATGTCGTCGTAACGAAAGATAGAGATTCAAATACGCGCACATATGATAATGCATATGGCACAAGAAGTGAAAATGGTGATAAAAAATGATAAATGTTGGATTTATAGGCGCTGGCAAAGTTGGGCTTTCTCTTGGTGCGATGATTGCCACATACTCAGATAAGCATGACGCAAAAGTTGTTGGTTACGCATCTGGTCGCTTACATAATGCGGTCGGTGATGGTACGGAAACAACTTATACTGGGTCACATAACGGACAGACACTTTCGGAACAGCAAGCGGATATTGGAAGGATAAGTTTGGATACGCTCGTTAAAAAGAGCGACTTGATTTTTATTACAGTTCCTGATGACAATATTTCCGAGGTGAGCAATCAGATTCGAACGCATAGTGCGTCGAGGGAGATTGATTTATCTCGCAAAGCATTTATTCACACAAGTGGCGCGCACACATCTGATGACATTTGCGCGCTGAAAGAACTTGGCGCTACGGTCGGATCGTTACATCCGCTGCTTGCGGTCAAAGATAATTCGTCGGAAGACTTGCTGAAAAATGCATATTATACATTCGAGGGGGACATCGGCGCATATGATCGCGTGGTGGATGCGATGGGCTATTTACGGCATCACACGGAGATTCTTGCCAAGGATAAGAAGGTTTTGTATCATGCGGCAAGTGTATATTTCTCAAATTTCGTCGTCGGCCTCGCCTCCATCGGCGAAGAAATTCTTGCAACCTGCGGGCTACCTGAAGCGTTTGCAAAAGAAGCATGGAAGCATTTATTTATCGCAAATGCACACAATGTAGTCGACGTTGGACCGACCGCAGCGCTCACGGGTCCAGCCCTTCGCGGTGATGCAGGGACAATCTCTGGACATCTTGAACAATTGGGCCGATTGAGACAAGAAGTGATATCTGAAAAATTTGATAACAATGATAGCAATGGTTTTAGAAATCCTGACAGCCGTGGTAGCTATGGCAATGGTCACGATGGCGGCAGTGAGAGCAACAACAGTGAAAACTGTGAAAACCACAACAACGTTGGCAACTGTTTGAATGACAACAGCAGTGCGAATTGTAGCAACGGCGGCAGTGATGACAGCGACAGCAATTGTGACATTTGCAAGCATGATTTCTCTGTCGACAACGTCCGCATTTACGAAGAAATTACGAAACAGCTCCTCAAGATTGCCGAAACGCGCAATCCTGAAAAAGACTATTCTCGAGTCGCGCAAGTGCTCACCTCGTAGCAGAATGCGACAGTGTGGCAAGAGTGATGAAGATGTAATCGTGTTGCTGATGACGTGTTGGTGGATGGTCGTCAAGATTGTAATCGTGATAACAATTAATTGTAGCGGTAAAAATCGCGATGGCGTTGTATGCATCAGATTTGCATGAATATGCACCGATAAAATCATCACAATCAAAATAGATTCAATATTTGAAATGATGTATGTTGATGACACATTCGTGAAATTTCACAAAATCCGATTTGTATTGAATTAAATTTTGTTAAAATAATAGTTGAATACTAAAATATATGAGTATATAATTAAAATTACTTAATCGATTTCGTAAAGTAGGCATCATGCCACACAGACGAAGAATGTATCAAAATAAATATGAAACAACATTATGAAGCGAAACACTGCGCGGAAATAGGGGATCACAATGGTATCAATGAAAAATGTTGCAGACGCATGCGGCGTATCTGTAGCGACAGTAAGCAAAGCACTCAATGACCATAGCGATATTGGCCAGACAACAAAAGACGCTGTGAGACAAAAGGCGAAGGAGCTCGGATATTTTGCCAATTCATCGGCGCGAAGCTTGCGCACGAGCAAAAGTTATAACATTGGCATTTTATTTGAGGATGAGGCGCGAAGTGGACTCACGCATGATTTCTTTTCGAGTGTTATCAACAGTTTCAAAGTGACCGTGGAAAAACTCGGCTATGACATTACATTTATCAATAACCGTGGAACAGGAAAACTTCCGATGTCATTTCTAGGACACTGCAAATATCGTGGCTTCGATGGTGTGATGATTGTTTGTATGGATATGAGAGATGCGGAAGTGCGGGAGCTTGCCGAGAGCGATTTGCCGATTGTTGCAATCGATTATCAATTTAAAGATAAACTTGCGGTGTTTTCAAATAACAATGATGGCGTTCATAAACTTGCGACATACGCCTACGAGCAGGGGCACCGTAAGATTGCATATATTCACGGTGCGGCATCTCATGTAACGGAGAAACGTGTGGATAGTTTTTTTGAATTTGTGAAAGAGAAGGGGCTTGAGCAGGATATTCCTGAAGAATATATCCGAATCGCAGATTATCGAAATGTCGATGCTGCAGCAAAGGAGACGGAGGCTCTTTTGGATTTGCCGAATCCACCAACATGCATTTTGTATCCCGATGATTTTTCCACAATTGGTGGAATCAATGTGTTCAAAGCGAGAAATATGCGTATTCCTGAGGATATCTCGATTGCCGGGTACGATGGGATTCAGATTGCGTCTGTGCTGGAACCAAAACTGACTACGATAAAGCAAGATACAGTGGGCATGGGCAAAGCCGCAGCGATTAATTTGATTAACTACATTGAGAATCCTGAAGGAAATCAGGTGATGACCGAGGTGCTCGACGTAACACTTGTTGAAGGCAAGTCCCTTGGAAAACTTGGAAAATAGTCTCGTCTATGTGACTTTGGAAATATCTACCGTATGTGTATTATTACTGTGTATTTGTATTGCATATTCGTACTAGCTTATGAAAGATGGGTCATAATTATAATAAAGGTTCGCTTAATGAGGCTGATTCCAATTATGGGATTTAGCCTCATTTTTATATTCATACAAATTTATATGAACATAAAGCATGAAGCATAAAGCATGAAACTTTATAGAAAACTCTGAAGCTCTCAAAATCCGCTCCTATTAAATCTTTTGTATCTTATGACATTAGTACGACCGTAGTAGGACATTATAAATGAGCGGAATGTCCATCTGTGCGAATTCACAAATTACGTGAACGAATTCTAAAATAAATTCTGACAAATCCATTGACAAATGCGGTATAAAACTATAATATTAGCGTAATCGATTAAGTTAATCCATTAAGTCGGGTGCAATGACATTATTTAAAGATGTGTTACACGGTTATGTTGCATCACAATGCGCAGTAATATACATGGCATAGATCTGTTGCATCACAATACGCAGCAATCAGGCAAGATGGGGACTTTCGAGACAATTAGATAACGAGTTAGTAGAGCGAGGATCAAGGAGATGATAGCATGAGTTTTCCAAAAGATTTTGTATGGGGCAGCGCCACTGCGTCATACCAGATAGAAGGTGGTTATGAAAATGGCGAACGAGGACGCACCGTTTGGGACGATTTTTGTGACAGGCCTGGCACGATTTTAGATGGCAGCAACGGTAGTGTTGCCTGCGATCATTATCACCGATACAAAGAAGATGTCCAGCACATCAAGGATATCGGTTTTGGCGCATACCGATTGTCGATTGCGTGGGCAAGACTTCTTCCAGAAGGCACAGGCAAGATTAATGAAGATGGCGTCAGATTTTACAATAATCTCATCGATGAACTTCTAGAAAAAGGCATCACACCGTACATCACATTGTTTCACTGGGATCTTCCTTATGAATTATTTTCCAAAGGTGGCTGGCAGAATCCCGAATGCGTTGAATGGTTTGCCGAGTATACAGAATTGGTTGCAAAACTATATGGCGATAGGGTAAAGCATTTCTTCACATTCAATGAGCCGCAGTGTTTCATCGGTTTGGCGCATGTACTCGGCATTCACGCGCCTGGCAACATTATGTCCAAGCGTTCTGTATTGACGATGGCGCACAATGTGCTAAAGGCACATGGCAGATCCGTCCAAGTATTGCGGGCTCTCGTTCCTGGCGCACAGATTGGTATTGCGCCAACATCTACACCAGCATGCCCAGAGACAAATAGCGAAGCCGACATCAATGCGGCACGAGAAGCTTATTTCGATGTGCCAGAACAAGAAAATTACATGTGGTCCGTAAGTTGGTGGAGCGATCCAATTTTCTTCGGTCAGTATCCAGAAGCTGGCTTAAAGCTTTTTGAAGCAGACTTGCCAGACTTCAAAGATGAAGATTTCAAACTCATCTCCGAACCAATCGACTTCTACGGTCAAAATATCTACAACGGCTATACCATAAAGGCAGGTGCAAATGCCGCATATGAAGCAGTCAAGAGACCGCTGGGCTTTCCACGCACAGCGATCAACTGGCCTGTTGTTCCAGAGTCCCTATATTGGGGTCCAAAATTCTTATACGAACGTTATAAGAAACCAATCTTTATCACTGAAAATGGGCAGTCAGGTACGGATTTCATCTCACTAGACGGCAAAATCCACGATACAGATCGTATCGATTTTACACAGCGTTACTTAGCGGAACTCGAAAGAGGTATTGCTGATGGTACAGATGTAAAAGGATATTTTGCATGGTCACTCATTGATAATTTTGAGTGGCATTCAGGCTATACTGAACGTTTCGGACTCATCCACGTAGACTATCAGACCCAAAAACGTACATGGAAAGACTCCGCCCACTGGATGAAGGAGTTCCTCGCGAAATAAAGCAAGACAAGAGGATTCCACCACCACGAACCATCTCCGCGTAAGCGGCACCGAGATAGCGTTGCGTCGGTCCGCTTGCGCGAGACCCACCGTCAAGCGTGTGCATTATCACATTTATTGTGAAACGAATATTCAAAAAATCTATTGACAGCAAACTGATATAGTAGTATTCTAAAAAGCGTAATCGATTAAGTTAATCCATTAAGTAATTGGAAATGCTTAATTGCCTGAGAAAATGAGAATTGAATTGAAAGGGGTACAAAATGTTAAAAGGATCAAAAAAAGCCACATTTAAAAGATGTATCGCAATGGCACTCTCACTCATGCTAGTGGTATCTGTACTAGCTGGTTGCGGGAGCAAGAAGGAAGAGTCAAGTGGAGAAAGCACGAGCAACGGCGGTAAGGTTATAAACATTTACAGCTGGAATGAGACAGTAAAAGAGACATACGAAGCAACTTATGGTAAGACGCACCCAGATGTAAAAGTAAATTGGGTAATCACACCAACAGAAGGTAATGCTTATCAGAACAAGCTCGATCAGGATTTACCGAATCAGGACAAGGCAAAAGCAGATGACAAGATTGACATTTTCTGCCTCGAGGCTGACTACATTCTAAAGTATGTAGATACGGAGTACACATTGGATCTTCAGAAAGACCTCGGTCTTACAGACGAAGACCTCTCTGAGCAATACGAATATACAAAGGAAGTCGCAACCGATTCCAAGGGTGCGCTAAAGGGTACATCTTATGAAGCCAACCCAGGCGTGTTCGTATATAGAAGATCCATCGCAAAGGATGTACTTGGAACAGATGATCCAGATGAAGTACAAAAAGCGTTAGAGGATTGGACAAAGTTCGGTGACGTCGCTGAGCAAGCATCGGCAAAAGGTTACAAGATGCTTTCTGGATATGATGATTCATTCCGTACATTTGGCAATAATGTAAAAGCTCCTTGGGTCAATGAAAATGACGAAATCGTTGTAGATGATGCAATTGATGAGTGGATTGACCAGACAAAGGACTTCACAGACAAAGGCTACAACAATAAGACACAGCTTTGGTCAACAGAGTGGTCTGCAGATCAGGGTCCTGCTGGTAAAGTATTTGGTTTCTTCTATTCAACATGGGGTGTACAATTCACACTTCTTGGAAATGCGCTTGAGACACCAGTTGAAGAAGGTGGTAAGCTCGAAGTTGGTAATGGACTCTTCGGTGACTATGCAATCTGTTATGGTCCTGCTGATTATTACTGGGGTGGTACATGGCTCGCAGCTGCAAAAGGTACTGATAATGCAGAAGAAGTTGCTGACATCTTTAGAGAGATGACAACAGATGGCGAGACAATGAAGACAATTACACAGACATTTGATAAGTTCACAAACAATAAAAAAGCGATGGAAGAGTATGCTGACAGTGGTATCACATCTGCATTCCTCGGTGGACAGAATCACATCAAGATGTTCTTAGACGTAGCACCAAACGTATCAATGGAAAATGTATCTCCTTATGACCAAGGTATGAACGAAGCGCTACAACAGGCATTCAAGGATTACTATGATGGTAAGGTAAGCAAAGACGAAGCGTATGATAACTTCTTCGATGCAGTTATTGAGAAATATCCAAACTTATCCAGAGCAGACGGCTAAATTTAAAGTCATAGAGCCGAAAATTTAAAGTTCCTTCATTTGTCATTCCCGCGTGTTCTTTGCGGGAATGACGACCCTACAGGGTATAAATGAAATGACAATGCAGAATTGCAAATGGAATAGAATAAGCATATTACTACGATTAAATGAGGTAGAATATCATGCAATCGCCAGAAAAGGCTGCTACAGTCAAAAATAAAATCAACTTCGATAAGTGGGGATATATCTTTATCGCACCATTCTTTCTCGTCTACGCGATATTCTCGTTATGGCCACTTCTATCGACATTTTACAATAGTTTCTTTGAAAATTATATGGTCGGATTGGCGCAGGTTGGTCCAAAGTTTGTTGGGGTGGAAAATTACCAGACGGTATTTGGAAATCCTGATATGCTCAAATACCTCGGCAATACGTTGATTATGTGGGTCATTGGATTTGTGCCACAGCTCGCAGTATCATTGCTATTGGCGTTTTGGTTCTCCAGTCCATTGCTTCGAATACGAGGCAACCGCTTCTTCAAGACCGTTATGTATATGCCAAATTTAATCATGGCTGCGGCATTTTCAATGTTGTTCTTCACATTGTTTGCCGATAATGGACCAATCAACGATATCATGATGGATATCAGCATCATTAAAGAACCGTTTAGATTCCTATCGAGCGCTTGGGCAACAAGAGGACTCGTCGGCGCGATGAACTTCCTCATGTGGTTCGGCAACACGACAATCCTGCTCATGGCAGCGATGATGGGCATCGACCCCGGTCTATATGAAGCGGCATCGATTGATGGCGCGACATCGGGACAGGTATTTAGACAGATTACATTGCCACTGATTAGACCAATCATGCTTTACGTATTCATCACATCGATGATTGGTGGTATTCAGATGTTCGATATTCCACAGATTTTGACAAATGGCAAAGGTGGACCCGCCCGAACCGCTATGACACTCGTCATGTTCCTCAATAGACATCTGTATAGCAAGAACTATGGACTTGCAGGTGCCGTCTCCGTTGTGCTCTTTGCATTGGCACTCATCCTAAGTATCATCGTATTCAAATTCATGTACAGCGATCGGGATGGTAAAAAAGCGAAAGCGAAAGAAAAAGCAGCTGCCAAGGCAAAAGCTGAAGCCGCCGCACTGGAACAAGCTGAGGTACTAGCGCAAGAAGGAGGTCCAAGATGACTGCGAAAATAGACGGCAAAAGAATATTAATCTATGTCGTATTGATTCTCTTCACCGTATTGTGCCTAGCGCCATTCTTCATGTTGATTATCAATGCAACCCATTCCCATCCAGATATCCAGAAAGGGTTTTCTGCGCTACCTGGAAAAGCACTATGGAACAACTTAAATCATGTACTACATAATGACAATTTGCCTGTCATTACAGGTCTTGTCAACAGTATGATCGTATCTGTATGTACCGCCGCACTTTCTGTGTATTTTTCAGCACTTACAGCATATGGCATACATGTATATAATTTCAAATATAAGACACAGGTATTTTCATTCATTTTGTTGATTATGCTTGTACCTTCTCAGATATCTGCGCTTGGTTTTATCAGAGAAATGATGGCATTTGGACTTATGGATTCGTTCATTCCACTGATTATTCCTGCGGTTGCAACACCTGCGACAGTATTCTTCATGAAGCAATATCTGGAGAGTACGCTGTCGCTTGAAATTGTCGAGGCATCGAGAATTGATGGTGCTGGCGAATTTAGGACGTATAACAGTATCATCATACCGCTCATGAAGCCGGCATTTGCCGTTCAGGGAATCTTCTCTTTCGTGTATTCATGGAACAATTATTTCTTGCCTTCTCTCTTGCTTGAGTCGAAGAGCATGAAGACTTTGCCAATTTTGATTGCGCAGCTCCGATCCGCGGACTTCTTGAAGTTCGATATGGGACAGATTTATATGCTGATTACGCTCGCAATCTTGCCTACGGTTATCGTGTATATATTGCTATCGAAGAATATCGTCGGCGGTATCGCGCTTGGCGGTGTCAAAGGTTAAAAGAGGATGTAGTTTATTTCGAGAGCGACCACATGTGCACTTTGCTGGGGTCGCTCTCGCTTTATGATTTGTGCTCGCTCTCGAACCTAAGATATAGCTATTAAGAGAAATAAATAGGAATGGAAACTAAAAATGAGTATACGGATTGCTTTATATGATGCAAATGACGCATTAAAGAGTGGTAAAAATGACTACGAGGATTTTACGCGTCCTACCGCTGGCGATGGTGATGATTTCGCATATATCGCTTCGCAGGAAATCCAATATGCAGTCGGTGATTATTTCAAAATCACGACGGATCAGCCTGGCCGATATGTTGTTGCAAAGCTCGACGAGACGTTAAGCGAGACGCTCGTCTATATCAAAGGCACCGAATGGAAGTTTGAGTTGCCACTCGCTGAAAACTGGACGGAGGCAATATCTGACATTGCATTTAAGAGCAAGCGACATTATGTGTCTGTGCGATATGCAAAGGATTTTGAGATTCTTGCATACCGCAATTTGTCCTATAATCCACATGATTTAAAGGATGAAAATGGCGCTTATCCGCATGCGTCTGCCAATGTCGAGACGCGAAATGATGCGACTTTTTTCGCTTGCAACGTTCTGGATGGCATTTATGCAAACAAAAGTCATGGATCCTATCCTTATCATTCGTGGGGCGTAAACATGGAAGTGAATGCCGAGCTCGTGATTGATTTTGGGCGTGATGTTGAAGTAGACGCTGCCGAGATTACAATTCGCGCGGATTTCCCGCATGATAGCTATTGGACCGATGTAACAATCGAGTTCTCTGACGGCAGTTCTGAGACATTTGCGCTTGAAAAGGTGGATGGTCCACAGGCATTTTCGTTTGCAAAGCATGTTGCGAGTAGTCTTACGTTTAAAAAGCTTCATAAGGCTGATGATGCATCGCCATTCCCAGCACTAACTCAACTTTCCATCTTTGGTAAAAATGTAAAATATTAAACCGTTACCAGTCCACCTTCTATTTTGTATTATCCCTATTTTTCCTTTATATTTTCCTACAAAACGGCAAACACGCCTTGTGAAACAATTCACGAGGCGTGTTTGCCGTTATGATGCTTATCAATTCAGATGGTTCGTTACATTCCGTTGACGTATTTGTCTCAAAATACATATTACTGCAAAAAAGAGTACAATTTAGGGTAGAATTATAGAATAGTATGATATGTTAAAAAATTAACATTTTAAAGCGTAGCAGATTGAGTGATAACGATGAAAATTAGGAATCAGGATGTAAAATATCTTGCAACGATTGCAATTATCTCCGTGCTGGCGTTGGTACTCGGATGCTTACTTACTTTTGATCTTGGTGCGTTGGGCAATATCGTCGTCTGCATCGTCGGCGTGCTCGCGATTGGGACGATTCTTTTTTCCGTATCCAATGTACTGAAAAAGCTTCGTAGCGATGCGTACGTGATTGAAGAATTCATTGCACTTGCATCCGCAGGACATCTGGACAAAAGGATTGATGCGCCCGATACAAATGCATTTTACAGCATGACTTATGACCTCAATACGATGATGGAAAATTTCGACCAGATGAGTAAATCGAAAAGTGATTTTTTGTCTAGTATGAGTCATGAGATTCGCACGCCGATGAATGCAATCGTTGGTATGTCGCAACTTGCGCGCATGAGCGGCGATCCTGTGAAGATGGAAGAGTGCATCAATAAAATCGAAGAAAATTCGACACATCTACTTGGCATTATCAATGATATCTTGGACTTTTCGAAGATAGAAGCGGGGAAACTGATCCTCGACGAACAGCTCTTCTCGTTGCGCCGCGATATCGATTTTGTTGTGGACATGTTCTATGACAAAGCGAAAGCGAAGGGGATACACTTCTCCGTCGATATCACAAATGTGAAGAACGATGGCATTGTCACAGATTCCTTGAGGCTGAATCAAGTGCTCATCAATCTACTGAGCAACGCGATAAAGTTCACAAATAAAGATGGGCATGTGGATTTGACAATTCGGGAGATATTTACCATGAAAGGTGAAAGTGTCTACAGCTTTTCTGTTGAGGACACGGGTATTGGTATCACGATTGAGCAAGCATCTCGCCTATTTACGCCATTTGCGCAAGCGGACTCTAGCACGACGAAGCATTATGGTGGTACGGGTCTTGGCTTGGTCATCTCGAAAAACATTGTCGAAATCATGGGCGGCGAGATTGAACTGGACAGCAGACCAGGCATTGGTAGTACTTTTAGTTTCACGATTCGCACCCAATCGCAAGAGGCGGTACCGAGCTCCATTTCGTCGGCAACGGACATTCAATCACCTGATTTGACGCAGGCTCATCTGCTCATTGTCGATGATGTCGAGATTAATCGCGAGATTGCTTGTGCGATGCTCGAGAGCACTGGCGCGCAGCTGGACACCGCTCGAGACGGTCAAGAGGCGTTCGATTTATATCTAAACTCGCCAACTTATTACTATGATTTAATTCTCATGGACATGCAAATGCCAGACGTTGACGGCTGTGAGGCAACGGAGCTCATCCGTGGATGCGGCAGGCTCGATGCAAAAACAATCAAGATTGTTGCAATGACTGCAAATGTCATGAAAGAAGATATCCAAAAAGCTTACGATTCGGGCATGGACAATTATATCAGCAAGCCAATCGATTTTACAACCGCTTATCATGTGATTTCCGAGATGTTACAACAACAAAAACAAATGAAAAAACAGGAGCAAATGGCATGAAAAAAATAAAGGAGAAAAAAGAATACATTATCATCATTATAAGTATCATCTTATTCATTGGTGTCAGTGTTTTGTCATTTACCTCAATCAAACAATTGCAAGGCAATGCGCGCGTTGTCAATTTTGATGGTATCGTACGTGGCGCTACCCAAAAGCTCATGAAAGAAGAAATCATGGATGCTTATAATAAGGATGGGGATACCGATTACACCGACGACAAATTGATTGCGCGTCTTGACTCGATTATCAACGAATTGAAGACGGGCAAACCGATTCCAGGTGCCGAGGATAACAAGCTCATCGTCTTGCAGGATTCCGCGCACAAAGCATTGATCGAAGAGGTTTCCTTGTCATGGGCAAGTCTGAAAGATGAGCTTTACAATGTACGGGGCGGTGCAGATCCGCATTCATTATTTGAGATGAGCCAAGACTATTTTGTGCTTGTCAATGACACGGTATTTGCGGCGGAGGCGTTCTCGGAGAAGCAGGTTACGCGTACGACAAGTATGATTATCATCGTAAATGTCGTCATTATTTTATTCATCTTATTTGCAATCTTTATGATCTATCGCGGGCAGGTATCTCAGCGTAAAGCCGATGCACTTGGATTGATTGCCTATGTAGACGTTCTGACAAAGATGAACAATCGCGCAAGCTGTGAGCGAAAGATTGATAGCTTGAAAGACGCACCATCATCAAAAGATTTGGCAGTCTTGATGTTTGATATGAACAACCTAAAACTGACAAATGATTTCCTCGGACATCAAGGTGGCGATATTCTGATTACAAAATTTGCACATATACTGATGGAATCTGCGGCAAAATTTGGTTTTATTGGCAGATATGGTGGCGACGAATTCCTTGCCATTTTCGAAGATAGCAATCTAAACGATGTCAAAGGTTTCTTGGATTTGGTTCGTACGGGGACAAGAGCCTACAATTCCGTCAAAGTCAACGATATCGAGAAAATCAGCTTCTCCGTCGGACACATCATTGCCAACCAAAAAGACACAAGCATCGATGAGATGATTTACGAAGCCGACCGCCAGATGTATGCGAATAAGCGCAAGATGAAGACGAACGGTGCTTTGTGGTAGGGCTTTGTACAAAAAATAACGATAGTATCATCCTGCGGCTTGAGCCGTGAGCATAGATACTATCGTTATTTTTAATGAATATGGATTAACACATGCAAGATGCAAACATATTGCATTGACAGGAATCCCCCGAAATATGGTATAGTTAATCTGTTAAGTGATATAACGATATATTAGTATTTTAGATTAAGTGTTCACATATAAAAATGGAGAAGGAGAGGCGCGATGAGTAAAGTTTTTACAGATTTCACATGGAAGCTCAATACGGAGATTGTGTTCGGCAAGCATACAGAGGAAAAAGTCGGCGAACTCGTTAAAAAGTACGGTGGCACAAAGGTATTATTTGTATATGGTTCTGCGAGTATTAAGAAAAGCGGATTGTATGACAAAGTTGTCGCATCACTCAATGCTGCCGGTGTGCCATTTGCAGAACTTGGCGGTGTCAAGGCAAATCCAAAACGCTCCTTAGTCGAAGAGGGCATCAAGCTCGCGCATGCAGAAGGCACGGATTTCTACCTTGCAGTTGGCGGTGGCAGCACAATTGATACAGCCAAAGGCATCGCGCTTGGCATGGCAAATGACGACGTATACTGGCCATTTTACAATGGCGTAGAGCCACAGGCAATGGCACCCGTTGGCACGATTCACACCATTGCGGCGGCAGGCAGCGAGACGAGCGTATCAACAGTTCTTGTCGACGATATCGAGACGGGCTATAAGCGCGGCATGGATGCGCAGGTCTGCAGACCGCAGTTTGCAATCTTCAACCCAGAACTTACTTACACATTGCCAGCATATCAGACGGGCGCTGGTTCTGCTGACATTTTCGCACATACATATATGAGATATCTCACCAATTATACGAGCTTTATCGGTGATCAATACGGCGTGGCAACACTGAAAACCGTCGTAAAATACGCACCGCTCGCGCTCGCCAATCCAACAGATTACGAGGCACGCGCACAACT
>JAISJM010000011.1 GCA_031261525.1 Eubacteriales Family XIII. Incertae Sedis bacterium
CTCGAGAGGCAACTGTCAAGGAATACTTGACAGTTCAAAAAGAGGGAAATAGAACAATCAGTAGATCAGTAAAGCACTACAATCTTGATGCCATTATTTCTGTGGGCTACCGAGTGAAATCTCAACGTGGCACGCAATTCCGAATCTGGGCGACAAACGTTCTCAGAGAGTATTTACTCAAGGGTTATGCCGTAAATCAAAGAATGGATAAAATCGAGCATCGGATAGATGGGATTGAAGAAAAAGTTGATTTCTTTGTCAGGACAGCACTTCCGCCAGTTGAAGGTGTCTTTTATGGTGGTCAGATATTTGATGCCTATGAGTTTGTCAGCAAATTAGTAAAATCGGCAAAGAAGCGGATTATTCTTATCGACAATTATGTAGATGAGTCGGTTCTCAGCCTCCTTGCCAAACGTAGAAAAGCGGCATCGGCAACTATATATACGGCTAAAATCAGCAAAGTCCTTCAATCGGATTTAGACAAGCATAACGAACAATATCCACCTATCACCATTGAACGCATTTCCGGTGTCCATGACAGATTTCTGATTATAGATCAGAATGTCTATCATATTGGAGCATCCACTAAGGACTTGGGCAAGAAGTTATTTGCCTTCTCCAAACTGAATATTACACCAAAGACTATACTAAGTGGATTTGAAGTGGTAGGCACTGAGGAAAAGAAAAGCAAATGAGTATCAATGCCGTCATATACGCCCGATATTCGAGCGACAATCAGAGAGAGGAGTCCATTGAAGGGCAACTCCGTGAATGCAAAGCCTATGCTGACTATAATGTACCCATAATTCGATACAGATATTTTGGAATTTATATTCAGGGAGAAGAATAAATCGAATGGGAAAAAACAAAAATAAATCCGCCTGCGGTTTAGTTACGGCAGTCATATTCACCACACTAATTACGATATTCGCTCCTGCTTTGTACGGGTTATTTAAGAGTATTCCTCTACGTCTTTTGATGTTTTTCGGTGTTCAGATTATGTTTGCGGCGCTTGCCGTCATCTGCCATTGGTCTTGGAATGTGTTTCGGCTTGGCTGATTATATCATAAATCTTACAGATTTATGATATAATGTTAGATATACGAAGGGATACAAAAGCCTTGTCTCGAAAGGAACCCATTTTTTAGTGAAAAAAGACATTCACAATCGAAATACACAGCTTATACAGCCCACACGGCATATCGCTCTTTTGCTGTGTGTATGTTTGATTGCGATTTCACTTCTTACAACCACCTTTCTCTTGACGCATGCGAATCATGACCATGATCAAAAGGGTCCGAATGGAAGCTGCGCAACTTGTATGCACGTTGTGGCTGCAGGCGATTTACTTAAAACCATCAGTATTGCTGTGGTCGCTGCTGTATTTTGTGTTGCGGCTCATCATACAATCATTTCTGCTCTAAAACCAATCTTTTCTAGCTTACATCTTCTGACACTTGTCTCATTAAAAGTCCGATTAAATAATTAAAAAACCTCCGCAAACCAAGTATTTTTTTCTTGCGCCATATCTGGGGAAATTTTCCATTTCCTTTTATTTTTTATATTCAAAAATACACACGGAGGTTCTTTCAATATGAAACGATTCTTATCATTTATTTTTACCGTCCTCATGCTTACAATGTTGACGACTCTGATGGTGGGCTGCGGACAAAGCAGTAAAGCCGAAACCGACACAAAATCAGACCCAAAAATCAGTATTGTTGCGACCGTTTTTCCACCTTATGATTTTGCACGTGAAATCGTAGGGGATCAAGCGGAGGTTACGATGCTTCTTCCACCCGCTTCCGAGAGCCATTCTTTTGAGCCAACACCACAGGATATCATAAAAATCCAAAACTGCGATGTGTTTATCTATGTCGGTGGCGAATCCGATGAATGGGTCAACAATGTGCTCGCGTCAATGGATACGAGCAAGATGAAAATCATCACACTCATGGATTGCGTGAGTGCCGTGCCAGAGGAAGTTGTAGAGGGCATGGAAGAGGAAAACGTGGACGAAGAGGAGACGGACGCAAATGCCGCAAATGCCGATGAACCAAACAAACCAAACGACTCCGAAGAACCTGAATATGATGAGCATGTCTGGACGTCACCGAAGAACGCGAAACTGATTGTCCAGAAAATATCTGATGCGCTCTGTACAGTTGATACAAAAAATAGCTCTACGTATCAGCAAAATGCAGAAAGCTATCAAACGAAATTAGATGAGCTGGATACGGCGTTTCAAACAGTAGTAGACGGCGCAGCACGAAAGACGATCGTCTTCGGTGACCGTTTCCCATTCCGCTATTTTGCGGACGCTTACGGACTTACGTATTTTGCGGCATTTCCAGGTTGTTCCACGGAAACGGAACCGAGCGCTGCGACGATAAAGTTTTTAATCGATAAGGTAAATGCCGAGAAGATTCCCGTGATATTCCATATTGAGCTATCCAACGAGAAGATGGCGCGCACCATCAGTGAATCCACGGGGGCGAAAGTCTTGCAACTCCACGCTTGCCATAATATTTCAAAAGTTGACTTTGAGCAGGGGGTCAGCTATCTGGATATCATGACGCAAAATGTGGACGCGATAAAGGAGGCGCTGAATTAATATGGCACTGATTACTTGTCAGGATACATCCTTTGCCTACGATGGAAATGTCGCAATAAGCGGTCTTAATTTTGAAGTTCATCGCGGAGATTACCTATGTATTGTCGGGGAAAATGGGTCTGGAAAAAGCACGCTCATTAAAGGGCTGCTTCGCTTGATTGCGCCATCTGCAGGAACGATTTTAATCGGTGGTGGGCTAGGCGGTGACGGAGAAGGCGTTGATGGACTAGGCGCTGATGAAATAGGGTATCTGCCACAACAAACGGCAACCCAAAAAGATTTTCCCGCGAGTGTTTATGAAGTCGTCCTCTCAGGACGGCTTAGCAAGCGCGGAATCTTGCCATTCTATTCAAAGATGGATAAAGCGATCGCAGAAGAGAATATCAGAAGGCTTGGAATCGAAAAACTACGACATCGATGTTATCGCGAACTCTCTGGCGGTCAGCAGCAGCGTGTGTTGCTTGCGCGGGCACTCTGTGCGACAAAGAAGATTCTGCTTCTCGATGAGCCCGTGGCTGGACTGGATCCTATCGTTACACAGGAATTGTACCAAGAAATCGAGAAAATCAACAGAGAAGAAGGCTTGACGATCATCATGGTTTCTCATGATATTGGAAGTGCTGTAAGATATGCCAGTCACATGCTACATTTGCAAAATAAACAGGTATTTTTCGGAACAACGGAGAAATATATCGCCTCGGAGGCTGGAACTAGATTCATGGGAGGTGGACGGCATGATTGATACACTGATTGAAATGTTTCACTATACGTTTCTCGTTCGCGCGGTAGTTGTAGGCTTACTTGTGTCGCTATGCGCTGCGCTCCTAGGGGTAAGCCTCGTATTGAAACGCTATTCGATGATTGGCGATGGGCTTTCTCATGTCGGTTTTGGGACGCTCGCGATTGCCACGGCGATGAATGTGGCGCCGCTGACGGTCTCGATTCCCGTTGTCATCCTTACGGCATTTTTATTGTTGCGCATAAGTGAAAATAGTAAAATCAAAGGAGACGCCGCGATCGCATTGATTTCGACGAGTTCTCTGGCGATTGGTGTGGTCGTCATCTCGCTTACGACGGGCATGAATACAGATGTCTGTAACTATATGTTTGGCAGCATCCTTGCGATGAGTAAGAACGATGTATCGTTCAGTATCGTGCTGGGTATCGTTGTTTTGGTCTTGTTTGTATTGTTTTACAACAAGATATTTGCCGTTACCTTTGATGAAAATTTCGCAAAGGCGACGGGCACGAAGACGGGGCTATACAATATGCTGATTGCCATATTAACGGCGGTTACCATTGTGCTCGGAATGAGAATGATGGGTGCGCTTCTCATCTCCAGCCTGATTATCTTTCCCGCGCTTACCTCGATGCGGGTCTGCAAGAAGTTTAAGACGGTGACAATATGCTCGGCATGCGTCTCGGTCGTTTGTTTTTTCATTGGTGTCGTTGTGTCGTATCTATATGCCACGCCAACGGGTGCCAGTGTCGTCATCATGAATATGATTGTGTTTTTATTATTTTGGGCAGCGAAATTGCTTCCCCGAATGCATACCAAAGAAAGTCATACCAACGAAAATCATTCTAAAGAAAGGAAAATCTCATGAAAAAATATTTTGCGTTGCTTTTCATTTGCATCGTTCTTTTTACAGGGTGCAATCGTAATTCAGCTTCTGAAAATGAAAACAATGGCGGCTTTCTAGCTGCTCCTAACCCAACTTTTGATACGTCCGTCGATGTTGTGGAAATAACAGAAAAGATGTTTGTTGCGCAGTGTAATGACGTCTATCTAAATCCTGATGACTACGAGGGTAAAACCATTTCTATTGAGGGTATGTATGATGAATATACCGATGATGCGGGTGTCATTCAGCGAGCCGTAATTCGAAATAGCCCAGGCTGCTGCCAGTTTGATGGGGTGGCAGGTTTTCAAATTTCGTGTGATGACGTCCCTACGTGCCAACAAAACGATTGGATTTGTGTGGAGGGAATCATCAAACCATTTACAGATGTTGATGGTTATGACAACGTCATCATTGAGAACGCAAACATAACCATCAAAGAGGAACGCGGTGCTGAATATGTAATTCAGTGAATTGATATGAATTTTGCAATATTTCGAACATATATCATTACTTTTTTCTTGACAACCGACTTCATATCTGCAATAATTTATATATAAGGTTAGAATATTTATACAAATTTATAATCTTAAAATTTTTCCCCAAGATGAGGGCGCCACACAAATTGTGCGTTCCTTTTTTTGGTTATGGATAAACAAAGGAGAGGTTCAGTGAAAAGAAAAATGGACGTATTAAGAAAAAAAAGTATTGAACAAACTTTAGAGATGACAACCGAAGAGGGGCATCGGCTAAAGCGAAATCTAGGACCGCTTGATTTGGCATTTCTTGCCGTCAGCGTCTGCGTTGGTGCTGGTATCTTTAGTGTATCGACGAAAGTAATGACGCAAAATGCAGGTCCATCAACCATCGTATCCTTCGTGCTGGCAGCATTTGTATGCGGACTTGCTGCAATGTGCTATGCAGAGTTTTCGACATCTATTCCCGTATCGGGAAGTGCCTATTCTTATTCCTATGCGGCGCTCGGAGAGATTTTCGCGTGGATTATTGGTTGGGATTTGATATTGGAATTGTTCCTCGCGACAGCTGTTATCGCAAAATATTGGGCAATCTATGTGTCCGATGCGCTCAACGTCTTCGGAATTCATTCCACGTTGAGTTTCCATATTGGAGATTTTAAAGTTGATTACGGCGCAGCTATCGTTATCTTATTCTTTACGGTATTGCTTAGCATAGGGACAAAGCTCTCAGCGAGAATTACAAATACGATGACCTGCATCAAAATAGGTATCGTTCTAGTCATTATCGTAGCTGGTTTTGGTTATTTTTCATGGGAAAATCTTACACCATTTATTCCAGAAGCAATCCCAAGTGATGGCTCTACCGTGGGCATCTTGACAGATACCTTATGGGGAACGATTACGGGATTTGGTGGCGGTCACTTTGGTGTCGGCGGTATGTTTGCAGGTGCTGCTATTATCTGCTTTGCCTATGTCGGTTTTGATACGGTTGCAACGGCTGCCGAAGAGACGAAAAATCCAAAAAGAAATGTGCCAATCGGAATCATCTTGGGACTTGGAATCGTTACCGTCCTGTATGTATCGGTTGCATTTGTCACCTGTGGCATGGTAAATTATGTAGATTTATCCGAGTTTGCGGCTTCGCAAGGTCGTGAAGTATCGCTCGCAACCGCGTTCTTATATCACGGTGCAAATTGGCAGAGTGCAGTCATTGCCGTCGGTGCGGCTGTTGGACTTACAACGGTAATCATGGTTGAATTATTTGGTGTATCGAGAATTATCTTTGCAATGAGCCGTGATGGTCTCTTCCCTGAAAAATGGTCGAAGACATCGGATAAGAGTATGACTCCAGTTGGCATTACAGTTGTCATCGGAATTGTTGCCGCTTTGGTTGCAACGCTTACATCTGTTGATGAACTTGCAGACATGATCAATATCGGAACACTCAGTGCCTTTGTCATGGTTAGTATCGGTGTCATCTTTATCCGCAAGAATGCAAAAGAGCATCATCTTGATCAATCAAAGACATTTAAAGTGCCGCTTTTCCCAGTCCTACCGATTGTGTCCGCAGTGCTTTGTTTCGTACTCATGCTCAACCTTACAAATGTCACTTGGCTCAGATTCCTCGTATGGTTGCTCGTTGGATTCATCATTTACTTCACGTATTCTCATCGACATGCGAAGATTAACCATGATGAAGTAAATAAAAAGGAAGCATAGATAACCGTTCCGTAAGGGATTTTGATTTTTAAAATAATGGCATAGCTGAAATCGTATCAGCTATGCTATTTTTTTACTTATTCCACGCCTTTCGTTGCGTTGCGTTGATGTTTTCATCATTGATATTGAGTTCGTGGTATACTTATAGACAGATATTTCGATAAAAACTTTATTCTTAGGAGACTGTTTAAGATAATGATAACTAATATAAGAAAGTAAGGTATGAAACATGAGGAATGAGCCAAAGGATTGTCTATGTTCCGTGTCGATAGACTACCATTTTCATTTCAGTTATGCAACATCTGTTTATTTCTACATGATTTGGGTATAAAATTATAAAGTCCCCAATTTATGTAGGAGTAAAGTAAATGAAAATGGTACTGCATCGTCAGATGAAAAAAATAAATCGCGATTCAAAAGCGGGCTTCACTCTCATTGAAGTCATTGTTGTGATTGTCATCATTGGTATCCTTGCCAGTCTTGCTACACCGAATTTTATAGGATATATCCATAAATTAAAAGTTCGGGAGATTGTGCGCCAAGCGAAGCTGATGGACGATGAGCTGTCCGCGCTGATCGCGAAGCAATATGCGGAGATTGGTTATATGCCGTCGGTATGCAGCAATG
>JAISJM010000045.1 GCA_031261525.1 Eubacteriales Family XIII. Incertae Sedis bacterium
GGTTTGTCATGATGTTTATTCCTCCGATGATATCAAGTACTAGATGATTACATATTATGGAATAATTGTACTATATATCAAGTTATTTGTCAATAATTTACTGTAAAATATTAGAAAAACTCACGATGTTGACATTGCTATCATCATCGTGAGTTCTGTATAAATTTATGAACCTGTTTCTAAATTACGCTTTTTTAGGCGTTTGGATCTGAATCCCCAGTATATTCGCCGATGATAAAGTCTCGATCCAAAGTGACCTCATCGTCATCTTTATTGAAAAATTTGCAAGTCAAAGTGTATCTACCGTCTTGATTTTGTGAAGATAAATTACGAAGTGCTGTATCGACTTCTGAATCCGCACCTTCAAAGATGATATCACCACTCGTCTTTGAATAAATGGTCCAAGTGGCGGCATGATCATCGGTCTCAAGATGTGCGATATCAACACCTTGCGGATTGATATGCCCACAATCACAGTCGCTACTCGCGAGGACAATCTCACGACCGCCTGGATCTGCAACGGCATGCAATGGCGGCATTTGCCTACCTGTCACAGTCAATACGTAGACAACAACACTTATTGTAGCCGCACCGATAAGCATTTTCAGAATAGATTTCACGATTCCTGTGCCTCTACTTGCCACAAATGCTTTGCCTTGAATTGCGCCTTGCCATTTCTGCTCAAAGACGAATAACTTCTCATCAGGCAGGAGATGCACCGACTGATTCTGTAGCGCTCTGCCCATGACCGTTGACGTCGGGGCAGCGCCGAGACCGAGCATCGCTTTGAAATTGTTTGTTTCTTTTGATAATATTTTCTTTAACATCATACGCGCCTTTGTAATATTTGATGACACCGTTTTGATTGATGTATTGGTGACCGTTGCAATCTCTTTATAGCTCAGCCCCTCATAATAGTACATGATGATGGCATCACGCTTTGCCGCAGATAAAGAGAGTACATGCTCGTAGAGTTTCTTGCTGAGCGCAGCATCTTCCGCATACGCTTCTGGAAGAAAATCTCGATTATCCTCTTGAATGTTGACATCTTCGTCATCTATATCGATGTCATCTTTCTTGATTGCACGCGAATTGTATATTTTATAGCTTTCATTTCGAACAATCCGTTCAATCCAGACATTAATTGCAGCAGCATCACGCATATTGCAGATGTTTTTGTGCATCCTAATAATCGACTCTTGAACTGCATCCTCCGCATCATGAAGATTGCCCAAAATTGACGTCGCAACAAACAACATGTCGCGTTGTTTTGTGCGGCAAAGTGTCTCAAATGCATCAATATCACCTTTGATTGATTTGCGTGCCAACTCTACCAGCTTTCGTTTTGTCATCGTGTATATACCCTTCATAATCTTAGATACGAATAATCGGAAATTTCCTGCCGTATTTCGGAACATTTTGAATTTAATATTATTTATATAAGTCTTATTTATAGATACCCTTATCCACATTTTATAATCATATCTATATATCATACACGAATATCGGGATATTGGATATTAGGATATTGAGATGTCTGGATGTTGAGAAGTTCAGATGTCGAGATGTTAAGAGACTGAGATGTTGGAGCGCCTGAGATGTTGGAGAGGCTGAGGTATTGGAAGACGTGACTTAACAATACCCCGATGATATCGTGACAAAATATAGGAGCAAAACCCCATCCCTCACCCACTCTGTCCCATTGCTCACAAACACAAATAAACACACACAACAAAAAAGAAAGCGCCACGGAAACAAACTCCGTGGCGCGTGGCAATTATACATCTCCAATAATTCGATATTTGAATTACGTAGCTCCTTACTCTACAACCAACTCCGTATAGATCTCTTCAATAAGATCCTTCGTAAGTGGTACATAAGAGTTTGTGACAAGTCTCTGCTGATTCAAAAGTACGGACTCAGCAAATGGCTTTACATTTTCCTTCGTGAATCCATATTCACTGATTGGCTTGAGGTGAAGAATCTTCTCCTCGATTGCAGCAAGGCGATCGAGTGCTTCGTCTTCTGTGCCACCTAGAATCAATGCGATGAGTTTCTTGAAGTCTGCGATTTTTCCGTCTGGATCAATCTTGTTGTATTTCTCGAGAACCTTGCCGAATAATGCATAGTTGGACTCACCATGTGGCACGTGGAATACGCCGCCGAGTGGGAAGCTCATTGCGTGCACTGTCGCGCAACCAGCCTGCAAGAATGCGATGCCAGCATACATGGAAGCTGTCTGGAATTCGTCAAGATAACCAAATCGAGCGTCTTCACCTTCTGTATCGATTCTTCTAAATCCTTCAAGGATTAATTCGATTGCCTTGACACCAAACAACTCAGAAGTCATTGTTGCACGATCTGGGCTGAGGTAGGATTCCACCGCGTGAATCAACGCATCAATCGCTGCAGATGCAAATGGCTTGTATGGTAGCGTCTTTAGGAATTCAGGAATCAAGCATACTGTATTTGGAATGATTAAATCTGATACGAGACCAAGCTTTGTTGTCTGACCTTTGTCATCCTTTACAATCAATACAGCGATGTTTGTAACTTCGGAACCAGTACCAGCAGTTGTTGGAATTGCAATGAGATCCTTCTCAACTTCTGCGTCAACTTTCTTGAAATAAATCTCATGGATTGTACCATTTCTCTTGAGGGATAGGACTTTACCCAAATCCATGATTGCGCCGCCACCAACAGCGATAATTCTGTCATATGTTGAAGGATCTGCAGCATCCCAGATTGCATTTGCCATCTCTTCAGAAGGCTCAGAAGTACCAAACTTCTCCTGGAAAATAACCTTTGCATCACCTTCATAACCCTTGATAAAAGGTTCGTATATATATTCGTTTGTAAGAATCAAATCCCTGTCTGTAATTGGAAAATCAGCAGTGAAATCCTTGAAATTTGGGAACTTGTAAATCTGTGGTCTCATCAATATTTCTCTCATTTTGTACACCCTCTCCTTTATACCTATAAGCGAGTTTGTTAAATAATTAACAAACAATTTGTAAATCAAGCTGTCACTCCCACATGGTATTCGTGAGAATTCCCTAGAAATCAATAACGATACCTATAAAGATTCCCACCTATGTGAAAATGACAGCAAAACAACCATCTTAAATGACAGTAAAACGACTCTATTCTACCCGACCCTACTCTGTCCTATCGTGACAAATAGTGACAAATCGTGACAGTAAAACGACTTTATTTAATCGAATCTTCGTCGTCCCATGCCGCGATCAACTCTGGAATCACCTTATGCAAATCGCCAATAATCGCATAATCTGCAAGACCGATCATCGGTGCATCTGGATCCTTGTTGATTGCAACGATGATATCAGATGTCTGCATTCCTGCAAGATGCTGAATGGCACCCGAGATACCGCAAGCGAAATAGATTTTAGGCTTTACAGTTGTACCAGTCTGTCCAACCTGATGGCTATGATCAATCCAGCCATTGTCAACAGCAGCACGGCTCGCGCCGACAACACCGCCAACTCTATCTGCAAATTCTTTAATGATGCCGAATCCAGAAGCATCGCCAAGTCCACGGCCGCCAGATACGATAATCTCAGCGTCAGTAAGACTTACGAGTTCCTTTGCAGAACGTACCACTTCTTCAACTGTAATCTTGATGTCAGATGCAGTAAGTGTATGATTTAGCGCAATTCTCTCACCCTTTGCACCAGCGATTGGCGCGATCTTGTCCATGACGCCTGGGCGTACAGTGGACATCTGAGGTCTTCTCTTATCGCAGACGATTGTCGCCATAAGGTTACCACCAAACGCAGGACGCGTCTGCTTGAGGTTCATATTGCCATCGTCAGCACTTAAATCTGAAGTATTGGCAGTTGTATTTGCCTCTAGATATTCGATGTACTTACCTGTACGGATGTCGAGACGCGTACAATCTGCGGTAAGACCTGTGTTGAGTCTTGCTGCGATTCTTGGTGCAAGGTCACGGCCGATATGTGTCGCGCCGAATAGCACGATTTCAGGCTTGTACTCATCGATTGCATCTTTGAGGACTTTTGTGTAACCATCTGTTGTGAAGTCCTTGAGTAGTGGATCGTCAGCAACATAGACGATATCTGCACCGTAGCTGTATAGCTCATCTACAAGATGCTCTACATCGTTACCGAGCAATACTGCTGCGAGCTTTGTATCGCCACCGATTTCCTCAGCAAGTCTCTTACCCTCTCCGAGTAATTCGAGTGCTACATTCATCACCTTGCCTGCACGCTGCTCTGCGTATACCCAGACATTTTTGTATGCACTTAAATCGATTGGTGCAATTCCAGACTCCTCTTGAACGAACTCGATTGCGTCTACTGGACATGGTTCGATACACTGCTTACATGAAGTACAAGATACGCCGATTACAGCCTTCTTATCTTCGAGTGTGATTGCATCGAATGGGCATTTTTTGAGGCAAATGCCACAACCGATACATTTATCTTTAATTACATTGATTGCCATCTAATTACTCCTCCCCTAGATTATGTGCTTCTTCTTGAGATCTGACACTAAATTGCCCGCGAGCTCTTTAGCAGTATCTCCAGCTACAACGACGCCCTGTCCCTTTGGCTTTGGTGTAAATGACTTAAATACGTTCGTTGGTGAAGCTTCAAGACCAACAATCGTCTTGTCCACACCGATGTCATCTGCATTCCAAACCTTGATTGGGAACTTTGCAGCTTTGAAAATGCCACGAATGGACATGTATCTAGGCTCGTTTAATTCTTTGATTGCTGTGAGCATGCAAGGTAGGTTAACGGAAATCTTTTCGTAACCATTTTCAAGCGCTCTTTCAACCTTTGCTACGCCATCTTTGACTTCTGCTTTCTGCACATAAGTAACTTGTGGGATGCCGAGTTTCTCAGCAAGCTGAGGTCCAACTTGCGCTGTATCGCCATCGATTGCCTGACGTCCAGCGAAGATTAAGTCAAAATCGCCAATCTTTCTGACGCCTGCTGCGAGTGCATTGGATGTTGCCCATGTATCTGAACCTCCGAGCGCTCTGTCAGATAGAAGGATTGCATCGTCAGCGCCCATTGCGAGACATTCTTGTAGCATCTCCTGCGCCTGTGGAGGACCCATTGTCAGGAGTGTGATTGTTGTACCAGGGTTCTGATCTTTTATTTTTAACGCTTCTTCGAGGGCATTTGCATCATCATGGTTTAAGATGGATGGCACGCCGTCTCTAATCAGTGTTCCTTTAACGGGATCAATCTTAACCTCGTTGGTATCAGGAACCTGCTTTACGCATACTATGATTTTCATTGCTATTTATTCCTTTCTAAACTCCAAGTTTCAATCAGAACTACCAAATTGCAACGTTAGTTTTGTTCAATTCTGGTTCTAATGACGATTTCGATTCCATAAGCGTACGAACTGCTACGCGTTGGAAACGAAATGGACCGTAGATTCCGAAGTGGGCAAAAATCACGGGGCAATTTTGTAGTCTCATTTATTTGAAAATATCGCCTGCCATTACCATCTTCATAACCTCTGAAGTACCCTCGTAAATCTCGGTTATCTTGGCATCTCTCATCATTCTCTCAACTGGATAATCCTTGATGTAGCCATATCCACCGTGGAATTGAACTGCCTTTGTCGTAACGAACATTGCAGCTTCTGAACAAGCGAGCTTCGCTTCTGCAGCCTCAATTGTGGAAGGAAGACCCTTCTGACGATTGTCTGCGGCTCTATATAAGAGGAAACGAGCACCATCGATCTTTGTTCTCATTGCTGACATTTCAAATGTAAGAGCTTGGAATTTATCAAGTGTACGCCCAAATTGCTTTCTCTGCTTCATGTATTTTACAGTCTCATCGAAAGCACCTTGCGCGATACCTAGCGCTTGCGCAGCGATTCCCAAACGGCCGACATCTAGTGATGACATCGCAACCTTGAATCCCTTGCCAACTTCGCCAAGTAGATTTTCTTTTGGAATCTTGCAGTCTTCGAAGATGAGCTCAGCTGCGATGGACGCTCTGATACCCATCTTGTTCTCCTTCTTACCTCTGGAGAAACCTGGTGTGCCTTTTTCTACGATGAATGCGGAGATACCTCTTGTTCCCTTGGACTTATCTGTCATGGCGAAGATTACATATACTTCTGCAATACCGCCGCCTGAGATAAATACCTTAGATCCGTTGAGGAGCCAGTGGTCACCTTTGTCCTCTGCCTTTGTCTGCTGCATTGCTGCGTCAGTACCGGCATTTGGCTCTGTAAGACCGAACGCACCGAGGTGCTCGCCCGTAAACATCTTTGGAAGATATTTCTTCTTCTGCTCTTCTGTACCATAGGTATAGATTGGCCAACATGCAAGCGCGTTGTGCGTCTGCACGATTACGCCGTGTGCGCCAGAAATCTTTGAGAGTTCTTCGATTGCCATGACGTATGTCACGTAATCAGCGCCTGCGCCGCCATCTTCCACAGGAAAAGGCATGCCCATGAGACCGAGGTCTCCGAGCTTCTTCATGCTCTCTTCAGGATACTCTGCGTTGGCGTCCCAGTCCTCACAATAAGGAGCGACTTCCACTTCGGAGAATTCCTTGAGCATCTTCTTGACCATCTGCTGTTCTCTTGAATAGCTGAAATCCATAGTTTTGTTCCTTTCTACACTTATCCCCTGACCAAATTCCTTACGGTAATTGCTGCAAATGTCGCAACTTACTCTCCCTTAAACTCGGCCGTTCTCTTCTCCAAGAAAGCGGTCATGCCTTCTTTTTGATCTGCTGTTGCATATGCCATCGCAAACAATTCATTTTCAACTGCGATGCCACTATCTATATCCGACTGTATACCACGGTCAATTGCTGCCTTGCTATACTTCACGGCAATCGGAGCATTGGAGGCGATCTTTGCGGCAATCTTCGTTGTCTCAGCAATCAACTCATCTTGAGCGACTACTTTGTTGGCAAGTCCGATTGAGACTGCTTCTTCTGCACCAATCATAGATCCTGTATATATAAGTTCCTTCGCTTTTGCGACACCAACTCTTCTTGGGAGTCTCTGTGTACCACTGAATCCTGGAGGGATTCCGAGGCCTACTTCTGGCTGACCAAACTTCGCTTTCTCGCCAGCGATGATGAAGTCACAGCTGAGTGCGAGCTCACAACCACCACCGAGTGCAAAGCCATTGACAGCTGCAATCGTAGGAATCTCTAATTTTTCAATTCTTCTAAATAATGCGGAGCCATATCTGCCCCATTCGCGGCCTGCTGCCACGTCCATAACGGATTGAACCGCGATGTCTGCGCCTGCGACGAAAGATCTGCCAGCACCTGTCAGAATGACAGCTCTGAGTTCCTTATTACCTTCAATCTCAGTGATGACCTCTGATAACTCAGATAATACATCTCCATTTAGTGCATTTAGTGCTTCTTGGCGGTCAATCACAATCGTTGCAATTGCACCATCAGTACTGAACTTCACGAATTTCTTTTCTGACATGCCAAAATCCTCCTTGTATAATGAATAAATACGGTCAACCATATCATTTCCATAGTGACCGAGTTTGACGCAAAAAACACGACATTGGTTGTTTGTGAAATTTTTCACAAATATAGTTAAAAAAGAAGCGAGGTGGTGTACTAGGCATCACCTCGCCTATGCCCCATGTGTAACTTAAGCCAATACAGCTTCCACTGTCTCTACAATCTTCTCAGCTGTAAGGCCGTAGAATTCCTGTAGATATTTCTGGTCGCCTACAGAACCAAATCTGTCCTGTACGCCGTGCTTCTTCACTTTGGCAGCGATGCCAAGTTCAGAAAGTCCGCCAAGTACTGCATCACCAAGACCACCAATGATGTTGTGGTTCTCAGTTGTAACGATTGCCTTTGTCTCCTCAGCCGCTTTCTTAAGTGTCTCAAGATCAAGTGGCTTGATTGTAAATGCATCGATTACTCTTGCATTGATACCCTTTTCTTTTAGAGTAGCAGCAGCCTTTAACGCTTCTCCAACCATCAGTCCGATTGCGAAAATTGCTACATCGTTGCCCTCTGTAAGTGTCTCAGCTTTACCAATCTCAAATGCATGGTCTGCGCTGTATACAGTTGGGTAATTCTTTCTTGTTGTTCTGATATAGTTTAGACCAGGTCTGTCCTTCGTGAGCTTAATCAAAGCTCTGAACATTGCTGCATCTGTAACTTCAAGAACCGTTGCTTCAGGAACTGCTCTGTAAAGCGCCATATCCTCGAAAGGCATATGCGTTCCACCATTGAAAGCAGCTGTTACACCAGCATCCGAACCAAAGATTCTTACACTGTTCTTTGTGTATCCAACAGAAAGGAATGCTTGGTCATAACATCTTCTTGATGCAAATGGACCAAAGGTGTGTACATAAGGCTTCTTGCCAGCAGCAGAAAGTCCAGCGGCAATACCTACGGCATTTGCCTCGGAAATCCCGATATTGAATGCCTGATTTTTGTTGCCCTGCCAGAACTTGTATGTTCCGAAAGAGTTCATCAAGTCGCAGTCAAGATAGATGACATCTTTGTCTTCAGCAGCAAGTGCTTCAATTGCTTCGCCGAATACACCTTTGTATTGATCTTTATCTAGTGTTCCATCATAAATAATACTCATTTTTATCTACTCCTCCTATGCTTCTATTGCAGCAAGACCTGCTTCACACTGTGCGATAGCTTCTGCAAGGCCTTCATCCACTAGAGGAATGTGATGGTTCATAAAGATGTCTTCAACATACTTAACGCCAGCACCCTTCGTTGTGTTGAGTACAATTGCTGATGGCTTACCTTTGACACTCTTCGCTACTTCGATTGCAGCTTTGATTGCGTCAACATCGCCACCATCGATTGACTGTGCATGCCATCCGAATGATTCGAATTTTGCAGCGACATTAAGCAAATCAATAATATCTTCTGTCGCACCATCCAATTGGCGTTTGTTGTAATCTACGAACCAGATCAGATTATCTAGATTCTGTGATGGCGCAAACAATGCACCCTCCCAACACTGACCTTCATCAAGCTCACCATCACCTGTGCAGAGGTATGTGTAAGAATCCAGACCATCAAGCTTCTGTGCGAGTGCAAGACCGATCGATGTCGATACGCCCTGTCCGAGAGAACCCGTTGTCATGTCGATACCAGGTGTGAGGTTCTTATCACAATGGGATGGTAGGTGTGTACCAGGCTGATTCAATGTATCAAGCCACTCGATTGGGAAAAAACCTTTTAATGCAAGTGCTGCATAGACTGCAGGGCCTGCGTGACCCTTTGACATAACAAGCTTGTCTCTGTCAACTTTATTTGGGTCTTTTGGATCGTAGTTCATTACATCGTTGTATAGTACAGCGATGAGATCTGTAGCAGATAATGCGCCACCGATGTGCCCGAAGCCTCTCTTGCCGACCTCTTTAATCGTCTCGAGTCTTACTTGGGCTGCGAATTTTTTGTTACTTACTTCACTCATTTCCATCTCCCTAATCCTAAATACTCATTTGTCTTAGCTGTACCCTCTTCTCTTGTAAGCTGCAACTTTGTTGCTGCTCTGATTGCGTCCATTGTTTCAGGGATTGTGACGCTCTCCTGAGGGATGTTAATTGCGTACATGATCTCATTGTCAGATTCAACGATTGTATCTTCCCAAAGACCAATTTCATACATATCGCCACGTGGATTACCAAGATCTCTAGCATAGCGGAAGAAGCTTGCATTGCCGAGGAATCCATCGTCAATCTTCACGACTCTGATACGATTATGTTTCTTGAATGCTTCAAGAGCCATCTCCTTCGTAATCTTTACGCCGTCCTTACCACGAGCGACAACTGTAATGATGTGACCATGGGTTACAGGTGTATGCACGAGAATACCCGTTGCATCAACATGAGGCATGATTGTCATAAGGTCGAGCGCTTGGTGTGAAGGTGCTTTGTCAATTTGAAGTGCATTTGTCAATCCTCTGTGATAATCACCTGGATCAGCGACTCTTCTGATGATTGTAATTGCAACCTTGTCGATACCATATTCTCTGTCAAGGCAATCAACAGTACGAATCAGTCCTGTTGTATTGCAACTTGTCAACTTTAGGAAATCAACGCCAACACCTTGCTCAAAGTTTGCATAGCCGTGGAAAAATACATCGGCAACTTCATTGCTCTCGCCACCCTGGAAGATTGCTTTTACGCCATGCTTCTCATAGATTGCTTTGTTCTTCGCACCAACACCTGCTGGGGAAGAATCGAGCATGATGTCAACCTTTTCCACAAGCTCTTCGAATGTGCCACTGACAGGGATTCCAGCAGCATCGAAGCCAGCTTTGTCGGCTCCTTCAACAAGATATAGGTCATAAGGCATACCTTTTTCTTTTAGAGCCTTGATTGAAAGTGTAGGTGCAAAATCTGCAATTCCTACAAGTTCCATGTCGCCTTGAAGCGCAACACCATCTGCCAACCTCTGTCCGATTACACCGTAACCAGCTACACCAACTTTTACCATAGTTTTCATCCTCCTATGATTTTCCTGCGTCCCATCGGTACGCAACTCTTTAAATATTATCATTATATATAAGTTGTAACAACTTTCAAACTAAATCAATTTCAGCCAAACCAAGCCAAAGTCGGTAAATGTCGCAATTGCAACGTTTTCTAGGTTTAACATTCTTGCTAAAATTTTCACAATGTAGGGATTCTGAATGTCTATTACTCAGAAACGGGGAGCGTTGAACCGCCGTATGGCATTACGATTACCTGACTGTCTGCACCGAGCTTTTCTTGTGCGGCTTTATAGGCATCTGTGACATTTGCAAATGGCACCATGAAGATGCTCCTTACAAAGTCTGGATCCATCTCGCTGACGAGGTAAATCTCCGCTTTCTTCAGTACGAGTGCGATCGCGGCAGCTTTGTGTCCACCGAGTTGGAAGTCCTTTTCGATTCTTTCGATGAGTTCTTCCGAAGTCTTCGCAGCTGTCATCCATTCTTCAAAGACACGTTCGCCAAGACCTTCCTTACACGAACCGACGAGGATAATGATACCGCCATCTCGCACAGCATTTTTAGAATTGTCGAGCGCTTTCTGGGTCTGATATAGATTCAAATCCTTTGGCGCGCCGCCTTGGCTTGCAATCACGATATCTGCTTTCTGCTCAATATCTTTCTTGTAAAGCTTATCTAAAAACAGGCATGCCTCTCGATGCGCTTTGATAAAATCACCCGCCGCTGCATGGATAATCTCTTTCTTTGAGTCAAGCACAACGTTGACGATATAATCGAGTGGACAGTGGTCACCGACCGCTTCTTCGATGTCCATGCGGACGGGGTTCGTCTCGAGCTGACCCGCAATTGCAGTGTCTCTAACCATCATCGAATGATTCGATTGAATCGCATCTCTTGTGGATACGCCAGGCATGATTGCCTTTGCGCCTCCAGAATAGCCTGCAAAATAATGAAACTCTACATTGCCCACGCCGATTCGCCGATCCGCCTGAGCGACAATTCTTGTCACATCTACTGGCGTACCTGCTTTTGTCACGCCCATATGAACGAAATCTTTTGGATCTCCATCGATACAGTTTACTCTATTATAAACCGCGTCACCGACGAGTTTGCGTTTTTCTTCTTCCGTATGTGCACGGTGTGAGCCGAGTGCAAATACAACCGTGATGTCATCCATGCTGCATCCTGCATAAGCAAGCGCATCTAAGATGGATGGAATAATTTTATAAGATGGGACAGGACGCGTGATGTCACTTGTGATGATGACGACTTTTTCACCAGGCTTTACGACTTCGCCGATTGCGGGTGCGCCAATTGGATTCTTCAAAGCGCGCAGCACTTCTGCAGCACCAGTGTCTAGAATCTCAACTTCGTTTGGAAGCAAGATTGCATAGAGATTGTCATCGTCTATATGTATGTCTTGGGGGGTTGTCCCAAAACCGATCTGCATATCCATTTTTTATCCTTTCGAGAAATTAAATGCGAGCAACGCCGCTTTTTCTGGCAGCTTCTGCTACTGCGGATGCTACTGCATCCTTTACTCTTGGATCAAATGGCTCTGGAATGATATAATCTGGGTTTAAATCCTTCTCGTCGATGAGGTCTGCGAGTGCATAAGCTGCTGCAACTTTCATCTCATCGTTGATATCAGATGCTCTTACATCGAAAGTACCTCTAAAGATACCTGGGAATGCAAGGACATTGTTGATTTGATTTGGGAAGTCTGAACGACCTGTACCAATGACAGCAGCGCCAGCTTCCTTTGCGAGTTCTGGCATAATCTCAGGTGTAGGGTTTGCCATTGGGAACAGGATTGGCTTGTCAGCCATGCTGCGAACCATATCCTGTGTCAAGAGACCAGGGGAAGATACGCCGATAAATACGTCTGCGCCTTTGATGACTTCAGCAAGACTACCTTTTTTACCAGCTTTGTTGGAAATGGCAGCAATTTCTTGCTTCTCTTTATTTAATCCTTCACGACCTTCGTAAATCGCACCATTTCTGTCAGTCATTACCACATCTTCAAGACCCATTGACATGAGTAATTTGATGATTGCAGTACCAGCAGCACCAGCACCTGAAGTAACAACGGAAATATCTTTGATGTCTTTACCAACAATCTTAAGCGCATTAATCATTGCAGCGAGTACAACAACTGCTGTGCCGTGCTGATCATCATGGAAGATTGGAATGTCGCAACGTGCTTTCAGTTTCTTCTCAATCTCGAAACATCGAGGAGCTGCAATATCCTCAAGGTTGACGCCACCGAAGCTACCTGCAAGAAGTGCAACCGTATCGACAATCTCATCAACATCTTTGGTTCTGATACAAAGTGGAATCGCATCGACATCACCGAAAGCCTTGAAAAGTACGCATTTGCCTTCCATAACTGGCATAGAAGCTTCTGGCCCGATATCGCCGAGTCCAAGTACTGCGGTACCATCTGAGATGACTGCAACTGTGTTCCAGCGACCTGTGAGCTCATAGCTGAGGTTTACATCCTTCTCAATCTCGAGACAAGGCTGTGCAACGCCAGGCGTATAAGCGAGTGACAAGTCCTGCTTTGATTTCACAGGCATCTTTGGTACGATGTCGAGTTTGCCCTTCCACTCATAATGCAACTTTAACGATTCTTTCGCGTAATCCATATTTTTCCCCTTCTTACTACTTTCATTCCATGAATGGCAACTATATCTAACTCATATCAATACACACAATTTATGAAGTACTGTCACACCCAAGCATGAAAATGACAGACTTTTTTTGAACCACAGGCAACCGCCGAAACCCCTCAGTGCGTATGAAGTATGTCATATGTATCCGTAGGCATACTGCGATTGCGGATACCTACTGGTTGTAAGTGACCACATATTGTGGTGTGCTTACGGGTACAGAGGGCGTGCTTCATATGTGCTGAGATTTTCGGGTTTTGCCTATCGCGTTACTTGGTTGCGCCTTCTTTCAGTGCCTTTACAACAGGCAGTTCCTCGCCGGATAAGAATCTGATTAACGCGCCACCAGCCGTGCACACGTAGTCGATTTTATCGGCAACATCGTATTTCTTTGATGCGGTGATGGAATCACCTCCACCGATTACAGTGTAACCAGCGGTGCTACCAAGTGCATCAAATACCGTCTTCGTACCGAGCTGTGTCACTTCTTTCTCGAACACGCCCATTGGACCATTTACAAATACAGTCTTCGCATCTGCAATGATTTGTGAATAAAGTTTTGCCGTCTCCGCGCCGATATCCATCAGGCTTTCAGTCTCGACGATATGGTCGAAATCAACGTCGAAACGCTTGCCATCTATGACATGCGCACCATCAACTGGTCTGACAATCTTATCACCATATTTATCAAGCAAATCCTTTGCAAGTGGAACCAATTCAACAAATCCCTTTGCGGTGATGAAGTCTTTTGAATCTTTACCGATATTGACACCAGCCGCCCAGTTCATCACTTGTCCAACGAGGCCGCCTGTGAGCACATGATCTGCCGCACCCTTTGCAAGTACGGATTCCATCATGAGAAACGCATCTGAAATCTTCGATCCACCGAGCACAAACACGCATGGTTTTGCAGGATTCTCGATTAATTCTGAGATGACTTCGTATTCTTTCTCGAAAAGTCGTCCCATTGCGGATGGCAGAATCTGCTGGAACGCGCAGAGACTTGGTTGGTCTCTATGCGTTGCCGCAAATGCGTCATTGACGTAAATGTCGCCAAGTGGTGCAAGATTACGAATGAGCAAGGTATCCGCTTGTTCCTTATGGGAAAGTCTGAGCGCCTTTTCAAAGAGCGTATCTTCCTCATTGAGGAAACGCACATTGTCCAAAAGGAGAATCTCGCCAACACCGAGGTCTTTGATTGCCTGCACAGCTGTTGGCCCAGCAACATCGGCTACAAATTTGATTTCTCTGCCGAGCAATTTGCTGATGACTTTCGCATGTGGCGCAGTCGTGTAGAAGTTCTCATATTCGATACCAGAGCCTTGATGAGCCATGAGTACAAGCTTGGCACCAGCATCGCTAATCTCTTTAATTGTAGGCAAGCAGCCTTCGATTCTCGTGATATCGTTGAGCGTACCGTCTTCGTGATTGATTGGCTCGTTGATATCTACTCTCATCAGGACGGTCTTGCCCTTGAGTTCAAAATCATCTAAAGTCTTAATACCAAATTTCATATTGCCTCCGTTTTAAAATAGGAGACCTCTCGCTGCCCAATAGCTCGTTGCCAATCGCAATCGGAGGTCGCGCTCGTTTTTCACAAATGATTATTTCTTTGGAGTTATTTCATTTCCTTTGATATCCACATCATAGAGCCATGTGAATCTTGGATCGTCGATTCTGTCTGTCCATGGATTGCCGTCTAAGTGACGAATCATCCAGCATGTGTACATCATATAGCCTGGCGCGCATACCTGTGGGTGGACTTTGCCACCTGGGATTGCGGAGAAACTCTTGTGCGTGCTCTTGAAGACATCGTCTCCGACAAAGCTTGCACCAAAACCTTCTTCTCTGTCAAATAGGAAATAATACAATTCTGGTTGTGGATGATCATGAGGAATGTATCCGGACCAATTGCCGCGGTCGTTGAGAACTTCACCTAATACCATGTTGGAATATGGCGCAGTATTGTAATCGAACAACGTGTTGACTCTTCTCAGTGCAGTATCACCGAAAAGTCCTTTTGAACTGTAGCCCCAAGGTGCGTCGGCAGGTGTGTACCATTTTGCATCGAAGTCACCTTCGTTTTGTGTTGCTTGTACGAGAATCTCAGATTCAGCATTGGCTTTCACTGTAATCTTTGTTCCTTTTGGTACATGCAATGCGTATGGTCCTTCTTCGAAGACACTTGTACGTGTTGCATTTTCTTCTTTATCGTTCCATGAAACGGTGATGTCACCATTGTAAAGCAATACTGCGACTTCTTCGCCAGCTTTTTCAATCGTCCTTACATCACCAGCTTGTAGCTTGTAATTTCTGACGTCCATGAGCATATCTCTGTACGCATTGTCGTAAGTTGATAGAATCATCTCACCATTTGCATCGTATTCAGGATAGCCGAACACTTTTTTATCTACTGCCATGTTGTTCCTCCTATTTTCTATTTCTATTTCCACTTCCACTTCCATTTGAACATTATGTAAGCTTTACGCAAAAGTCGCATTTTCATCCCATAAAAGTCCATATTCGAGGTCCAAAATCCGAGTTTTGCGTAAACGGTACACATTTTCAATCCTAGCATTTGCAGAACAATGCGGCAAAGATGGCGCATTAATCACATATGCTTAGTATTGACGAGCGATTGCTCTATATTCCATAACCTCATCATATGCTTCCTGCTCTGACTCTGTCAAGTTAGATGATGCCATGCCGACATTCCACCAACTCTTGTAGCCGTCTGTCATTGTCTTCGGAATTGCCTTGATGTCGATGAGTGTTGATTTATCTTGAGCCGCAGCATCTTTGAGCGCCGCTTTCAGTTCATCAATCGATGTAACGGTGTAGCTCTTCAATCCGTAGCCCTTTACAATCTGAGCATAGTCTACTGGAATGAGGTCGCCGAGCATCTTGCCATTTGCATCTCTGTAACGGAACTCTGTACCCATGGAACCGATGCCGTGTGTCATCTCAAGGTTGTTGATGGAGCCAAATCCGTTGTTGTCAAAGAGTAAAATGTTGACTTTCACGCCCTCTTGTTGTGCAGTCATAATCTCCGAATGCATCATCTGGAAGGATGCGTCGCCGACAAATGCGTAGACTTCGTCTTCTGGCTGTGCGAGCTTTACGCCGAGTGTCGCTGCAACTTCGTAGCCCATACAAGAGAATCCGTACTCAGCATGGTATCCACCACGCTTGTCTGTTGTCCACATTCTTTGTAAGCAAGATGGGAGCGAACCACCCGCGGTGATGATATTGTCGTTTGGTTTCAGGACTTCCCGAACTGCGCAGATTGCAGCAGTCTGTGTGATGGAAGTACCAGTTCTCTTCACAAATTCTTCGACTGTACGTGGATCTCTCTGCTTGATGATTGGTGCAAAATTGTCGTCGTAGAAATAGTTTGCAAGCTTCACCATCTCGTCATCCCAAGCCTTCTTTGCAGCTTCAATCTCGCCAGCATAACTGCTCTTGTAGCCAGCAGCTCTAAGCTTTTCGCCAAGCGCTTCGATTGTAACCTTCGCATCGCCGACTGCTTTTGTAGCGTCAAGCTTGTATGCGTGGTAGCGGCTTGTATTGATTGTGATATATTTCACATTTGGATCCTTGAACTGTGTCTTGGAACCTGTAGTGAAGTCGCCAAGTCTTGTACCGATTGCGATGACAACGTCTGCATCTTCTGCAATTGTGTTGGCAGCAAGGCTTCCTGTGACGCCCACACCGCCGAGGCTCATTGGATTTGAGCTTTTGATTCCGCTCTTTCCTGCCTGTGTCTCACCTGCAGGAATTTGGAATTCTTCGAGGAATTTTTCTAGTGTCTCACCAGCTTCTGAATACTTAACACCGCCACCTACGATTACGAATGGCTTCTTTGCATCCTTGATGATATTGAAAATGTCATCCAATTCTTCTGCAACAGGAACGGGGCGTGTAATTCTATGAACTCTTTTCTCGAAGAAATAATCAGGATAATCATAAGATTCGCCTTCGACATCCTGTGGAAGTGCGATACATACAGCACCTGTCTCCGCTGGATCTGTCAAAACTCTCATCGCCGCAATCAATGCAGTCATGAGCTGCTCTGGACGAGTCACTCTGTCGAAATATTTACAAACGGGTCTAAATGCGTCATTTGCTGTTAAAGATAAGTCGCTAGGAGATTCTAGCTGCTGGAGAACTGGATCTGGCTGACGTGTTGCATAAGTGTCAGCAGGAATAACCAAAAGTGGAATATTATTTACTGTTGCGGTCGCTGCTGCTGTAACCATGTTGGTTGCACCAGGTCCTACAGATGAGGAACATGCGATGATTTTGCGTCTGTTGAGCTGCTTCGCATAAGCGATTGCTGAGTGGCACATGCCCTGCTCATTTCTGCCTTGGAAAACTCTTAAATCACCAGGATTTGTGTCAAGGGCTTGACCAAGTCCAACTGCGATACCATGTCCGAAGATTGTAAAAATACCTTCTACAAATTTTGTCTCTTCGCCATCAAAACTTACGTACTGATTGTCTAGAAATTTTACTAGAGCCTGAGCAACTGTTAATTTGATCGTATTTGCCATTTTCCCCTCCAAATTAGGAATTTTTGTTGAATGACGTCAGCATTTATGCCTGTTTCAGTCAATCAATCAAAATCATTCAATTTTCCGCATGCACGTTTATCGCTTGATAACATGCCTACCTTAATAGATTACTACGCTTGCAACGGTCATGCAACTAACAATGTCGTGCATTTTTAATCAATGTTGGTCATATTGTAATGCAATCACCAAAGACATTCATTTGCATTCATGTTCGAGCATTTTCCATTGCATATGCAAAAGAGTCGCCGACAATCGGAGACTCTTTATGAATTTATAGGTAACCACCGAAAATCCTCCGTACGCATGAAGTGCATCATATGTTCTGAGGTTTTCGAAGATTGCCTATAGTCCTGCGTGGTCTGCGATGAACTTGCGAGCCTTGAGTGCATACTCAAATGGGTTTGCAATTGCAGGATCCTGCTCCGCTTCAACAACGAACCATCCCTCGTAATCAGCTGCTGCGATTACTTCAAAGATTGGATCATAATCGATTGCGCCATCGCCAGGCACTGTGAATTGTCCAAGTCTTACGCCTTGTAAGAAACTCAATCCCTCAGCCTTTACTTTTTCAACGATTGCTGGTCTGACATCCTTTAAATGGATATGACCAACTCTGCCGATGTGCTTCTGGATTGCAGCGAGTGGATCTTCACCTGTAAATGAATAGTGACCTGTATCAAATAATAAATAAGTAAGACCAGGTGTCGTCTCCGCAAGCAGACGTTCGACTTCGTCTGGAGTCTGAACAACGGTACCCATGTGATGGTGGAACGTCAATTTCATGCCTTTGTCTTTTGCAACTTGACCAAGCTTGTCAAGACCTTCCGTCAAAAGCTTCCACTCTTCGTCATTCATCTTATATCTTGTGCTATCATCAAGGATTGCAACATCTAAACCTTGTGTTGAGTAAGACTGCTCACTCACACCGATGACTCTTGAGCCAACCTTGTAAAGGAAGTCAAGCTCCGCGATAAATTCTTTCTCTACTTCTTCGTATGGCTTTGTGATGAGGAAAGATGAGAACCATCTGTTGCAAATTACAAGATCTCTCAACTGTAGCGCCTTCCAGAGTTCATCTGGGTCGGATGGATAATGAGAGCCAACTTCTGAGCCTTTGAATCCTGCAAGAGCCATCTCAGAAATTGTCTGTTGGAAAGTATTTTCCGCACCGAGTTCTGGCATATCATCGTTTGTCCAACCGATTGGTGCACATCCTAGTTTAATCTTGTCTTTGTTTAGTTGTGGCATAATTTACTCCTTTTGTCTTTCTAACGTTCCTACACTTATCTAACTTATTATATGAAATTCCCGATCTGTTCATTCGGAAATGACATTACATACAACATGCTCTTACCTTATACCCTCTAGCTGAAATATTTCTTAAGCACGCTTACGGTCTTGTCATAGGCGATTCGGATATTGTCCTCGTGTGATAATTCGTAATATTCGGGTCTGAATACTTCGATGGAACACACTCCACAGAAATCCTTTTCCTTTAAAATCTCCATTGTACGCTTTAAATCCAAGATGCCTTCACCCGGCCAAAGCCTGTGACAATCTTTCAATTGACCAATCGGCAAATTCTCAGAATCATTGACGTGCAGCACCCACAGTTTGCTTACGTCAGCAGATTCGAGATCTTCCCAGTGGGAGTCCATCGCATGGAAATGGAAAGTATCAAGCGCAAGTCCGACATTTGCACGGTCGACCTTCTCTACAATCTCATAAGCCGTCCCATATTGGTTGATGGAACAATTGGGTAATCCAATCGGTTCGAGTGCCAATTTGATGCCATAGGGCTTAATCTTGTCGGCAAGGAAGCGCATACTTTCAACCGCCTCGTCGCGAATCTCCTCGATAGAATAAGGGTTACCATCTTCGTCAAACACGTCGTTAGATGGTGTGATGACAACAATTCGCATGCCAATCGCATCGGCAATTTTGATGATAAAGTCTATCTCGCGTTCAAGTTCTCTTCTGCCTTCTTCGTCTCTCATGTTGAAGAAACGCAACGCGTTGTAAACCCAAGGTTTTAAATGATGTTTTGTGAACCATGCAGCGAGTTCATCAAGTGTATGCCCCGCTTGCAGATATTCCCACATGCAATCGTAGGTAATCTCAATAAAGTCAAATCCAACATCATCACATAATTTCAAATCTGTAATGAGGCTCTGTCCCTCGCACTCCTGTGCTGTCGCCTCATTGAACCCTATTCCCAGCATAAACCGTCACCCCAGAATCTTTGATTCGGCACCTGCCAAATCTCTTCAAATGCAATACCCCCTTGTAGCACTTACAGCACCTATATTATTGCTTTTCGCGTTTTCTTGATACCCCTTTGACAACTTGAATTTAACTTTAATATTACATTGATTTTGGAAATGATTCGCGAATATAAAATCCAACTTCGCAAAGTATCTATTTTATGCTTTATTTGATTTATTTCTGTCTATTTTTTGACTATTCGTTACATTATATGCAGATGTCCACGGCTTTTGTAAAAAATAATTAGTGACCGAAAATCTTGATTTCAGTCACTAATTTGTATCAAATATGTGATTATTTAGGTTTATTTTTGCTACATGAAATAGACAGAATTTAAACATAAATAGCATTGCCTGCGATATTGGTATTACCACATCTTCAAAATCGCGATATACAATTATTGCTTTTGATTGACTTTTGTGAGGTTTGATTTTTTACCTCCGAAATGCTTTCATGACATGAAGCGCAAATCGCACGGGATAGACGAGATATGGTTTTTCCATATCTTTTTTTACCATCGGCATGAGGTCTGCAATTGGCAGCGATTGTGGACATTTTTTCTCACAAAGATGACAGCCGACACAAGACGATGCGCCCTCTCTTCTGCCGCCCGTGAGCAGCGATGTGATGTACATCGCCGTTGCATTGATGCTACGCGTGACATGCTTGTTGTTGTATTGTGCAAATGCCAACGGTATGTTGACTTTATGTGGACATGGCAAGCAATAACCACAGCCCGTACACAGAACTTTAATTTTCTCGTTGAATAACTTTTTGGCATACTCGACGGCATTAACTTCATCCGCGCACATGCCGCCGGGCTCAAGATCCATGGCAGCTTGTGCATTGGAGTCTAGCTCCTCGATTGCTCGCATACCCGAAAGTGCACAGATGACGCCATCATTGTTCAATACCCAACGGAGCGCGAGTTGCGCGGGGGTTGGGGTGTAGGTTCGTGATTCCCGCTGCGCCAATAGTGTGTGAGCGCCTTGTTGATTTGTGGCGGCGGATTCTGATGTTGATGTGGTTGCGGTTGCGGGGGTAGTTGAAGTCGGAGTTGCGTTTGCGTTCGAGGTTGTGTTTGAGGTCGAATTGGAGTTTGTGGTTGGTGCCGTGGGGGCGATTGTGTTCGAGGCGCGTTGAACAATCTCCAATTTTGAAATCTCGGTTAACGCATCTTTCGGGACGCTGTTTGCCAAAAGTCCGCCGCGCAGGGGTTCCATGACAACGACACCGACGCCTTTTTCTTTAGCATAGGCGAGCCCCTCGACACCCGCTTGAAATTCTTCATCGAGATAGTTTAACTGAATCTGGCAGAAATCCCAGTCACGTGCATCCAAAATGCGCTTAAAATCTGACCGATTACCATGATAGGAGAAACCTAACCTGCGAATCCGACCTTGCGACATTTCCGCTACTAAAAAATCAACGACACCCATGTCTGCAATCTGTGTATATTGTTCATAGGAAGATATATTGTGCAAAAGATAATAGTCGATATAATCCGTCTTTAGGCGCTTAAAATGTTGCTCGAAAATCTTCTTCGCATCGTTCAAATTTTTCAGCACAAATAACGGCAATTTCGTTGCGATATACACATCTTTTCTGCAGCCGAGCGCCTCAATTGCAGCACCTGTCGCTTCCTCGCTGCCAGGATATAAATAAGCCGTGTCAAAATAATTCACGCCTTGATTCAGTGCATGCGCCACGAGTTTGGTCGCCTGTGCTTGGTCGATTTTTCCTAATTTGCCAGGAAGCCGCATCATTCCAAAGCCGAGTGAATTGATTTTATCGCCTGTTTTTGGCATTGTTCTTAGCATATTTTTATCCTCCGAAACGTATTTTTTTTAATGTAAATGGATGTAAGTGGCGGTGAGTAGTTGTAAGCGGGTGTAAGTAGTTATAAGTCGCAAGTGACGACGAGTGGTTGTCCGTTGGGCGTAAGTGGACATAAGTGCAGTAAGTGGCGGTGAGTAGCTGTAAGCGGGTGCAAGTGGTTATAAGTCGCAAGTGACGACGAG
>JAISJM010000141.1 GCA_031261525.1 Eubacteriales Family XIII. Incertae Sedis bacterium
TGGGAATGGTAGAACAGGTCGATTGCTAGTCAACCTAGAGTTAATGAAAGCAGGGTTTCCGCCAATTGATATTAAGTTTACTGATAGGGTCAATTATTATACAGCTTTTGATGACTATTATGTTAAACACAATCTAGCAGCTATGGAGAAATTATTTGCAGGGTATGTAGATGAGAGACTAGATTCATATTTGACAATGCTTTCCGACTAATATATCGTAAATTAATTGAGATAAAATCAAAAATTATTATTAAGTATCTATCAAGTCGATAGGTACTTTTATTATGACCAAAATCAGAAAGGAGGTTGATGTGTATGGGAATATTTACAGGTCTATTCAAATCAAGAGATAAGCCAAGCGATAGCACAGTAGGTAGTGGCTATCGTTTTTTTATGGGCAGTACGACAAGTGGCAAGCCAGTAACAGAACGAAGTGCCATGCAAATGACAGCAGTTCATTCATGTGTGAGGATTTTATCTGAGACGGTCGCAAGTCTGCCACTACATCTATATAAACAGACTGAAACGAGTAAGGAAAAAGCGACTGACCATCCCTTGTATTTACTACTACCATAAGGCGAACACTCCCATGAAGGTTAGCTTATAATTGCGGAAATTCAGAACATGGGTCAATAGAGATGAGGTGGGGAAAACGACGAAATATGCGAAAGAGTAAAAGTTGAAGAAGCAGTTAGGTCATATTTGGATGTATTACTTTGAAAATGCGATGCAATTAAAATCAATCGTGGAGAATATCAAATCAATATTTGATGAGAGCATCCGCATCCCGATAGATGATGACATAAACTTTGAATTAAAAAATGTAAGTGATATTCGTGAAGGCGATGATTATAATGGTTATCGTGTTCATTTATTAGGGTATTATCCGCCTATGTCTGTTCCGCTGAAGCTAGATGTGACAACGGGTGATAAAATTACACCGATTTAGTACTTTTTTATAAATATTTTAGCACTCACTTGATTGCACTGCTAACAAAAGGGTATAATAAAAATAGAAACAAATATCTGTGATACACAAGCGTGTAACTACCAGGTAAAAACGATAAGGAGGGCAAAATATGAATACAGATAAATTTACACAAAAGACAGCTGAAGCGTTGATGGAGGCGCAACAGATTGCAATATCAATGGGGCATCAACAGATTGATGGTGAGCATCTACATCTGGCATTGCTGACACAAGAAGATGGACTGATTCCAAGGTTGCTGGAACTGCGTGGTATCGATAAGCATGATATGATACAGGAAGTAGAAACGGCACTGAATAAGATTCCGAGAGTGAGTGGTGCTGGCAACGATAGTATCTATGCATCTAGGCGTTTTCAATCGTTACTTAATGATTCGGAGAAAATTGCGAAGCAGTTTAATGATGATTTCATCAGTGTGGAACATTTATATATCGCATTGTTGCAGGAACGAAATACACCGAGTGCGCAGATTTTTAAGAGTCACAATCTGACAAAGGATCTTTTTTATGAGGAGCTGAGCAAAGTGAGAGGTAATCAGAGAATCACAGGACAAAATCCAGAGGAAAGTTACGAAGCTTTGGAGAAATACGGTAGAGATTTGGTCGCACTTGCACGGGAAGGCAAGCTCGATCCTGTCATCGGCCGTGATGAAGAGATTCGGCATACGATTCAGATTTTATCGAGGCGTACAAAGAACAATCCTGTCTTGATTGGTGAGCCAGGTGTTGGTAAGACGGCAGTTGTTGAGGGTCTTGCCCAACGTATTCTCAATGGGGATGTACCTGAGGGACTGAAAAATAAGACGATTTATGCACTTGATATGGGTGCACTGATTGCTGGTGCAAAGTACAGAGGCGAATTTGAAGAGCGTTTAAAAGCTGTACTATCCGAGATTGAGCAGTCTGATGGCGAGATTATTCTCTTCATCGATGAGATTCACAACATTGTTGGTGCTGGTGGTGGTGAGGGTGCGATGGATGCAGGAAATCTGCTCAAGCCAAAACTTGCAAGAGGCGAGCTACATTGTATTGGTGCGACAACACTCGACGAATATCGAAAAAATATTGAAAAGGACGCGGCGCTTGAGCGACGTTTTCAGAAAGTGCTTATAGACCAACCGACGGTCGAGGATACCATTTCTATACTAAGAGGTCTGAAGGAACGATTTGAGATCCATCACGGTGTCAGAATTACGGATGCTGCGCTTATTGCCTGTGCGGTGTTGTCCGATAGATATATTAGCGACCGATTCTTGCCAGATAAGGCGATTGATCTCATGGATGAGGCAGCATCCAAAATCCGTACAGAAATCGACTCGATGCCAGCCGAACTTGATCAGATTTCTAGAAAGATTATGCAGCTTGAGATTGAGAAACAAGCGCTTTCAAAGGAAGAGGATGCGGGGTCTGTCGCAAGACTGGAATCGCTACAGAAAGAATTATCCGAACTTACCGAAGACAGCTCCGTTATGAGGGCGCAATGGGAGTCCGAGAAACAGGCAATTAACAGCCTAAAAGAGCACAAGCAGATGATTGAAGATGTGAAGTATCAGATTGAAGATGCCGAACGAAATTACGATTTGGAGAAACTTGCTGAACTTAAATATGGCAGATTACCGCAGCTCGAAAAAGAACTCGAACTCGCCAAGACCGATGCCGACGCAGCCGAGGAACATAGGCTTCTGAAAGAAGAAGTCACAGAAGAAGAGATTGCAGATGTTGTGAGCAAATGGACACATATTCCAGTAAGCAAGCTCATAGAATCTGAAAAAGAAAAATTATTACATCTTGCGGATATTCTCCATCAGCGCGTCATCGGTCAAGATGAGGCGGTTGATTCCGTGTCGCAAGCTGTACTCAGAGCACGTGCGGGTCTGAAAGACGAGACGAGACCGATTGGCTCGTTTATCTTCTTAGGTCCAACAGGTGTTGGTAAGACGGAACTTGCAAAAGCATTGTCCGAAGCCCTGTTTGATAGCGAGAAGAATATGATTCGCATTGATATGAGTGAGTATATGGAGAAACATTCCGTATCGAGGCTCGTTGGAGCGCCTCCAGGATATGTCGGCTATGACGAGGGTGGTCAGCTTACAGAAGCCGTTCGAAGAAGACCTTACAGCGTCATCTTGTTTGATGAAATTGAGAAAGCACATCCAGATGTCTTTAATATTTTGTTGCAGCTTCTTGATGATGGCAGATTGACAGATAATCAGGGCCGTACCGTGGACTTTAAGAATACGATTATCATTATGACTTCCAATATTGGTAGCCCTTACCTCATTGATAATATTAAGGACGATGGCAGTGTCGATGAGGACATCAAAGAAGACGTCATCGATGAGATGAAGAAACACTTTAGACCCGAGTTCATCAACCGAATTGATGATATCGTTGTCTTCTCTCCGCTGACAGAAGATGATATTGTCAAGATTATTGACATTTCCCTCCAAGATATGATTCGAAGACTTGCTGATAAGAATATCCATGTGGACTTTACAGACGAGACGAAGCACTTTATTGCGAGGGAGACCTACGCCCCAGCATATGGTGCAAGACCGATACGCCGTTACCTTCAGAAGAATATTGAGACGGATATCGCAAGGCGTATCATCTCAGGCGAACTCAAAGAAGGCGACGACGTGACAATCAATCATGTTGAATAAGGTTCTTAATCCAATAAGAGTTCTTCATTAAAAGCTCTTTCATAAGCAGCTGTAAGATGATTCTTCATCGCATCAGCTGCTTTTTCTGTGTCTTTGTTGCGAATCGCCTCAACGATCAAGATATGTTCTTCAAGGATAATATCTAAAGACTCAATCGAATAGGATTCTGATTTTGGACTTAGGTACACAACTTTCGAAAATATATCGAGAATGTAATTTAGCATACGCATATGTGCCGCACTGTAGATGTTTTGATGGAAGACTTCGTTGATATCTTTCACCTTTTGTACATCTTTATTTTTTGTATAAAATTTAAAGAAATCTATCGTCTCATCCAGAGAATCAAGTTCATCTTCTGTGATGCGCTGTGCTGCCCATTTTGCGGCCTGTATCTCATAGATGATTCGAAGCTTAACCATATCAATGATTTCGCTGATATTGAAACCTGTGACAAAAGCCCCTTTATTGGGTTTCATTTCAATCAAGCCCTCTGCTGCGAGACTTTGAAATGCCTCTCTTACGGGTGTCCTTGACACGTCATATTGGTCGCTCACATATCGTTCCGTGAGTTTAGATCCAGGGCGAAGTGTCTCATTAATGATTTCCTCTCGAAGCTTATTGACGAGCTCTGTTGATAATATTTGATTTTTCATGTTGGTTCATTTCCTTGTTCCACGATGCATCGCTGTCTTGCAGTGATACATTATAAAAAATAAAAATATACAGAAAGATTGCATCATTAAATTATATCATTATTTTTTATACATTTCAGTAGCTAAAAGTCATTTTGATAAAATTCAATGAATTGAAACAATTAAACTAAATTGATAAATCTTTGTCAAAGTATGATATAATTTAAGGGATATGCAATAAAATCGTCGCGCAATTCTTGCAATATAAAAACGATTTCATCCATTCAGCAATTTCAGATTATACACATAAAGGAGATTCATATGGGAAAGACTTTAGCCTACAAAATTCTTGAGGACCATTTGGTAAGTGGTCAACTTCTTCCAGGCGAAGAAATCACAATAAAAATCGACCAGACACTCACACAGGATAGTACTGGTACGATGGTCTATCTTCAGCTTGAAGCAATGGACGTAGACAAGGTGAAGACGGAATTGTCTGTAGCCTATATCGACCATAACACCCTGCAGACTGGTTTTGAAAATGCCGACGATCACGCATTTATCGAGAGTGTTGCGAAGCGTCATGGTATTGTGTTCTCCAAACCAGGTAATGGCATCTGTCATCAACTTCAACTTGAGAACTACGGTAAGCCAGGAAAGACACTGCTCGGTTCGGACTCACATACTCCTACAGGCGGCGGACTCGGCATGATTGCAATTGGTGCTGGCGGTCTTGATGTTGCAGTAGCAATGGCACAAGGTACTTATAGTCTTACGGCGCCAAAGATTGTTGGTGTAAATCTTACAGGTGAGCTCAATCCTTGGGTAAGCGCAAAGGATGTCATTCTTTATGTCCTTCAGCAGCTTACGGTCAAAGGTGGTGTTGGTCGCATTATTGAATATTATGGGGATGGCGTGAAGTCTTTATCCGTTACAGATCGTGCAACCATCACAAATATGGGTGCGGAACTCGGTGCAACAACATCGGTATTCCCATCTGATGATAATACAAAATTATACCTCGCAAGTCAAGGCAGAGAAGAAGATTATGCACCGCTCAGTGCAGATTCCGATGCAATTTATGATGAGACACTTCATGTAGACTTGAATACGCTGACACCATTGGCGGCAATGCCTCACAGTCCTGACAATGTAGATTCCATTAAGAATATTGGCAAGATTAAAGTAGATCAGGTTGCAATTGGTAGTTGCACCAATTCTTCCTATTCTGACCTCATGAAAGTCGCTCAGATTTTGAAAGGAAAGAAAGTCAATCCAGAAGTAAGTCTTGTCATCTCCCCAGGTTCTGCAAAGATTATGAGCAAGATGGCGCGCAATGGTGCGCTTGCCGATATCATCGAAGCGGGTGCTAGAGTCATCGAGAATGCTTGTGGTCCATGTATTGGTATGGGACAATCTCCAAAATCTGGAGCAGTCTCCCTAAGGACATTTAATAGAAACTTCAAAGGTCGTTCTGGCACACTCGATGCGGATATCTATCTCGTCAGTCCTGAGACCGCTGCAATTTCTGCAATCACAGGTTTCTTGACAGATGGTCAAGCCGAGGGTGCAGATCTTGGCGTAGATTTACAGCCAATTCCAGGCGAAGTATTTAAAGCAAATGACAATTTTATCGTCTATCCAGAAGGTACAGACGTGCACAATACAGAAGTTGTCATGGGACCAAACATCAAGCCATTTCCGCAGAACACATTGCTCCCTGAAGAAGTTGCAGGCGAAGTCGTACTTCATGCAGGGGACAATATTACAACGGACGATATCATGCCTTCCGATTCAAAATTATTGCCATATCGATCCAATATTCCACATCTGAGCAAGTTCTGTTTCGTCAAGATTGACGAAGGGTTCTCTGAAAGAGCACTTGCGGCTGGTACAGGTGTCATCGTTGGTGGCGATAACTATGGGCAGGGTTCTTCAAGAGAGCACGCGGCACTCGCACCACTTTACCTCGGTATCAAGATTGTCATAGCGAAGTCGTTTGCAAGAATCCATCGGTCCAACCTCATCAATAGCGGCATCATTCCGTTGACATTTGAGAATTACGCGGACTATGATGCCATTCAGCTTGGCGCAAAACTCGTGATTAAAGACGCACAAAATCAGATTGCACAAGATAAGATTATCGTGACGGACGTAAATTCGGGCAAAGAATATACATTGATTGCAGAGTTTTCGGATCTTGAGAAATCGATGATTCAGTATGGTGGCAAGATTTCAATGATTAAATCTGCTTAAATAAAGGAGAAATAATGGCAAAAATCGCAATTTTATTTTCTGGTCAGGGCGCACAGTATCCTGGCATGGGTAAGGATTTATATGATGTAAGTCCTGCTGCAAAAGCGGTCTTCGATGCTGCAGGCGATGACATCAAAGAAAAGAGTTTTTTCGGTACAAAGGAAGAACTTTCGCAGACTCAAATCACACAGCCGACCGTGTTTGCAGTAGAAGTCGCTGCTTATGAGGCATTCAAGGAAGCATACCAAGCGGCAAATGACGGAAATTTACCTGAGATTGCAGCAACTGCAGGATTCAGTTTAGGTGAATTCGGAGCATATACTGCTGCAGGGGTCATTCCAACGATTTCAGAGGCGACCTCGCTGATCAAGACAAGAGCGAATCTGATGATGGAGTCTGGTAAATATGACGACGGCAGTCCACGAGGTGGCATGCTCGCAGCGCTTGGCAAGAAGGACGATATCCTCACACTTGTAGAGAAAGTTCGCGGAGATGACGTCCTTGAGGGAGTCAATTTTAATGGTCCAACACAGACTGTAATTGCAGGAGACAAAGCTGCACTGGAACGTTTTGCCCAGGCCGCTGCCGACAAAGCCAACAATGTAAAAAGAGCCATTCCGCTAAGCGTCTCGACTGCTTTCCATTCAGAGATTATGAACAAGGCATCTGTTGGATTGGCTGAAGCAGTGAAAGATATCGAATTTGAGAAACCAGCATTTGATATCTATTTGAACGCAACTGGCGATAAACTCGATTTACAGGCATTTTCATCCGATACGATTCGTCAGCTCATCGTCACGCAAGTCAAGAGTCCTGTTCAGTGGCAGAAGACAATTGAGCAAATGGTCTCTGATGGCATTGATACGGTAATTGAATTTGGACCAGGATCAACATTGACAGGTCTTGTGAAGAAGATTACGAAAGAAATCAAGACTTATAACGTATCCGATGCAGAGACATTGAACGCGACGGTAGAAGCAATCAGTGCATTATAATTGAGGAGATGATATGTTAGATTTTAAAGGAAGACGAGCTGTTGTCACAGGTGGTTCAAGAGGAATCGGCCGCGCAATCGCACGAAAACTTGCGGCGCAAGGTGCGGATGTAATCATCACTTATGTTGGCAACGATGCAGCAGCAGATGAGGCGTTGACGCTGATTCATGAAGTCAACCCAGATGGGAAAGCATTGAAAGTGAAGGGTGATATTGCAGATCCTGAATTCTCAAAAGAAGTTGCAAAACTTGCAAAATCAGAATTTGGCGGTTTGGATATATTGGTAAATAATGCAGGAATTACCAATGACAAGCTCTTGCTTCGTATGAAACCAGATGATTTTACAAGCGTCATCAATACGAATCTGAATGGTGCTTTTTATATGTTAAGCGCGTTAGCACCACTCATGACAAAAGGAAAATATGGCAGAATTATCAACATTTCTTCTGTGGCAGGTGTCAAGGGTAATCCAGGTCAAGTCAATTATGCTTCCTCGAAAGCAGGTCTGATTGGTATGACACTCAGTGCAGCAAAAGAGCTTGGCTCGAGAAATATCACGGTCAACGCCGTCGCGCCAGGATTCATTCAGACGGATATGACGAATGTATTGACGGAGGAGCAGAAAGAAGCAAGTGTCGCCGCAATCACTCTGAAACGCATGGGGCAGCCCGACGATATCGCCAATACGGTGGCATTTTTAGCCTCCGAAGAGGGCGGTTATATCACGGGGCAGGTGCTGAGCGTCGATGGTGGAATCCAGATGTAGCGGAAGCCAAATGTAACAGTAACGATTGGTCGGAACGTCACGATACTAGAAATGTTTGGCATCATCAATCATGTTTCACATAAGATATGTAATTATAATAAATTTTGAGAGGTAGAAAATTATGTCCAATTTCACAAGAAGAAGAGTCGTCATCACAGGCCTTGGAACGGTCACAGCAGTCGGCAACAATGTAGCTGACACTTGGGACAACATCAAGGCTGGTAAAAATGGTATCGGACCCATCACAAAACTAGATACTTCGGTACAGAAAGTTAAGCTTGGTGCGGAAGTCAAAGATTACGTATACCATGATAAGAAAGAAGCGCGCCGATTGGATCTCGTGAGTCAGTATGCGATTACAGCTGCAATTGAGGCATTTGCGCAGAGTGGTCTTGTTGCAGGTGAAAATATCGATGCAAACAGAGTATTTACCTATGTCAGCACGGGTATCGGTGGAATCATGACGCTGGAAGAAGACATCAAGGATGGATATGCAAAAGGATTTAGACATGTAAGCCCACTCCTCGTTCCAATGATTATCGGCAACATGGTCGCTGGAAATGTTGCAATTCAGTTTGGTCTAAAAGGTAGTGCGCTTGATATCGTAACGGCTTGTGCGACAGGTACGGATTCAATCGGTCAAGCATTTAGAGCAATCAGAGATGGTTACGCAGAGGCTGCTGTTGCGGGCGGTTCTGAGGCTCCATTTGCACCTGTATGTTTTGCTGGATTCTGCAATATGAAAGCGATGAATACAACAGAAGATCCGAATCGTGCATCGATTCCATTTGATAAAGAAAGAGGCGGATTCATCATGGGTGAGGGTGCTGGCATCTTGATTCTTGAGGAGTATGAGCATGCAAAGGCTCGTGGTGCAAATATCCTCGGTGAGGTTGTTGGTTATGGTTCAAGCTGTGACGCTTACCATATCACAAAGCCACATCCTGAGGGTGAGGGCGGCGCTGCAGCGATGCAAGCTGCTGTTGATGATGCAGCTATCGATCCATCTGCTGTAAATTACATCAATGCGCACGGAACTTCAACACCATACAATGATTTATTTGAGACACGTGCAATCAAGAAAGTCTTCGGCGATGCAGCATACAAGCTTGCCGTAAGTTCAACGAAGTCCATGACAGGTCACGGATTTGGTGCTGCTGGCGCAATCGAAGCATTGCTCTGTGTCAAGGCAATTGAGGATCAGATTCTTCCACCAACAATCAATCATAAGGTTCCAGATCCAGAATTAGATTTGGATTATGTAACAACAGGTGCACGTCCTGCTGAGATTAACTACACCTTGTCCAATTCCCTTGGATTTGGCGGTCATAATGGAACGATTATCATTAAGAAGTTCGAAGACTAGGTGGTGAATGATGGTATTGAACAAACAGCAAATCGAAGAGATTCTTCCGCATCGCGATCCCTTTTTATTGATTGATGAAGTTGAAGAATTGTTCCCCGGTGAGCGTGTGGTCGCAATCAAACACGTGAATATTGACGAATATTATTTTAAGGGACATTTTCCGCAAGAACCAGTGATGCCAGGCGTCTTAATTGTAGAGGCGCTTGCACAGACTGGCGCTGTCGGCGTGCTCTCCCTTGAAGCCAACAAGGGCAAAATCGCCTATTTTGGCGGTATTGATAAGGCAAAGTTCAGAGATAAAGTTGTGCCAGGTGATACACTCAGACTGGATGTCGTCCTTGACAAAGTGAAGTCTCGTGGTGGTAAAGGTCAAGCAACAGCATATAAAGTCACGCCAGATGGTGATAAAGTAGCATGCACGTGCGAGATTATGTTCATGCTCGGAAAGTGAGTCAGCACAATTTGAGCTAAGCGAAAGTGTACTACTAGCGAATACAAAAAAGTGGGAGGTTAAAATAAATCAGCATGCATCTTGATTATTTGACGATTTGTGATACCATAATGTCATGAGAAAAAGAATTCAAAAAATAGCTGAAAATTACTTATTTTCTGACAAACTTCCATTAGAGATGCGCATGGCGAACCTGGTATGTATTCTTGGTGTGATTGGTGCAGTCGCGGCTACCATTATTAAATTATTAGAAGGCATGCCGACCTTTGCAGTCTTCCTTATTTCGGGCACCCTGATTGTGGGTGTCCTATTATATTTACTCTTCACTCGGCTTGGTCACAATTCTTGGGGCGTTGTTGCGCTGATTGTATCGGCAACAGACGTACTGATTCCGATTACATTTATCTGGGGCGGCGGTATCAAGAGTGCCTTGCCGGTTTATTTTTCACTTGGCATTGTGCTTCATTTTCTTGTTGTGCGCGGTCCGAAGCTGATTATCATGTTATGTATCAATGTAATGATTTTTTTAGGGTGCATTGCTTTTAGCTATTTTTATCCGCAGCATATCTTTATGATGACTCCTGAATATATTTTCTATCTCGATAATATTCAAGGCGTACTCATCAATGGGTTCTTTATCGGACTTCTTTTTAATTTCCAGCTCTGGGTTTACGATGTTGAGCGCCGCAAAGCGACGGCAGCAACAAAGGTGAAGAGTGAATTCCTAGCCAATATGAGTCATGAGATGCGTACACCGATGAATGCAATCATCGGTATGACAATGATTGCAGAGTCCACAGACGATCCTGAACGTATTCGGGACGCGCTCAAAAAGATTCATGCTGCATCGAATCATCTTTTAGGTGTTGTCAATGATGTCCTCGATATGTCCAAGATTGAAGCTGACAAACTTGAACTTTCGCCCATTACTTTTAGTTACAAAGCAATGATTGAACAAGTTTCAAGTGTAATTGAACCCAACACCGATGCGAAAAATCAAAAATTTATCATAGATATTGATGAAAACCTGCCTGATGTCTACTATGGTGACGACATTCGGCTTGCACAAGTTCTGACAAATCTGCTAAACAATGCCATGAAATTTACCCCAGATGGCGGTAAAATCGAGTGCAAAGTAAAGCTCACCCACGATGACAAAGGAATGTGTACAATCTTAACAGAAGTATCGGATTCGGGTATTGGCATCAGTGAAGAGCAGCGATCGCGTTTATTCACTTCGTTTGAGCAAGCGGAGAGCAATACGACAAGGAAGTTTGGCGGTACAGGGCTTGGTCTAGCGATTTCCAGACGCATTATTGAGATGATGGGTGGCAAGATTTGGGTTACGTCACAGGTGGGCGTCGGTTCTGTCTTTAGCTATACTGTCACACTCCAGCGCGGCGATGAGAGAGCTTTTGAAGATGAATTGAAGCAGTCTCTATCGGCACTTGAATCGGATATCAATGCACTACGAGATGACTTTTCTTCGGATACGATTTTACTTGCCGAGGATATCGAAATCAATCAGGAAATCGTCATGGCGATGTTGGAGTCCACGGGCGTCAACATTGATATTGCGCAAAATGGGGTAGAGGCTCTCGCAATGTTCAGTGCGAATCCAATCAAGTACAATCTCATTTTTATGGATATCCAAATGCCTGAGATGGATGGATTTGAAGCCACACGTCAGATTCGAGCACTCGATTTTGCGGAAGCGAAGACGATTCCGATTATCGCCATGTCTGCAAATGTCTTCCGCGAGGATATTGAACGCGGTGCAGAGGCCGGCATGAACGGTCATATCGGCAAGCCCATTGACTTTGAAGTTGTATTAGGTACGATGCGGACATATTTAAATTGAGCAATACATCAAAACATACAAAGATAAAAAAGCATAGCAGCATCATAATCTATGGAAGTGGCTTTCTCTTTGCGATTCTCGTCGGTTTTAGTTTTATCTCGGCAAAGATTCTCGCAGCAAATGGAACCGTTCTCGAGGCAATGACATGGAGATACAATTTTGCGATGGCATTTGCCTTTATCCTGCTTATCACCCGAGTAATCAAAATTCGCTTTACTTCATTTGTATTCAAAAAAGCTGCACCCGCAGCGTTATTTTATATCGCGTTTATGATTATGCAGGTGTGGGGTCTTCGGTATTCCTCCAGTGTAGAAAGCGGTATTGCTTTCGCAATCATTCCAATCATTGCAACAATCCTATCCGCTCTCTTTCTAAAAGAGCATGCAAATGTCTTACAAATCGTGTTCATGCTCGTGTCCGTTCTATCTCTCATTACGATGATTCTATTGGGGGCAAATGCCCATTCCATCAGCATTGTAGGATTCGGTATCTTAATTCTCTCTAGCATCTTCATGGCAGTAAGCAATATCCAGATGCGTGTGACACGGACAGCACTCAGCGCAATTGAGATTCCAATTGTCATCATTATCATTGGGTTTATCGGATTCAACCTCGCCTCATTGGTAAATTACGGGGTTAGGGGCAATATCATTCATGGGCAAATGGCATTTTTCAGTTTGATTCAAAATCCAGCCTATTTTTTTGCAGCCGCTTACCTTGGCATTTTCTGCATCTTCATCACGGCAATTCTCATGACGTACATGACATCGAAGATGCCGGCATACATTGCAACCATTTTCGGCAATCTATCAACCGCGATTTCACTTATAGCCGGTCCCATTTTATTATCCGAATTCATTCACTGGTATCAGATTCTATGTGCTTGTCTCATCATCATCTGCGTGATTGGTGTGAGTCTTGTGCGAGATAAAGGCGATAAAGGTGATTCTGACGCAAAGTAGGTAGCGAACCATCATAAGATTACGATTAACAGCAGCCCAATAATGGCACAACGCATGCGTGCCAAAGTTGGGCTGCTTTTTCTTGTAATGAATGATTCAGTGGGTATACAATACAATTATAGAAAAGAGCTGATGGCCACAGCTCGAGGTACACGCAATCTACAAAACTCGCGTGTGACTGACTACTAATAACTAATTATGATGAGTGAATGATTCAATTATGGGGGTATACAAAATGAAACAGGGAGTACAACGAGTCGGTCGATTTATGAGCGGCATGGTCATGCCAAATATCGGCGCATTTATTGCATGGGGACTCATTACGGCATTATTTATTGCAACAGGTTGGGCACCGAACGAAAAACTAGCAACGCTCGTCGATCCAATGCTCAAATATCTATTGCCACTACTCATCGGCTACACGGGTGGTAAGGTCGTCGGTGGCGCAAGAGGCGGTGTCGTCGGTGCAATTGCAACCATTGGCGTCATCGTTGGAGCAGATATTCCGATGTTCCTCGGTGCGATGGCAGCAGGTCCATTGGGCGGTTTGCTCATCAAGAAAGTTGATAAATTCTTAGATTCAAAGATTCCAGCAGGTTTCGAGATGCTCATCAACAATTTCTCCGCAGGAATATTAGGCGGTTTGCTCGCGGTATTGTGTTTCCTTGGGATTGGTCCAGCAGCAACTTGGCTCAATGAATTACTCGGCTCGGGTGTTGGCTGGCTCGTCGATCGGAATCTCTTGCCACTCACATCAATCATCGTGGAACCAGCGAAGATCCTCTTTCTGAACAATGCAATCAACCACGGTGTATTTACGCCAATGGGCATGGAGCAGGCATCCGAAATCGGTAAATCCATCTTCTTTATGATTGAATCCAATCCTGGTCCAGGTCTTGGATTGCTACTTGCTTACTGTTTCTTTGGTAAAGGCAGTGCAAAAGCATCCGCGCCAGGCGCAATCATCATCCATTTCTTCGGCGGAATTCACGAGATTTATTTCCCGTATGTCCTTATGAATCCAGTCCTAATTATTGCGATGATTGGTGGCGGTATGACAGGGGTTGCAACGTTATCAATCCTCCACGGTGGACTTGTTGCAGCGGCTTCTCCAGGATCCATCATCGCAGAGATGGCGATGACGCCACGAGGTGGTTTCCTTGCCAACATTATTGCGATTTTGCTCGCCGCAAGTGTATCCTTCGTGCTATCATGTATATTATTGAAGATATTTGGCAAAGCTGATGTGGATCTAGAGAGCGAGAAAGAAAAGACAGCGTCCATGAAGGCACAGGCAAAAGGTCTTGAACATGTCGCAGCAGCAAGCTCTCGGACAATTACAGCAACATCAGGATCCTCCGCAATTGCGGCAACTACAATAGAGACGACAATTCCGCAAAACGTCCACAAAATCATCTTCGCCTGTGACGCAGGTATGGGCTCGAGTGCAATGGGCGCGACAAAATTGAAAAAGAAAATCCGTACAGCGGGTCTCGAAGATATCGATGTCGCACATGCACCGGTCTCAGAGATTCCATTCGATGCAGAAATCGTCGTTGTGCATCAAGACTTATTAGAACGTGCAAAGACGCGTAGACCTGATGCCTATTTTGTGCCAATTACGAATTTCTTGACTGCGCCAGAGTACGATAAACTTGTTGAAGATTTAAAGAAATGATAGGAGTCATCCATTGTCAGAATCTAAATTCAACCATTACATAACGCCGCGCCAAAGCAAGCTCCTGAGTCTTCTTCTACAAAACTCTTATACATCGGTTAACGATTTAGCGATATATCTGGGAATTGGAAGACGTACCGTTTGGCGCGAGCTAGATAATATTGAAGGTGTGCTCAATGAGTTTCATTTGCATATCAAATCTGAACTGGGTAAAGGTCTTTCGATTGATGGCAGAACAGCGGATATTCAGGCGTTCACAGATGCGCTTAATTCGATACAAGATCGTGCTCCTGCAAGTCCAGAGGAACGAAGATACCAATTACTTTGCGAACTTTTAGCATCACAAACCTATACAAAACTACGCGTATATGCGGATAAACTTGATGTGAGTGAAGCGACGATTGGACTTGATTTAACTGCGCTTGATGAAAAAATCGCAGATTATCAGGTTGAGATTATTCGTCAAAAGGGGCTCGGTATCATCTTGGCCGGCTCAGAAGACGCTTTGCGGCTGATGATTATTGGACTATTATTGGGACATGGAAATGATGCTTATGTCGATGAGGGGGTACGTGTTGCAGTCGCTTCGCTTGCCGCCTCAGACTTTGCGGGCGAGACGGTCTATCTGACAGCAGAATCCAAGGATTTTCTTCGTGCGTATATTACGGTGATGGTGCAGCGTGTCCGCTCGGGATTTTTATTAACACCGTCTGAATTAACACCGACTGAATTAACACCGCCCAGTGACGTGGTAACCGAATTTGATGATTGCAATCCATTGAAACATGAATCTTCAGGAGTGATTGCATCGCTTATCGAATCGGCAACAGATCTCGTCCTACCACAAACGGAGATATTTGCCATTGATATGATTCTTGATGCTTCCCGAGATTTTCATGATATCAGTGACGTGCTGCATGCCAATCAAGATGTATCTGCACTCGTCTATGACATGATTGATGCCTTTGACCAATCGCTTGCACCCATTTTGAAAAACAACGAACGGTTGGTAAGTTGCCTTAAAAAGCATCTTGCATCGACGGTTGTACGATTGCGTCAGCATATTGTCTTGCCTGATCCGATGGAAGGTGAGATTTTAGAGGCGCACCCAGAAATCTATGAGAAGTCAAGGCAAGCGGTAAAGGTACTGAAAGATCGATTTGCAGTGGACGTTCCTGCTAGTGAGGTATCGTTTATCTCCATGCATTTTGGGGCAGCAATTTTAGAACTTTCGGAGAAGAAATTACGCCGCAAGAAGTTGACAGCAGCTGTCCTCTGCGTGGCAGGTATTGGCGCGTCCTATCTCATGAGGTCGCAACTGCGGAATTGGTACAATGACGAGCTAGATGTATTTATCGGTGATATAACGGACACAAAATCGCTTCAAAATGCAGACTTCATCATCTCGACGATTGATATTGCGTCAACGATTTCGATGCAATCTGCAATTCCTGCGATTCCTGCAATCGAGACGGCATGGCTTGACATCTCTGCAGACATTCCGATCGTGATGGTCAATACGGTTCTCAAAGACGAGGATCACGATAAGATTCGAAAGCTTGTTGACTCTCTGGCATTTGTGAAGAGTGCATTTACAGACAAAGAACATGCGCATCATTCGTTTAGCGGAGAACTGAATCGGTCGATATCGATTATGAACAATATGAAGGCCGCTTACGAAAGCATCTCGTGTATCTATCTGGACAGCGCAAGTACGTTTGATGAAATTGTGACGCAAGTAAGCCTTGCATGTACCGAAAATGAATTGGATGCAGCGCGTTTGGAAACCGTCCTGAAAAATCGCGAGACAGCGAGTTCGCAGGTGATTGAGGCACTTGATATCGTATTGCTACACGCTCGAACAAATGCAACGGTGACTCCGATTCTCAAATTATTTAGACCGATCAGAGATGGTGACATTTGCCAGAAATGGGAAGACCCATACTTGAAGAATGCAAATGTCGCAATTGCAATGTTTATACCAGAAGATGCCTCAAAAGACCTGACGGATATGATGGGTATTGTGAGTTCCGCACTCGTGGAAGATGATCATTTTTTAGAAGCGATATGCCAAGGCGATATTGCAGAAATGAAATATGTAATAGAACAGTTATGGAACGATTTTATAAGGAGCATAATATGAGTAAGATTCTGAAGAAGGAAAGTGTGCTGACAGGGCTAGAGCCGGAGTCTGTAGAGGCAAGTATCAGGCGTGCAGGTAAGCTATTGCTCGATGGTGGCTACATTGAAGACGGTTATATCGAGGGCATGATTGCACGAGATAAAACCCTTACAGTTGCGATTGGCAATCACATTGCGATTCCGCATGGCGAGATTGCATACAAGAAATATGTGAAACATACAGGTATCTGCGTGATGACTTATCCTGATGGGATTCCGTGGGGCGATGAGCTTGTTAAAATTGTCATCGGTATCGCGGCAGATGGGGACGATCATATCAGCATCTTAGAAAATATCGTAGAAGTTCTCGAAGACGAAGAGGACGTCATCAACGTTGCAACCAATGCGGATGCAGACGCGATTGTAAACATTTTCACAGCATAACAAAGAATGAGGAGGGATTTAAAAAATATGAAGACAAAAGCAGTAAGAATGTATGGGGCACTCGATGCACGACTTGAGGAGTTCGAACTCCCAGAGATTAAAGATGACGAAATCCTCGTAAAAGTTGTAAGCGATAGCCTCTGTATGTCCACCTATAAACTATTAAAGCAAGGCAAAGAACACAAACGTGCACCACAAAACATCGACACAAACCCTGTCATCTTAGGTCATGAATTTGCAGGTGATATCGTAAAAGTCGGCGCAAAATGGGCGGGCGAGTTCAAGCCTGGTGAGAAATTTGCGCAGCAGCCAGCACTCAATTATAAAGGAAAGCTCGATAGTCCAGGTTACAGCTATGAATTCTTCGGTGGTGACTGCACCTATTGTATCATTCCGCAGGAAGTCATGGAACTTGGTTGTCTGTTGCACTATGATGGCGCGTCCTACTATGACGCCTCTCTTGGCGAACCCGTAAGCTGCGTCGTCGGTGGCTATAATATTATGTATCACACAAACAAAGTGAATTACGATCATAGCCATGGCACAAAGGCAGGTGGGAATGTCCTTATTCTCGGCGGTGGGGGACCGATGGGGCTCTCCGCAGTGGAATATCCACTCGCCTTAGATGCGGATAAACGTCCCGCGAAAGTAGTCATGACAGATCTCGACAATGGTAGACTTTCAAGAGCAGAGGAGCTGATTCCCGTCTCAAAAGCAGCGGATAAAAAGATCGAACTCCATTACGTCAATCCTTCTGAACACGATGATGAATATCAATATTTACTTGATTTGAGTGACGGCAAAGGCTACGATGATGTATTTGTCTATGTGCCTGTAAAATCACTTGCCGAGCTCGGCGATAAATTGCTTGCATTTGATGGCTGCATGAACTTCTTCGCAGGTCCAGAAAATAAGAATTTTATTGCGGACATCAACCTTTATAATTGTCATTATACCTCGACACATATCTTAGGTTCGACCGGTGGCAATACCGATGATTTAAAAGAATCCTTAAAACTCGCCTCCGAGGGCGAGATCAATCCATCCGTCATGGTATCGCATATCTGCGGGCTAGATGCGGTTGCGGAAGCAACGGAAAATCTACCGAAACTAAAAGCAGGCAAGATTCTAAGTTATACGCACATCAGCCTGCCATTGACTGCAATTGCGGATTTTGAGAAACTCGGTGAGACCGATCCACTTTTTGCGAAGCTAGATGTCGCCTGCAAAGCACACGATGGGTTATGGAATGTAGAAGCAGAACAGATTTTACTTGAATATGGCACTTCAATATAATGACAAATATATCATGACCAATATACCATGACAAATCCATAATAAAGTTGAAAACCCCCATTTTACCAATGGGGGTTTTCAGTCTAAAATATTATCTTTTGAAAGGGTATCGTACTTATTGTTTTAACTCATTTTAGCCAAAGTAGCGAGCGAGTAGACCTTCGAAGCCTCTGCCGTGGCGCGCTTCGTCTTTTGCCATCTCGTGAACAGTGTCATGAATTGCATCATAACCAAGTTCTTTTGCGCGTGTTGCAATCTCTTTCTTACCAGCTGTAGCACCATGCTCCGCTGCTTTTCTAAGCTCAAGATTCTTCTTTGTATCAGCATATACGACTTCGCCGAGAAGCTCTGCAAATCTGGATGCATGATCTGCCTCTTCAAATGCGTATCTCTTAAATGCTTCCGCGATTTCAGGATAGCCTTCTCTGTCTGCCTGACGAGACATTGCAAGATACATACCTACTTCTGTGCACTCTCCGTTGAAGTTGGCTCTGAGCCCCTCTACAACTTCTTCGTCAAGCCCCTGAGCAATACCGATTTTGTGCTCATCAGCGAAGACAAGGGTATCTCCCTCTACAACCTCTGAAAACTTTGAAGCAGGAGCGCCACACTGTGGGCAAGCTTCTGGTGCAGCATCACCTTCGTGGATATAACCGCAGATTGAACATGAAAATTTAGCCATAATTAATTCCTCCGTTTGAACTCTTTATAAAATATAGTTGATAATTTGTTTATATCGAAACCGTAAACTCATTGACTGAAATTCTATGAGTACGGATTGATAGCTATTGCTATTGACATTCCTCACAAAGACCCCAGATGAATAAATCCAAATTGTCGATTTTTGTGCGTTCTAAGTCTCTGAGCTTTGAGATGCTTAAATCGCTCACGAGCGAGTCAATGTCAATATCCCTGACGCATCCGCAACCTTTACACTTGAAATGTCCATGATTACGCATACATGCGTCATACCTAAGTTCAGAACCCTCAATGGTAAGAACTCGTACAAGTTCTGCGTCAGTCAAAGCCTTGAGCGAATTATAGACGCTTGTCTTTGAAAGACCCGGTAAATCACGTTTGATATCTTCATAAATGGTATCCACCGTTGGATGATTACATTTATTGAGTAGATATCTCAGCACATAGATTCTTGCCGATGAAGCTCTGAGGCCAGCTTCTGTAATTTTGTCTTTTACACTTTCTAATGTCATTGTTTGTTGCATGTCATCACCATCATTTTCCTGTAATCATTATTGTTTTGTAATGATTACAATAACTATTATACGCCGATTAGAATCTTTGTCAATACCTTTTGGATAATTTTTATCAAGTTTTTCTATTTCATTTTCATTTGATCTGATCTTACTGTAGATGTCTTATTGTATATGTACCCAATTTAAAGTGACATTAAACACAAAAAATACAAAAAATAAAAAAACGTCCAACGACGTTTTTTGTTTAATCTCGCTTTTTGTTCAGCATCGATATTTGGTATTATTCCAAATCCTCGATTAAATCTTTTGCCCATTTCATCGAGTGATATCTTCGTCTCAAGATTAACCCTTTTACAATTTCTTCAATCTGTACGCACAGCACGACCAAATAGACCGGGAAATTTGTGAGTAATGCGACTGCAAATGCTACAGGGACACCGAGTAGCCATACACAGCAGATTTCAATTGTCATGGCATATTTTGTATCACCACCAGATCGAAGTACGCCCGTGATGATACAGGAATTGTAACTTTTTAACCAAAGCATGAACGCATAGACCACCAAGATTAATACCGTCATGTGTGACGTATGCGCCGAGAATTGAAAGAGCATGACAATACCTTTGGAGGCAAGTAAAATAATCAGA
>JAISJM010000032.1 GCA_031261525.1 Eubacteriales Family XIII. Incertae Sedis bacterium
TTCTTCAATGGTTACAGACCTCAGTTCTATTTCAGAACAACAGACGTAACAGGAGATCTCACACTTCCAGAAGGAACAGAGATGGTTATGCCTGGAGATAACGTACAGATGACAATCGAGCTTATTACACCGATTGCTATCGAAGAAGGTCTACGTTTTGCGATCCGTGAGGGTGGTAGAACTGTAGGTGCTGGCGTTGTTGCTTCTGTAATTGCGTAATTATTAAACATTTCTATTACAAAAGGGTCTTGCTTTGGCAAGGCTCTTTTTTCGAGGAGTATGAATTATGAAATATAATTTGGATATCTTTGGTATAAAGCGCGAGTTGGAATTGTTTCCAATTAACAAAGATGTGTATATCGCTGGCTTTATTATGTTTGGTGACGTGGAGTTGACTGTAAAATGTGCGGAGGAGTTGATTAAGATTATTCCAGAGCATGATTTGATGATTACAGCTGAGACAAAGGGCATTCCGCTATTATATGAGATGGCAAGACAACAGGGTGCTGATAACTATATTGTTGCTAGAAAGAGCCAGAAGCTCTATATGAAGGATACTGTGATGGCAGAGGTTGACTCTATCACAACTGAAAATAGACAGAGTCTATTTTTATCTGGCGATGATGCAAAGGCGCTTCAAGGGAAGAGAGTTGTCTTAATTGATGATGTAATCAGTACGGGTAATTCGATCAAAGCACTTGCAAATCTCGTTGATATGGTAGGCGGTACTGTCGTTGGAACGCTTGCTGTTCTTGCTGAAGGCGATGCGATTGAACGTGATGATATCAAGGTATTGCAACATCTTCCATTGTTTGATAAAAATGGCAATCCACTTGACTAATCAGGTGCATGATATGGCAACAATACAAAAATTTCAAGCATCAGATGGTGTGAATATTCCATATCGTATTCGTGGAAATGGTCCTGCGGTTCTATTTATTCATGGAATCTTTGCAAGTAGTAAAGATTTTAATCCAATTGTGGATATGATTTCTGAGCGTTATACTTGTATCACTTTTGATCTGCGGGGTCATGGTGCAAGCACTGCAACAAAAGGCTTTACCATTGCACGAAATGCGCAGGATATACATGAATTGACCGCATATTTGGGTATCGAAGATGTGACACTTATTGGACACTCACTAGGTGCATTTACGATGTTTTCTTATTATGAACAATTTAGTGACCAATATATCAGACAGTTGTATTTCATCGATATCACGCCCAAAATTGTCAATAGTGACGGCTGGACACTTGGTCTTTATCAGGGTGAGTACACGAAAGCGATGCTAGAGCTAGATATTAAATCGCTTCAAAGTGGCAATTATGTGGATAATATGGCTTATTTTGTGTATCGTAATTACACGCCATATCGGCGTGGAAAGCGATATAAGACACGTGCGCCATGGATATTTCGGGTTGTTGCAAAGAAAAAGATGATACCGACGCCGATGATTCGAAAGATGGCATTGAGCATCTTACAGGATATTGGACAACTTGATTTTAGATCGATGTTATCCGATATTAAAATAGATGCAACCATCATCTATGCTGATCCAGGCTCTCTTTTTCCAGCAACTGCGGCATTTTATATGGATGAGCATATACATGGAAAGACGCAGCTTGTGAAAGTAGCCAATGCAACACATCATACGATATTGCATAAACAGTATATGACTGTTGTCAACGCAATAAATCAAGAAAAAGATATGTGATGTAAATCACAAATAGAGAAGTTTATAAAAAAAGTTTATAATAAAGAAAGAAGTGTTCTTGCAGAGTTTAATCTGCTGGGAGCACTTCTTTTTTTTGTTATTTTATGTAAATAGTGCTTGACAATTATTTTATTAACTGGTAATATATGTATCATAGAGGAAATAATTGTAAACAAATGTGAGGAATGATATGAATCAGCAAAGGGACAATCTATTTGAAAATAATTTCTGCCCTAGGGATAATAACAAGCATTTGAATAAGCAGACAGGGAATCAAGGGGAGCATATTGCAGAACGATATCTGATTGATGAGGGCTATCAGATATTGCATCGAGGCTTTCATTGCAGGGTAGGTGAGATTGATATCATTGCAAAGACAACGGACATAGATTTTACTGGTCGCGAAGTGGATGTCATTGCCTTTGTGGAAGTGAAAACGCGCCGCAGCGGAGATTATGGCAGAGCATGTATGGCTGTTGATATTCATAAGCAGAGGAAAATTATCCGAGTAGCAGAACAATTTATGTGCACAAATATGGGACAAGATCATCTTTGGTGCGATGGGATCTTCAGATTTGATGTGATTGAAATTAATACATGGATCACGGAACCGCTTCGTCACATTAAAAATGCCTTTCAAGTTAATTAAGGAGATGTTACAATGGCAAAAGGTTTTTCAAAAATTGTTACTGGTACGATAGATGGTTTGGGTGTTGATATCGTAACGGTTGAAACCGACATTACGAGTGGCTTACCAAGTCTAAATTTAGTTGGTCTTCCGAGCACAACGGTTCGAGAAGCAAAAGATCGTGTACGATCGGGTCTCGCCAATTCGATGTTTGATTTTCCTTTGGCTAGAATCACCGTTAATCTGAGTCCAGCGGATTTAAAAAAAGAAGGCGGGCACTTTGATTTGCCGATTGCCATTGGAATATTATCCGCAATGGGGCACATGAATGATCAAATTGTAAAAAGCATGATTGAATGTTCAGATTCAGATGAGGAGGCGATACCCGAAATTGCTTATCTAGGCGAAATCAGTTTAGATGGTTCGATTAAACCAATCAGAATGTGTGTTGCGCTTGTTCTTGGGCTGATCGAGAAAGGGATAAGAACCTTTGTTGTTCCTCAAGATAATTTAGAAGAATTAGTATTTATAAGAAACGTTCATATTATTCCGATATCGACCATTGATGAACTTCAAGATATCTATGATGGCTTTGATTATACGAAGTTTGTAATGAGTGGCTTGGATGGTTTGGATAGCTTTTTAACAGAGGCGTCCGATTTAGATGTTTCTGTCAATGATTCTATTAATGATTATTCTGAGGTACTTGGTCAAGAGCGTGCAAAGCGTGCGCTGCAAATCTGTGCCGCGGGTGGTCATAATATTTTGATGGTTGGACCACCAGGAGCAGGGAAAACCATGCTTGCAAATAGATTGGCATCCATTCTACCCCGATTATCAGAAAAAGAATTTTATGAAGTAAGTCGTATCTACAGTATTGCAGGTGTTGAACGAGGCATCAACATGTCTAGACCAGTAAGATCTCCGCATCATTTTACGACGGCTGCGGCACTGCTTGGTGGAGGTTATAATGCAAAACCTGGCGAGATTGCACTTGCACATAGAGGCGTATTGTTTCTCGATGAATTTGCAGAGTTTGATCGGCGTTCTTTAGAAGTGTTAAGACAACCACTTGAAAATGGTCATGTAGAAATATCAAGAGTCGGGAAAAAGATTACCTAT
>JAISJM010000037.1 GCA_031261525.1 Eubacteriales Family XIII. Incertae Sedis bacterium
GTGGAGAACTTGCTCGACAATAGAGACGGCCTCATGCTCGGCATTTGCAATGGGTTCCAGGCACTAATCAAACTCGGGCTTGTGCCATATGGCAAGATTGTCGAACCTGCGGAAGATGCGCCGACATTGACCTACAATACAATTGGTCGCCATGCATCGACAATCGTGCGCACGCGAATCGCCTCAGCAAAGAGTCCATGGCTCGCAGGCACTTACGTCGGCGATGTGTACAATGTGCCAATCTCACATGGTGAGGGACGTTTCGTAGCCTCGGATGAAGTCATCGCCGATTTAATTGCAAACGGTCAAGTTGCGACACAATATGTCGACCTCGCAGGCGAAGCAAGCATGGATATCCGCTACAATCCAAACGGCTCTATCCGCGCCATCGAGGGCATCACATCTGTAGATGGCAGAGTCTTCGGCAAGATGGGGCACTCCGAACGTATCGGCAGAAATCTATACCGCAACGTTCCAGGCGAGTATGACACAAAGATTTTCGAATCTGGTGTGCAATACTTCCTAGACTAAGACATTGCTATTGTGTACATGTTTCTAGTTGAAATAGACATCAATATCCAAATCAATAGAATCAAAAAAAAGGAGAAGCGAATGAAAGTAGCCATCGTCATGGGTTCCAAATCTGACTATCCAGTAGTAGCACGTGCCGAGAATATTCTAAAAGACTTCGGCGTTGAGATTGAGACGAGAGTCATCTCTGCGCATCGCACGCCAGGCATTGCTGAGACATTTGCAAAAAATGCTATCCAAAACGGTATCGAAGTCATCATCGCCGCAGCAGGCAAAGCTGCACATCTCGGGGGTGTGCTTGCAGCATACACGCCGATTCCAGTCATCGGTCTGCCGATTAAGAGTTCGACGCTCGACGGTCTCGATTCCCTGCTCTCCATCGTGCAGATGCCAAAAGGCATTCCCGTCGCAACGGTAGCAATCGATGGTGCTGAAAATGCAGGACTGCTCGCCGTTCAGATTCTGTCACTAAAGTATCCAGAATTGCAAGAGAAGATGATTGCATATAAAGCGAAGATGGAAGCGGATATCATTGCGATTGACGCAGAATTTACAGAAGGTGCGTAATCATAGACATCTTGGACTTCAAGGAGCATGTGCCGTACGCACATAGTAATTCATACTCTGTGCGCCACACGGACCTTTGAAGCACAATCTGCACAAGGCATGCGTTGTGTATCACGTAGTATTCCGTATTCTGTGCACGACATTGATCTTTGAGTACAATCTGCTCAAGTAGTAGCTCATACTCTGTGCACCACACTGACCGCGGAAGCACAATCTTCACAACGAACGCATACGCACTTGCTCTATATATCATAATCAATATATAACAATCAGGAATCTAAACGTTAACTGGTAATCTAAACAAATAGACAAATAGACAAAATAGGAGGAACATACACATGGCATATACGAAATTAAATCAGCTCTACGAGGGAAAAGCAAAAAAGGTATTTGAGACATGCGATGAAGGTTTGGTCATCGTCTCATACAAAGATGATGCAACCGCATTCAATGGCGAGAAAAAAGGTACCATCGCAGGAAAAGGCGTTGTCAACAACGTGATGAGCGATATCCTATTCCAGTTGCTTGAGAAGGAAGGCGTGCCAACACATTTTGTGGAGCAACTTTCTGACACAGATACCCTTGTGAAAAAAGTGACAATCCTACCGTTGGAGGTAATCATCCGCAATATCAGCGCAGGATCCTTTGCAAAGAGATATGGCGTTGCAGAAGGTATTGTCTTCGATGAGCCAACGTTGGAGTTCTCATATAAAGAAGATGCGCTCGGCGATCCACTCATCAATGATGACCATGCATTTGCGCTAAAGCTCGCGACAAGAGAGCAGATTGCACAGGTGAAAGAATATGCGCACAAAGTCAACGATGTCTTGAAAGCATTTTTCTTAGAAAAAGATTTAAAACTCGTAGATTTTAAAATTGAATTTGGACTATTCAACGGCAAGGTTATCCTTGCAGATGAAATCAGCCCAGACACTTGCAGACTATGGGATGTCAATACCAACGAAAAGATGGACAAAGATCGATTCCGCAGAGATCTTGGCGGCGTAGAAGAAACCTATCAAAAGGTACTCGGAAGAGTAAAAAGTTAGATAATCAATGGCTAAAGAATAAATTCGAAGCAATAGCGACAAAGCGAGAGCGACCGCCGCTTAACCAAGAAAGGAAAATTTAATGAATCACGGGGTTACCGACGATAAGTTGACCTACAAAGATGCTGGCGTTGATACGAAGGAAGGTGAGCGTGCTGTAAAGCTCATGAAAGATCATGTAAAGAGGACATTTGACAAAGGCGTTCTTACAGGTCTTGGAAGTTTTGGAAGTTTATATCTTCCAGATTTAACAGGTATGGAAGCACCAGTTCTCGTTGCGGGAAGCGACGGTGTTGGGACAAAGCTCATGTTGGCATTTGCCATGGACAAGCATGATACGGTCGGTCAAGACTGCGTTGCCATGTGTGTCAACGATGTGCTGTGCCAAGGTGCGAAACCATTGTTTTTTCAAGATTATATTGCAACAGGCTATGTAAATGCCGAAAAAGTTGCGGGTATCGTCAAAGGCGTTGCCGATGGCTGTGTCCTTGGAAGATGCTCGCTCGTTGGCGGAGAGACGGCTGAGATGCCGGGTCTTTACAGCGATGGTGAGTACGATATGGCAGGTTTTTGTGTCGGAATCGTCGACAAGAAACGCATCATCGATGGATCCACAATCAAAGAGGGTGACAAAATCATCGGTATCGAGTCATCGGGCGTCCATTCAAATGGTTTCTCGCTCGTTAGAAAAGTATTTTTCGACAAAGCCGGATTGTCGCCATTTGACACGATTCCAGAATTAGATCGACCTGTTGGCGAGGTCTTGCTCGAGCCTACGAGAATCTACACAGTTCAGGTACAGGCGCTTCAAGAAAAAGTCAATATCAAAGGAATGGTTCACATCACAGGTGGCGGATTCTACGAGAATATCCCACGTGTCATGCCGTCAGGTCTCGGCGCAAAGATTCAAAAGAATTCTTGGACAAGGCCAGATATCTTTGGTGCAATCATGAAATATGGCAATATCGATGAAAAAGAGATGTTTAAGACATTTAACATGGGTATCGGTCTGATTTTCGTTGTGTCGCCTGAAGATGTTGAAAAGACGATGGATACATTGCTCACCGTTGGCGAAGATCCAACCGTGATAGGCGAAGTCGCCTTAGGCGAAGGTGTCAACATATGGTAAACATATCGGTGCTCGTCTCTGGCGGGGGAACAAATCTACAATCGATTATCGATGCATGTAAGGACGGCGGCAAGCTCTACCAAAAAGCGAGAGTTTCGCTTGTGCTCTCTTCTCGTGGTGATGCGTATGCACTCACGCGGGCGGAAGCGGATGACATCCTTACAGCGGTAATCGATACAAAGCATTTCCCCGACGCAGACGAGCGCGCATCACAGATACTCGGTCTTTTAGATGAAGCGGAGACCGATTTGGTTGTTCTGGCAGGCTATATGCAGGTCGTGCATAAGGATATCATAGAAGCTTATCGGGGGCGGATTATCAATATCCATCCATCCCTCATTCCGAAGCACTGCGGCAAAGGCTATTATGGGGTTCACGTACATGAGTCCGTGCTCGCAGCAGGCGACAGCGAAAGCGGCGCGACGGTTCATTATGTCGATGAAGGTGTTGATACTGGTGACATCATCATTCAGAAGAAGGCACCCGTTTTAGAGGGCGATACGCCGCAAATGTTGCAACAGCGCGTACTCGGCATTGAACATGAAATTTTGATAGATGCAATTCTTAAAGTGATTGCTGATAAATCATTATATTAGGAATACCTGATTAGGGACACATGAAGAAATGGCTGGGATTCGAAGAAAATTGAAACCCAAAATGAAAAGCATTGCCATGCCATTATCCTATCTTATCGTCGTAATGATTGTCATTACTGCGATGGCGGTAGGGGTGTTTTCTTACTATGCGTATCGTAAAGATTCGATTGACCGCAATTCTGAGCGCGTGATGTCCCTTGCACAGGCAGTTGCCGCAATTGTCAATGCCGATAGTATGGCGAAGGTGATGAGCGATCAGAAAAAGATGGTCAGTGGGCGGATGTGAAAAATATAATTGACCATATCGCGGTTGATACCACTTTAGAAAGTATCCGTGCCATCGCACAGCAGACAGCGAGCGCATCGATTGAACGTGTGGATGCGGGCGCAAAACTAAAAGCACAGGCAAAAGAACAGGGAACCGTGATTGAGCGGTTTTTGAAGAAAAATTCATAAGGCAATCTCCGAAGACCTCATTCCATGATGCACGTCTGATGCACATCATACGCGTAGTGGGAGGGTTTCGAAGGTTTCCATCATTGTGATTGTGATTGTGGCATTTTGCCAATATAAGAAATTCATAAATTCAGTTATTTATGAATTTCTTATATTGGCTATGTATATTAATGGTTAATTTTGGTTGTTGGAGGGAGACAATATGAGTTTACGAGCATTGATTAGTGTATCAGATAAGACGGGTTTGATTGAATTTGCGCAGGGATTAATTGACCTGGACATTGAGATTATTTCAACGGGTGGTACACATAAAGCATTGGAAGATGCGGGCATCAAAGTTACAGGAATCAGTGAAATTACAGGATTTCCTGAATGTTTAGATGGACGCGTGAAGACACTTCATCCAGCAGTGCATGGCGGTATTCTCGCAAGACGTGATGTGCCGGAGCATATGGAGCAGCTTGAAGACCTCGACATCGAGACAATCGATATCGTCGCAATCAATCTCTACCCATTCAAAGCAACCATCAGCAAACCAGGTGTAAAGCTTGAAGATGCGATTGAAAATATCGATATCGGCGGTCCAACCATGTTAAGATCCGCTGCAAAGAATCACAAGGACGTCATCGTTGTGTGTGATCCTGGCGACTATACACAGGTTATCGAAGACTTAAAGTCTGAAACAGGTCTCGATTACGATGCAAAATACAGGCTTGCATTGAAAGTCTTCGAGCATACAGCAGCTTATGATTCGATGATTTCCGATTATCTGAGAAGTGTGAAAGATATTCCACTTCCCAACAATCCAACCTTTACTTACGAGAAGATTCAAGACCTTCGGTATGGTGAAAATCCACATCAAAGTGCAGCATACTATAAAGAAATCCGACCATTCCATGGTGCACTTGTCAATGCAGTACAGCTCCACGGCAAGGAATTGAGTTTCAACAATATCAACGATACAAATGGCGCTCTCGCAACTTTAAGAGAATTTTCAGAGCCGACTGTTGTGGCTGTAAAGCACGCCAACCCTTGTGGTGTCGGCAGTTCTAGCGACATTTATCACGCATATCTGAAAGCTTACGAAGCGGATCCTGTATCCATCTTTGGTGGCATCATCGCAGCGAATCGCATCGTTGACGTCCGCACCGCGGAAGAAATCAACAAGATTTTCGTTGAAATTGTCATCGCTCCTGGCTACACAGATGAAGCGCTCGAAGCACTCAAAGCCAAGAAAAATATCCGCGTCTTAACGCTTGAAGATATCGAAAAGCCACTTCCAAAAGGACTGATAGACATCAAAAAAGTTGAGGGTGGCATCTTGATTCAAGATATCGATACGGAGATTTATGACGATGATAATCTCAAAGTTGTGACGAAAAAGCAGCCTACTGAAAAAGAATGGGAAGACATGAAATTCGGTATGAGAGTTGTGAAACATGTCAAATCCAACGCAATTGTCCTCGCCTATGACAAGATGACGCTCGGTGTCGGTCCTGGTCAGACAAACAGAATCGGCTCTTTAGAAATCGCAATCAAAGGTCCAGACAAAGATGCGTCTACGGGTGAGCTCAATGGCTGTATTCTAGCTTCTGACGCATTTTTCCCATTTGACGACTGCGTGACTGCCGCAGGTGAGGCAGGCATCACTGCTATCATTCAGCCAGGTGGTTCGATTCGCGATGAAGATAGTATCCAAAAATGTGATGAACTCGGCATTGCGATGGTATTTACAGGCGTGAGACACTTCAAGCACTAAACTCGTTAGTAATATTTGGAAAGGTCGCCTGCGAAAATCTCAGTATGTATGACACACGTCCTCTGTATCCGTAGATACACCGAGGTTTTCGCAGGGCGCCGAAATAGTTAGGATATGAGCAACATGAAGATATTAATAATCGGAAATGGCGGCAGAGAGCACGCCATCGCTTGGAAACTCGCCCAGAGTCCACAGAAACCAGAATTGTTCTGTGCACCAGGTAACGCTGGAATTGCGTCCATTGCACAGTGCCATAGCGATGTGGCTGCGGACGATATTGCAGGTCAGACGAGACTCGCAACAGACTTAGGCGTTGACCTTGTCGTCGTCGGTCCAGAAGTTCCGCTCGCACTCGGCGTGACGGATGCACTCGTATCTGCTGGCATCAAAGTCTTCGGTCCAGACAAAAACTGTTCGCAACTTGAAGCGAGCAAATCCTTTACAAAATCATTCTTAGCACGTCATGATATCCCAACGGCTGGCTACAAAGAATATACGGACATCGCTGAAATCAAAAAAGATGTCGGCATCTTTGGTTATCCAATGGTCTTAAAAGCCGATGGACTTGCTGCGGGCAAGGGTGTTGTGCTTGCGCAAAATGAAGCGGAGGCACTTGACGCAATCGACGAGATGATGGGCGCGAAAGTCTTCGGTAGTGCGGGTGATTTGGTCGTTGTGGAGGAATACCTCACAGGTGTAGAAGCGTCGATTTTGTGCTTTGTTGACGGCAGTGCTATCATACCAATGGAGACCGCACAGGATTATAAGCGCATCGGCGATGGTGATAGCGGCCCAAATACAGGTGGCATGGGGACATACTCACCGTCCCTTGTGATTGATGAAGCGTTGAATGAGCGTATCGATCAAGAGATTCTGCAACCGACATTTGCAGGTTTTAAAAAAGATGGACTCGATTTTCATGGCGTCCTATTTATCGGCATCATGCTCACAAAAGATGGTCCAAAAGTCATCGAGTTCAACAATCGTTTTGGCGATCCCGAGACGCAGTCCGTACTTCCGCGCATGAAGGCGGATTTGCTCGATGTATTTTTAGCGGTGACGGAAGATAAACTTTCAGTGACGCCGATTGAATGGTCGAATCAGTGCGCAGTAAGCGTCGTCCTTGCGGCAGGTGGCTATCCTGGCGACTATCACAAGGGTGACAAAATTACAGGTCTAGACGATGCTGTAGCAGATGGCGAGACAATTGTCTTCCACGCTGGTACAAAATTCGATACGGATGGCGATGTTGTAACCGCAGGCGGCCGCGTCCTCTGTGTGACATGCCTCGCTGCTTCCCATGAAGAAGCGAAAGAAAAAGCTTACAATGGAGTGGCGAAAATCCATTTCGATGGTGCTCAATTCAGAACAGACATCGGAACAATCAGAAGTACTGCCAAGTAAATACGATTCTTTGATGAAATCATAATTAGAGGTGACGTACAATTCCCGAAATTTGCAAAAGCAGGATGCGATTATGTAGATTTTGATGTTGTACGTCACTTCCATTTTATTCACCGCAGGCACATTTCGTAGAGAAACCTCAGCCCATGCTACCCTTCGCTGAGACAACTGATGGATTGCTGCTTTTCCTTCCATTAGTCCAAATTGTGACTGTTCTGTAACGATTATAAAACAATTTATGTAATCAAACATAGTAGAATCATAAAATCAAGTAAAATTGGGTATATACCACCTGTACAACCGTAACGAATCTTAAATAGAATCTTAAATAGAGCGGAAGAGACAATTAAATGGAACGAAAATACACCACAAAATATGCCATAGCCATCATCATCGCGATGGTGTTGGCGCTTATGCCCCTACTAACTTCTTGCGGTAGCAAAGAGGGCGATAGCCCCAAGACTGTCACGAAGGAGTTTCTCGAGGCAATTCGGCATGGAGATACTGCAAATTTTGCCGACTATTACGTGATTTCTCCAGGAGCATTTAATTTTACAGATCGCGGTGGCATCATTGTAGGCGATATCGATCACAAGCTTGCAGAAGAAATGTATGATAGATTGACAACGTTCGAGTACAAGATTGGCGCGGAGAGCATTTCGAAATCTGGAGATAAGGCAACCGTAAAAGTATCGCTGAAGACATACGCATATGGCAATGCAGTCAAAGCTGCTGTCGGTGAAATCGCCGAAGAAGTCATGGCGAAGGAGCGAATCAGTGAGACACATGATACGGACGGAACAACTGCAATCTATACGAAGTATATCAACTCGACCAATCGCGATTATGAAGTAAAAGATGATTTGAAACTCGTAAAGGTCGATGGTCGCTGGAAAGTGGATACGATGACATTGAGTGACCCGTTTGTAGATGATTTTACTGGAGGATTGGTGAGCGCAACCAAGGCAATCAATGAAATCTTTGGTGCATACGAATAAAATACGAATATAAAGAGGTTAGAATGAAATTATTTGAAATCATAAAAGATATAGATGTCGCAGTGATTGCGGGATCTACGGAAGTAGAAATTACTGGAATTAATATAGATACGCGTTTCATCGAGCAGGGCAATTTATTCGTTGCAACCGTAGGACGAAGTGTGGATTCCCATCATTTAATTGCAAATGCAATCAATCAAGGTGCTGCCGCAATTTTGATTCAGCAAGACCATACCGCAGAGGTGATTCAGGCGGTGCAAGAATCGAGCAATCCCGCGGTAACGATTCTTTCAGTCGATTATCCACGTTCGGTTTTATCACGCTTGGTGAATCAATTTTATCATAATCCTGCAGATGCTTTTGAGTTGATTGGCGTAACAGGAACCAATGGAAAGACATCTGTTGCAACCATTTTAGATGATACGGTTCGGAATTTAGGTTTGCGCACAGGTCTGTTAGGTACGATTGAGAATTATTGCAATGGGCATATCCTACAGACTCGCAGAACGACGCCAACGACGCCAGATGCAATTGAACTTGGCGAAATTATGAATGTGATGCGCCAAGAAGAAGTCGATGCGATGATTATGGAAGTTTCTTCGATGGGACTTATGCAAGGACGCGTTGATGCATTAACTTTCGATGTTGGTATCTTTACAAATATCTCGCCAGAACATTTGGATGATCACGGCAGTATGGAAGCATATCAGCAAGCGAAAGCAAAACTATTTGATTTAACGGAGAACTGTGTAATCAATGTTGATGATGCGTTTGGCTCAAAACTTGCAACATTGCTTTCCCTTTCTGGGGACAAACAGGTCATTACCTATGGAATCAATACAGATAAGAATCCATCAATCAGTGTCTATGCAAAGGATATTTCCTATACACAGAAAAGTGTGAATTTTGATGTTGTTATAGAAGAAGAACAGGTTACGAGGCATGTCACACTTGACATTCCAAGTGAATTTGCGGTATATAACGCACTTGCTGTATATGCAACTTGCCTTGCTCTAGATATTACGATTGATGACGCAATTGATGCAATGGGCACAGGCATACAAGTTGCGGGACGTTATGATGTGATTACTCCAGAGCATGATGATCGTTATAGCGTCATCATTGATTATGCACATACAAATGGTGCTTTGGAAAATCTACTAAAGACCGTGAAAAACAACCCAGCCTACGATTATATCATCAGTGTCTTTGGTTGTGGTGGCGATCGTGATCCAAGCAAACGGGAGCCGATGGGAGAGACATCTGGAACATTAGCTGACTATACGATTATTACAAGTGATAATCCTCGTACAGAGGATCCGTTTATGATTATTGATCAAGTTGAACGAGGTGTTCAGAAGTCGCAAGGAAATTATGAAATTGTTGAGGACCGAAAGCGCGCGATTGAAACTGGCATCGCATTGGCGAAGCAAAGGAATTCACGTGTTGCGGTAGTCGTTGCTGGAAAAGGGCATGAAGATTATCAGATCATTGGTACAGAACATATTCATTTAGATGATAAAGAAGTCGTACTGGAGTTTATTAAAAATGACAAAGCACAATAAAAAAATAGATCCTGTAACAAAAGGTATGTTGAGTGGTATGTATGAAGGGAGGACTGAGATGGTTGTGAAAGCTGTGGAAGGACATGCTGTAGAAGGCATGAAAAAAGGCAAGAAGTTTCTTGAAGATTTTAAAGAGTTTGCAATACGCGGCAATGTCATGGATATGGCAATTGGTGTCGTCATCGGTACAGCGTTTAGTACAATTGTGAAGTCGCTCGTTGACAACATTCTCATGCCACTGATTGGGCTTGTTACAGCAGGCAATGATTTCGAGAATCTTGTGATTAAATTCGGTACGAATTCAACAATAAAATATGGATTGTTCATTCAATCGATTGTCAATTTTATCTTAATCGCATTTTGTATCTTCTTAGTGATCAGAGTGATTAATAAACTCTGGCCAAAGCAAGATGAAGCCGAAGAGGAAGAAGAAGCAATCATAACAGAAACAGATGTCCTTTTAGACATCAAAGAGTTACTCCTACAGATCAAAGAAGAAAATGATAACAAAGGTTCAGAGAATATATGAAATCTACAAAAGATACAACAAAATACACAACTCAAGAGAACACCAGCCCCATCACCATTCGCAACTTAAAAACCATTCGCGACTTAAAAAAAGAAGCGAAAGTTTCAATGCGAAGAAATTATGCTGCATGTATGATGATTGTCATTGTATTGAGCATTTTGATTGTAGGCTTGCCATCCATATCGAGAGATATCGATGCCTCCAGTTCAATCATAAAGTCTTTCGATATCAAGCCAATCAATAAGGAATTGACTAAAATCGAAAAAGGGTTGAGCCTCCTCCAAAAAGATACAAATATCGGCAAGGATTCAAAACGTGGTGTCATTCATGATATCTATACAAAGACGATGTCCGTCGGGAACCTTGGACTGGCTGCAGCAAACAATATCGACAAAGCAATCTTCGCCAACAAATTAAGTACGCGAATCATCAATCTATTATCGGTGCTACCAACGTTGGCATTTGCAATCTTTGTAAAGTATATGCTGATTATTGGGCGTGCACGATTCTTTCTTGAGACGCGAAAATATTCTGCAACACCAATTGGACGTGTGACTTTCGTATACAGAGTGTATGGAATGATGTCCGTCGTCAGGGCTCTGTTTTGGAAAGTCTTGTGGCTTGTCATCTGGACGTTTACGATTGTTGGACTTCCAATCAAATTGTATTCGTATTCGATGGTTGAGTATATCCTTGCGGAGAATCCGAAAGTTGGCGCGCGGGAAGCATTGCAACTATCGAAAGCGATGACAAAAGGATATAAGCGTAAAGTATTTCTGCTCGACCTTAGTTTCTTGCCATGGCTGTTACTTGGTCTTGTGACGTTTTGTATCACAAGATACACGTATTCTGATATCTTGTATTATGCTTCCAAAGCAGAGATGTATGCGGAATTGAGAGGTCTTTATCTTGCACGTACCGATAAACTTGCCTGCGCGGAGACGTCTTTGAAAGATACGTATTTATTCTGCCATTACACCGAAACTGAAAATGAGAATCAATATCCGCGCGAGCTTTATTTCTTGCGCAGAAGACCTGATATCAACGCATTGCGCTATGATTATAAGCGAAATTATAGTCCTGAAAATATCATATTGATGTTTTTTATCTTCTCCTTTATTGGTTATGTCTGGGAGGTTTTCCTCGCATTTCTCACCACGGGACAATTTATTAATCGCGGTTCCATGTATGGCCCGTGGATACCCATTTACGGTGCAGGTGGCATCGCAATGCTTTTACTGCTAAGAAAATTCATCGATCGCCCCATTGTTACCTTCTTTTTGACCATGGTGGTTGCCGGCCTCATAGAATATATTTCTGCAACCTATATCTACATGACAACGGGTTTGGAATATTGGAGCTATAAAGGCTATTTCTTCAACATTCAAGGACGTGTAAGCCTCGAGGGGCTGTTGGCGTTTGGATTGTTAGGGTGTGGCGGAATCTATCTATTTGCACCCGTGGCGGATCATTTTTTGAATAAAATTTCAAGGAAAATTCGGCTAACCATTATGACGATACTGCTCGTCTGCTTCCTAACCGATGGCGTCATTGTACACTTCCACCCACACACTGGATATGATATCACCAGTGATTTAAACCAATAAAATGTCAAAAATGTGTGACTAGCCTTACATTTTGACTTAAAATGACGTAAATTGACTCTTTTTTCTGCAAATTGAGGATGTTTACAACAAGAATGTGGTACAATATTAACATTAAATGACATTATGAATATTGTGTGTATTGTCAGATAAAAACCGTTACAATCTTTAATAACACAATGAAATATGATATTGCTAATTGAAATGGAGGTACTAACGTGAAGAAGGACGACTTACTGAATTTATTTTATAAAGGTGATGCGACAAAGGCATACGAACTATTTGGTTGTCACGAACTGCCAAAGAAGGCAGGTTTCAGGTTTGCGTTATTTGCACCGAATGCAAAAGATGTAAGTATTGTTGGTGACTTTAATGAGTGGGATCCTGAAGCTGACAAGATGACTTACTACAGAGGCATTTGGGAAATCGAACTCAAGGAAGCGAAAGCTGGAGACAACTACAAATATTTCGTAGTCGGTGCAGACGATTCTAAAGTCATGAAGTCCGATCCTTATGCATTCCATTCAGAGACAAGACCTGGTAATGCGTCCAAGGTTTGGTCGATTGAAGGTTTTGAATGGAAAGATGCGAAGTATCTTAAAGATAGAGCAAAAGGCGATCCAATCAAGAAACCAACTTCAATCTACGAGCTTCATTTAGGTTCATGGAGAACAAAAGATGGTCATGAAAATGCTTCTTTTGTAACGGTTGCTGACGAACTTGCTCCTTATATCAAAGAGATGGGCTACACTCACGTTGAGCTCATGCCTGTATCTGAATTCCCATTTGATGGTTCTTGGGGATATCAAGTTACTGGATTCTTTGGAATTACTTCCAGATATGGCACACCGCAAGATTTCATGTACTTCGTTGAAAAGCTCCATGATGCGGGTATCGGAATCATCATTGACTGGGTTCCTGCGCATTTCCCACGTGACACGCATGGACTTCCTCATTTTGATGGTACTTATCTCTATGAGCATCCACATCCACTTCGAAGAGAGCATCCACAATGGGGTACGCTCATCTTCAATTATGAGAGACCAGAAGTACAGAGTTTCCTCGTATCAAGTGCCAACTTCTATTTTGACAAATATCACATTGATGGTATCCGCGTAGACGCAGTGTCTTCTATGCTTTATCTCGATTATGGTCGTCAGCATAACTATCTACCAAACAAAGATGGTGGCAATATCAATTACGCTGCGGAAGAGACATTAAAGAAAATCAATACGGCTGTATTGACCGAGCACAAAGGTGCGATTACAGTTGCAGAAGAATCTACGGCATTTCCACTTGTCACAAAACCACCATTCGATGGCGGTCTAGGCTTTACTTATAAGTGGAATATGGGATTCATGCATGATACACTCGATTATATGAGAACGGATCCATTGTTCAGATCTGGCAATCACGATCGTATGACATTCTCCATGTATTATGCTTATTCAGAGAATTATATCTTGGCATATTCACACGACGAAGTGGTTCATGGCAAGGGTTCGATGATCAATAAGATGCATGGTGAGTACGATCAGAAGTTTGCATCACTCAAGACGCTTTACGGATTCATGTATGGACATCCTGGTAAGAAGCTCATGTTCATGGGTGATGAATTTGCACAATTCAATGAGTGGGATTTCAGCAAGGAACTCGATTGGTTCCTTTTGGATTACGATACGCACAAAGGAATCCAAGACTATGTAAAGACATTGAACAAGACTTATGCGAAGTATCCTGCGCTCTACGAAGTGGATGATAGTTGGGATGGATTCAGATGGTTAAATGTCGACGATCGCGCCAACAGTGTATTTGCATTCCAGCGCATGAGTGGAGATAAGCAAATCGTTGTCATCTGCAACTTTACACCAGTTGCGCATGCGGACTATAAGATTGCGCTTCCTGAAAACGGAAAATTATCTTTGATTCTGAACTCTGATGATAAAGAATTTGGTGGCGAAGGTTCGTCAATCAAGAAGACAACATCCACTGTGAAGAAGGCGTTTAATGGTATGGACTATTATGCATCCTTCAAGCTTGCGCCACTCAGCGTACAGTATTATGTATTTAAGCCAGAAGCGGAGAAACCTGCAAAGGCTACAGCAACAAAGGCTACAGCGGAAAAGAAAGCAGCGACAACAAAGGCACCTGCGGAAAAGAAAGCTGCGACTACAACAAAGGCAAAGGCTACAGCGACAAAAGCGACTGCTGAAACAAAATCAGCTGACAAGAAACCTGCTACGCCAAAGGTAGAGACAAAAACAGCGGCAAAGAAAGCCGTAGCTACAAAAGTTACAGATACAGCTATAGATGTGAAAGCTGCAACTGCAAAGCCAGCGGCAACAAAGAAAGCTGCAACTGCAAAGTCCGCAACGGCAAAACCTGCAGCAGCAAAGAAAGCGGCTGCAACAAAAGCTCCAGCTGAGAAGAAGACGGCAGCACCAAAGAAACCCGCTACACCAAAGGTAGAAGCAAAACCTGCTACGCCAAAACCAGCAGCGACAACTGCTACAACAGCAGCAAAGGCAACACCGATACCTACGGCATCTGCCATTACAACGGCTGAGGCGGTTAAGACAGAGGCGCCTAAAGTTGAGGCGAAACCAGTAGCGACAGTTGCGCCTACTGCGCCTGCTACATCTAACGCAACGGCTACATCAAAGCCTGCTACGACTAAGAAGCCAGCAGCTAAGAAGACAACAGATAAAAAGTAAGATTCGTTCTGTTATTTTGTCCGCCGCTAGCGAAAGCGGTGGACTTTCTTCGTTTTAGTTACATCACCAGAAGATAATAGACAAATATGAGGAGGATCTATTATGAAAAACAAAAAGCAGACCGTCGCAATGCTGCTTGCAGGTGGCCAGGGGAGCCGCTTGTATGCACTCACCAAACTCAGAGCGAAACCAGCTGTAAGTTTTGGTGGAAAGTACCGAATTATCGACTTTCCTCTATCGAACTGCATTCATTCAGGTATTGATACTGTTGGTGTACTTACACAGTATGAGCCACTTGAACTCAATAACTACATCGGTAACGGTGCGCCATGGGACATGGATACGATGTCAGGCGGTGCGCTCGTGCTCCCTCCTTACGTAAGTGGCAAGACTGGAGAATGGTATAGTGGTACTGCCAATGCAATCTATCAGAACATCTCATTTATAGATCAGTATGATCCTGATTTCGTCATCGTATTGTCTGGCGATCATATCTATAAGATGAATTACAATTGGATGATAGAAAGTCATCGTCAGATGGGTGCAGACGCAACGATTGCCGTCATGCCTGTACCACTAAGAGAAGCGTCAAGATTTGGAATCATGACGACGGATGCGGATGGTTTTATCACGGAATTTGAAGAGAAACCAGAGAATCCGCAAAGTAATCTTGCATCGATGGGCGTCTATTGTTTTAGCTGGAATGTGTTGAAGAAATATCTGATTGACGATGCGGAAGACCCAGAGTCTGAAAATGATTTTGGTAACAATATCATTCCAAATATGCTGAACAATGAGCAAAAATTATTTGCCTATGAGTTCAAAGGTTACTGGAAAGATGTCGGGACGATTAGATCCCTTTGGGAAGCAAATATGGAGCTTCTCGGCAACAAACCAAAACTAAATTTAGACGATGAACCGTGGAAGATTTACACAAGAAATCCAAACGAACCGCCACAGTACATTGCCGCAAGTTCAGAGATTGACAACTCAATTATCTGCGAGGGCTGTTACATCTATGGTACGGTCATCAATTCTGTATTGTCATCGGGCGTCATCGTAGAGGCTGGTGCCATTGTAAAAGATAGCGTCATCATGCCAAATACTTATATTGGCGAAAATGCAGTTGTCGAGATGACGATTGCGGATGAAGCTTGCTGGATTGGCGAAGGAGCTAAGATTGGTGCATCAGGCGACTTAGATAAAATTGCGCTTCTTGGGAAGCAGGCGACCATCTGTGCTGGTGAAGTCATCGCTGCCGGCCAAGAAGTCGCTACGGGCGAGACTTATTCCACAGCCAAAGAAGATGAGACTTGTGGTGTAAACGCCTCAGTTGTCGGTGATGAAGCATTTTCAGCTTTTGCTAAGAAAGGAGCTACAGAATGATAAGAGATGCATTTGGGCTCATTTTTGCAGCGGATGAGATCCTTGAATTAAGAGAATTAGTAGACGTAAGATCGGTATCGGCACTACCCGTTGGCGGAAGATACCGTGTGATTGATTTCCCATTGTCCAATATGGTCAATTCAGGAATTAGAAATGTCGGCGTCATTGCAAGCCACAATTATAGCTCTTTGATGGATCATTTGGGATCTGGCAAGAGTTGGGATTTGGCACGAAAAGATGATGGCTTGTTCCTTCTTACGCCATTTGCACAAAAGGAAAATACAGGTACTTATAATGGCATGATCGATGCTTTCAAGGCAAATATTGATTACATCAGACGTTGTAGTCAGGAGTATTGCATCATTTCTGGTTCCTATACGATTTACAATACGCCATACAATGAGATGATGAAATTCCATGTTGAAAAGGGTGCCGATATCACGGTGCTTACCAACAATATGGATTACGAAAAGTATAAAGGTGGGCGCTACAGTGATGTACGTCTCTCCATTGATGGTGATGAACGCGTGACGGGCATTGAATTTGACCCAAGTTTGTCGCTTTCACCTTGGACCGATATGAATACCTATATCATTCGTAAAGATTTACTGTTGTATCTCATCGAGGACAATGTCGCCAAAGGAGAGCATCGTTTTGCTTCGGGCGTCCTTCGTGACAACTTAAAACGATTGAAGATTATGGCTTACAAATATGATGGATACGTTGCTCGTATGCATTCGGTTCAGGCATACTATGACTTCAATATGGATTTACTCGATCCACAACTTCAGGTAAAACTGCTCAGAGAACATAGCCGTATCCTTACGAAGATTTACGATGCTGTACCTGCAAAATACAATACAGGTGCAAGTGTAAAGAATTCGTTGTTAAGTGCAGGTGTCGTCATCGAGGGCGAGGTTGAGAATAGCGTTGTCTTTAGAGATGTATTTATCTCGAAGGGCGCAAAGGTTAAGAATTGTATCATCATGCCAGGTACACATGTTGGACCTGATGCCGAATTGACAAATGTAATTATTGACAAAAATGTCAATATTCGGCGCAAGACAAAACTTATGGGCGCACAAGAATTACCATTTATCATTCGTAAGGGGGCATCAGTATGAGGAATATGAGAATAATGCTCGTTGCTTCGGAGGGAATGCCTTTTATCAAGACAGGCGGACTTGCTGACGTAATTGGTTCTCTTCCGAAAGAATTGATCGCGCTCGGCGCAGAAGCTGCAGTTATCATGCCATTGCATGCGAAGGTGAAAAGCGAGTGGAGTGACAAGCTCGAGTTCATTGCGGATGCATGGATTGGTCTTGGATGGAAGACAAAGTATATGGGTCTCTTTCATCTGGAACAAGATGGTGTCCAGTATTACTTCATCGACAATGAAGAGTACTTCGGCGGTCCTGTATACAAAGGTGGCGTTGCAGAAGTAGAACAATATGCCTATTTCTGCAGAGCGGTACTGTCATCCTTAAATTATATTACATTTAAGCCTGATATCTTACACTGTAACGACTATCATACAGGCATGATACCAATGCTCTTAAAGACGCAATACCAAAATGCTGAATTTGCGTATATTAAGACGATGTATACGATACACAATATGCAGTTCCAAGGCAAGATTGATTTCAAGTCTATGCAAGAATTGCTGAGTATCCCATCCATGTACAATACGCCTGAGTTTATCGAGGCGCATGATGATGCCAATATGATGAAAGCAGCGCTTGTCTTCTCCGATTTGATTACGACAGTAAGCCCGAATTATGCAAATGAACTTACAAATGCTTATTTTGCAATGGGTATGGAAGGCATCATCAATGCGAGACGGCACCAACTCATCGGTATTGTCAATGGCATCGATTATGATGAGTTTGATCCTGCAAAGGATCCGACGCTTGCGAAGCATTACACAATCAAGACAATCGAAAACAAGCTCGAAGACAAGAAAGCACTCTGTCAGGAATTTGGATTTGATCCAGAATCCGACGCGCCGATTATCTCAATGGTTACACGCATGACAAAGCAGAAAGGTCTTGATCTCGTCATGTATGCACTCGAAGAATTGCTGCAGAGCAATGTCCGATTCATCATGCTTGGCAGTGGTGATTTCAGATATCACGAATTCTTCAACTATATCGCTGGCAAATACCCAGGAACAGCTGGCATATACATTGGTTATGATGAGGATAAGGCGCACCGCATCTATGCTGGTTCCGATTTCTTCCTCATGCCATCCCTATTTGAGCCATGTGGACTATCCCAGATGATTTCACAACGTTATGGAACACTTCCAATCGTGCGTGAGACAGGCGGACTTGTTGATACCGTTATTCCTTACAATAAATTTACAGGTGAGGGCGACGGATTCTCGTTCAAGGGATTCAACGCACATGAGATGCTCGGATCCATTTATTATGCGCTCGAAGTCTATTATGACAAAGACGCGTTGAAGTTATTACAAGAAAATGCAATGTTAAAAGACAATAGCTTCCACCGCTCCGCCGAGGAGTACATGAAGCATTATGGAGGACTTTATGGTTAATTCTCGTTCAAAACCGCAAGATATCAAGATTTCAATACTAGATACATTAAAAAGACAACTAGGTCTTACAATGGAGACAGCAACACCGGACGATGTCTATCGTGCAGCTGGAATCACGCTCAGAGAAGAGATTATGGAGCGTTGGGCTGTATCCACAGTAGATGTGGATAAGCAGAAGAAAAAGAGACTTTATTACATGAGTGCAGAATTTCTCATGGGTAGAGCACTCGTCAACAACATGGTCAATCTGAGTTTGTTAGATGGCTACAAAGAAGCCCTTGAACTATTGGGCTATACGTTAGAAGATATCGAAGAGCAGGAAGCTGATCCAGGACTCGGAAATGGTGGTCTTGGTAGACTTGCAGCTTGTTTCCTCGATGCGATTTCAACGCTCGATCTCCCTGTTACAGGGTGTTCTATCAGATATGAGCACGGTCTGTTCAAGCAGAAAATCGTAGACGGAAGACAGGTAGAAGAGGACGATAACTGGCTAGAAAAAGGAAATATATGGGAAATTCCACGCCCAGATCAAAAGGTAGAAGTCCGTTACGGCGGATATGTAGAAGAGTCTTGGGGCCCAGATGGGCTATCCGTCGAGCATAAGGATTACAATTCCATCGATGCAATCCCATATGACTATCCAGTACTTGGCTACAATAGCAATGTTCCTGCGACACTCAGACTTTGGAGTGCAAGAGCGAAAAATGAGCTCGATATGAACTATTTCAATAAAGGTGAGTACGCAAAAGCTGCGGAGGAAAGTGCGCTTGTTGAATCTGTATCACAGATTCTTTATCCAGAAGACAATCACGAGGAAGGGCGCAAGCTCAGACTCAAGCAGTTTTATTTCTTCTCTTCCGCATCCATGCAATATATGGTCAGAAGACATAAGAAGGTAAATGGCGACATTCGCACACTTCCCGATCACTATGTCGTACAAATCAACGATACGCATCCAACGGTAAGTATCCCTGAGTTGATTCGAATCCTGATGGATGAAGAACATCTGACATGGGATGAAGCATGGGATATCGCAACGAGAGTCTTCAATTACACGAATCATACGATTTTGGCGGAAGCACTTGAGAAATGGGATGAGTCGTTATTCAAACAATTATTGCCAAGAATCTACAAGATTATCTTGACAATCAATCAGAAGTTTACAGACCAGATTTGGAAGAAATGGCCTGGCGATATTGATAAACTCAATGAGCTTGCCATCGTGCACAATGGTCAGATACGTATGGCAAATTTATGTATCGCCGTCTGTGCCAAAGTCAATGGTGTATCAACACTTCATGGTGAGATTATCAAGAAAGAGACGTTCAAGAATTTCTATGTGATGTACCCTGACAAGTTCTTAGGCATCACAAACGGTATCACGCATAGACGTTGGCTTGCAAAGTGCAATCAGCCACTCACAAACCTAATCGAGAGCTATATCGGCGATAAGTTCTTAAAGGATTATACGCAGCTTGAGAAACTGAAGGTTGTCGTTGAGAAGAAGCCTGCATTCATAAAATCATTTGCGGAAGTGAAGAAGCAAAACAAGATTTTATTGGCGGAACACTTGGAGAAGACACAGGGAATCAGTATCAATCCAGATACCATCTTTGATGTTCAGGCGAAGCGTCTACACGAATACAAGAGACAATTGCTCAAGGTGATGCACATCATTCATTTGTATCATCGCATTAAGGATAATCCACAGGGACATGGCGTGACACCGACGACCTTTATGTTTGCGGCGAAGGCGGCACCTGGATATTATATGGCGAAAGAGATCATTCGATTGATTCTTGCATTGTCAAGACTCGTTGAGATGGATCACGATGCTCGCGATGTGATTAAGATTGTCTTCATTGAAAATTACAATGTCAGTGAGGCTGAGATTTTGATACCTGCGACGGAAATCAGCAACCAGATTTCAACGGCAGGGCTCGAAGCGTCTGGCACAGGTAACATGAAATTTATGCTCAACGGTGCATTGACCATCGGTACTCTTGATGGTGCAAATGTCGAGATGTCTGAAGCGGCAGGACTGGACAATATCTTCATCTTTGGCGCGACGGTCAATGAGATTGATGATTTGCGTAATAGTGGTAACTACTATCCTCGCGGCATCTATGAGAACAACAACGATATCAAGCGCATTCTTGATACGTTAATCAATGAGACATTGCCAGTAAGTGCAGACAAGCGTTTCTACGATATATTCCATTCCTTATTAGATGGTATGGGTCAACCTGCGGATCGATATTTCTTGCTACATGATTTCCCAATGTACGATGCTGTGTACACGAAAATGATGGAGACTTATGCAGATCAGGCGAAGTGGAACAAGATGGCTGCATGGAATACAGCGACGGCTGGCATCTTCTGCGCTGACAGAACGATTTCAGACTATAATGATTTAGTTTGGCACCTATAAAATACCCGCGATCTTAATGTATTTTGCACTTCTAGTAGCGGCGCATACTGCTACTAGAAGCAATCTACGCTAAGCTTGCGGGCATTTACATTATTAGTAATACGGAGAACGAACAATTTGTTTATCATACATGATTCTGCAAAAGAAATTTATCGATTGCCTTTGGGGGCGGTCAAAACGAGCACGCGCATCTACCTGTCGCTGCATATTTTTGATGCGTATCCAACAGATGTGATACTGCATTTTTATTTTAACAATGAACACCGAACCTATCCGATGTATATTCAAGATGGTCTGTGTAAATTTGAGTATGATACACCTGATTATCCTGTCGTTGTGTGGTATCATTTTGAGATTCGACTCAACAACGGACAGACTGTATTCTATGGCGCATCCAATGGATATTCTGCTGGTGTTGGCGACATTTATACAAGCAATCCTGCATCGTTTCAGATTACAGTCTATGATCGAAATTTTACAACGCCTGAGTGGGCAAAGAACTCGATCATGTATCAAATTTTTCCTGACAGATTCTGCCGCGGTGATGAAGATGCGGTTCGAAAAGGTGTGAAATATCATAATGATTTGGGACGTGACGACATCATTTTGCATGACGATTGGAATGACGAGCCAGATTATTTGCCTCGCGAGGGGAAACCATATTATTCACCTACGGATGTATTTGGTGGGGATTTACAAGGTATCATCGACAAACTGCACTACCTAAAGCAGCTTGGTGTGACACTACTCTACATCAATCCAGTCTTTGAAGCGACGAGCAATCACAGATATAATACTGGTGATTATCATAAAATCGATCCGATTCTTGGTACAAATGAGGATATGGATGAACTCATTGAAGCGGCACAGAATTGCGGCATGCGAATCATGCTCGACGGCGTCTTCTCTCATACGGGTGATGATAGCGTCTATTTTAATAAATATGGGCGATATCCGCAGCAAGGTGCCTATCAGAGCAGAAACAGTGCGTACTATAATTGGTACCGTTTCATAACCTATCCTGACAAATATATGAGTTGGTGGGGATTCGATACGTTGCCTGAAGTCGAGGAGCGAAATCCTGATTGGATTGGACACATCATGACCAATGATGATTCCGTCTTCAATCATTGGCTTGAAGCAGGCGTCTGGGGATTTCGGCTTGATGTTGCTGACGAACTTCCCGATCAGACCATCGAGACGATGCGTGATGTCCTAAAAGCAGAGGATCCTGACAACTTCCTACTCGGTGAAGTCTGGGAAGATGCGACAACGAAACAGGCTTATGGTACTGGCCGTACCTATGCACTTGGACGTGGTCTTGATAGTGTCATGAACTATCCATTTACCGACAATACGATTTCCTTCTTGTTGCAACGGCAAGATGCGTATCAATTTAGACGTTTCTTGATTTCTCAGCATGAAAATTATCCACCTGAGATGTATTATGTGTTGATGAATTTGCTTTCATCTCACGATGTTGCAAGGGTGCGAACCATTCTCGGTACAGGCATCGATTCTCATGGCATGACGAGAGAAGAGCAAGGTGCTTATGTCATTACGGAAGAGCAAGATAAGCGCGGGCGAGAACTTCAACTGATTGCAAGTGTGATACAATATGCAGTTCCTGGAATTCCCTCGATTTACTATGGCGATGAGGTTGGTATGAATGGATTTGCGGATCCGTTCAACCGAAGACCGTATAAAGTACATGATAAATATATGTATCTGCATCATAAGAAATTGAGTTATGTCCATAACAATTATTCGTCGATGCGCACAGGCAAAGTCATATTCTATGCTTCGCAAAGTGTCATTGGCATCTTGCGTTATGATGATGACAACGCCGTACTTACGGCTGTCAATCCGACAGACTTCTCGCACAAATTGATTGTCGACTTAACTGCCGAAGAAGAATGTGTGACGGGTGCGGACTGCGCAATATTTAAGGCGCGCAAATGGCGCGTTGCGACGAATCTATATTCTCGCGTCCAGACGAAGATTAATGGCGGACTCATCGAGATGGATCTTGCACCACGGTCGTTTCGAATGTATGAAGTAAGCTGGAGGAAAGTGGACAATTTAAGCTAAGCATGAGAGTCATCACACGAAACATCTCTGAGCCGCCTCGCTAATGGCGGAGGGAAAAATTGAAATCCACAAGTATCCTCAGAAAGACCACCCCTGTGTTGCCAAAATCTCTACGGAATGTACAGCTAGTGAAGATTATGGAAAGAAAGAGAGGCGCTCATGCGAAGATGCGGCGTACTGTTACCGATATTTAGTTTACACTCGACCTATGGGATAGGTACGATTGGGAAGGCGGCTTGCGAGTTTATTGATTTGCTTGAAAAAGGCGGTCAGAAGATATGGCAAATATTACCAATATCGCCTGTTGGGGAAAGCAATAGCCCCTATATGGCGTATTCTGTCTTTGCTGGCAATCACATGTTGATTGATTTGGACTTACTCATTGAGGATGATTTGCTTACTTATGAGACTGTAAATGGCGATGGTTCTCGTTGGGGTGATGATCCGATGCGTATCAACTATGGCTATATTAATGAACGAAAGTTTGCATTGCTAAAGCAGGCTGCGAAGACATTTGCAGAGAAAATATCGGAAGCACCTGAGACTGATGTAAAGGCAAATTCGGATTCATATGAGGCATTTCTGTCTCGTAATTCCTTTTGGCTTGATGACTATGCGCTTTTTATGAGTGTCAAAGAGTCACTTGGCGGTACGACTTCCGATACGTGGGCGCCTGAACTTCGGACGCCTGATGCGCAGATGGTAGAGAAATTGACTTCTGAGCTTCATGCGGAAATCAAAATTTGGAAGACGATTCAGTATTTCTTCTTTGATCAGTGGGCGAAGATGAAAGCGTATGCGCAGGCGCATGATGTACGATTACTTGGAGATCTTTCGTTTTATGTCTCCGAAGATAGTTCCGATTTCTGGCTCAAGCGACATCTATTTCTTACGGATCAAGATGGAAGTCTTTCGGTTGTTGCTGGTGTACCGCCTGATGGATTCTCCGCAGATGGACAGAAATGGAACATGCCAATCTATGATTGGGCGGTTCATAAGAAAAACGATTATCGGTGGTGGCTTGCGCGGATTCAGCAGTGCGATGCGCTTTATGATATGGTTCGCATCGATCATTTTAGAGGATTATCTGCGTATTATTCGATTCCATTTGATAAGCCCGCACTGGATGGCGAATGGAAGATTGGACCTGGCAACGAATTTATCGATTTAATCAAAGCAAAGGTCCCAAATCTTGAAATTATTGCGGAAGACTTAGGTGTCCTGGATGATGGCGTCTATAATCTGCTCGCACATAGTGGCTATCCTGGCATGAAAATTATGCAATTTGCATTTGATATCCATCCAGATGGTGGCGATAATGTGTACTATCCGCACAACCATGTGAAAAACAGCGTTGTCTATACGGGTACGCATGACAATACGACGTTGAAGGGTTGGGTGGAGACCGCACCAGACTATTTTCTTGATATCGCCAGATATTATTATGGTCTTCAAAATATTGCGGATTGGTCGTACATGAAGAAGATTTTGCGTGAAGTTATTTTCTGTTCGGCACTTGCGAGTGTAGCGGATACGGCAATTATTCCGATTCAGGATTGGCTTGAACAAGGTGATGAAGCAAGGATTAATGCACCATCAACCATTGGCGATTATAATTGGAGTTACCGAATGAAACCTGAACAGTTGACGCAGGATCTTGCCGATAAGATGCTTGGATATACACGACGATTTCGGCGAATATGATAAATCTATGAATCTATGAATTTAAAAAGCAGGCTCTAACCGATGTAAAATGCATGGTTAGAGCCTGCTTTTTAAATTCATTTTGGTAATAGATTAAACACATATCGATTAAATATGATGTAAAACTGCCTGTAGCATATACAGGCAGTTTTTATTTATATAGACTTCCGAATATTGAATCATTTTACATACTAATAACAATTTGATGATATTGTGAATAAATATTCATTATGTGGGTATATAGCAGTTATGATACAACTTCTGTGCAAGGAAAAGCTCATGTCTGTTACAAAACAACTAGGAGGTAGATTATGAACAGTAAAGACTTACATTTTAATAACTCAACAAAAAGAGGGTTGGCATGGTTGCTTGTATTTGCAATGATTTTTTCCATGTTTGCATATAATTTTGCAAACATGCCAGTGTCTTATGCTGATGAGGGAGACACTGAGGGAGATATAACCGTTACGTTTGTTGATCAAGATAGCGAAACGATTTTAGCTAGTGTCTCGGATATTGTCATCCCAGAGGATGCTGAATATGCGACAATTTCAGCACTTTCACTGCCAGACGATCCAACGTCTGAGGGTGCTATTTTTATTGGTTATAAGGCTACGGACTCCGATGTACTTTACCACGGTAAAGCGACGGCATCTGATGCTGTTGGCATTGAAGAACTTCATATTGTAGGAGATACGACGCTTACTGCAACTTATGAGGCAATTCCTGAAGAACCTGAAAGTGAGCCACCACTAGATGACCCTGCGCCAAAGAGTCTTGTCGGAATCACTTTCCGCTATGAATCCGTAGACGCGGAATCTGGATATGAGGAATACTCTCAGACCGTGGGTGAGGATGGGAAAATTTCAGAGCCCGAAAATCCACCGATTCCAGCGGGTTATGTCGCGTTCAGAGGGTGGTCAAGCGATGAGGGTAATACCTTTTTCGATTTTAATTCTGAAATCACAAGTAATATTACTTTGACTGCCGTGTTTAGCAATAAGTATCTTATAAAATATAAAAATGCGCCAGATGGTGTTGTCATTCAGACTGCTGAACTTGCACCAAATGCAATTGTGCCAGCTCCTGATGATGCCATCGTTGCTGCAATTCCACGTCCAACAGGCACAAAGCTTGCGTATTGGTATGTGGAAGGTGGCTCAGATACAGACATGTATGCCTTTGGAACAGGAACGGCTACTTCAGATTTCGTCTTAGTTCCGTATTTTTCCAATGAACATCTTGTGCTCTTTCATTCTGAAGGTACACAGGTTGAGCCACAGTTGGTTACGGATGGCACTACCGCAACCCCTGTTGCGCCTCCAACGCGTCAAGGATATACTTTCTTGCGTTGGTCAACGACACAAAATGGTGAAACGGCATATGATTTCGATGCGCTTGTTACAGACGACATCAATCTCTATGCGGTATGGCAAGCAAATCCAGCAGGTGTGAATTATACATTGGTTTACTGGCTAGAGAAGCCAAATGTATCTGGGGATCCTGGAATGGATGCAGACAAATATGCCTTTTATAAATCAGTAACAAAGACTGGCGGAATCGCTGGTACACAGTTGGCTTTTACAGCAGGACAGCTTGATAAGATTGACTATGCGACATATAGCTATACGGTATCGCCTGTATTGCAAGGCAATGGCGCGTCTGTTGTCAATGTCTATTTTAAGCGTAATGTGTATACGTTGAAGTTTGATTTGAGCCCGAAAGCGACTGATAGTCACAACAGGAACTTTGTAGCAAGTCTGACACTCAATGGGAACACTTACCAAAAAGGTTACAATGTAGCCACAAATATGTATTCATTTACGGCGAAGTACGAGCAGGATATTTCTAACCTATGGCCAAGTGGGCAAAATGCGACGATAACCGAGTCAGGTCAAACGAGGCCTAATGCTTTGTCGAATTGGTCAAATGCAACATGGCAATTCATTGGTTGGGATGACCCGAGAAGTACTGATATCTTTGTGACGCATCGGTTAACTCTGACGAATGATTTACTGCCTGCAACGGGAATGACGACAACTTTCACAGCGCTATGGAATGGAGCAGCCTCTAAGTACAAGGTTCATTATTATTTTGAAGGTCTACCAGGTGAAACTGGTGGCGTGTATTATAATGGTAAATATTATATTGAAAGCACGGAATATTCGCAAGATTATTATTCCAATAATAGTAGTCTCTTACCAAAGGATATTTCAGGTATGAATATTGTAAATTCAGGTAGTCAAAGCGGTGCTACGAAGAATTTTTACTATAATCGTGCAAGATATAGCTTATCATTTAATTTGCAAGGTGCACCTTCCCAAAGTGGATTTTCTCCAAGTCCCAATATCATGTATGGTCAAAATCTTACAAGTTTGAAACCAATAGACCCTGTATGGCAAGATGCAAATGGCAAGACATTGTACGTCTTCAAAGGATGGTACCTTAATGCAGAATGTAGCGAAGGAAAAGAATTTTCCTTTGATAGCACGATGCCGAATGGCAATCTTACCATCTTTGCAAAGTGGGAGTCCTCCGAAAATACGATTCGATTCTTTGATGGCATCGGTGGTACGCACATTGAAGGTAAGGACAAAGGCGCCGCGACAGGTTCAACGATTAATGACCCACAGATTTATATACCTGGTACGGCATATGATGGTAAAGGGGAGTTCATTGGATGGGTTCGATTGATTCAAGGACAATACCCTTCCATGTTCGGCTTTGGAACTACGCCAATCAGTGGCGACCTTGATCTTTATGCAACATGGAAGACCAATGGTTTTAAAATTACATATGATAAGGGTGCTGGAACAGGCACGCCTCCAGTAGATGGCGCAACCTATGCTTTAGGTACGCAGGTTCGCTTGCAAAATGGTGATGCGCTTACGCCTCCAGCCGATTCGGTATTCTACGGTTGGGCTACCGTTGGCGCAGATGGATCCTTGTCTCGCATTTTCTACCCATACAATATTGTATCCGTGAATGGCAATACGACTTATGTTGCACAATATGGTCTGAAGAATAATTCTGTAAAAGTCATATATAATGCAGACATTTCTGAGTCAACACCTGCGGGACCGATTACGAATCAGGTAGCAAAGAATTCAACGATTAATCTCGCGGGGAGCATTTTTACACATGCGACAAGTGAATTGATTGGTTGGAGTGCAAATCCGAACGCAACCGTGCCTGAGTATAGTTTAAATGCCAGCTACAATATTTCTGGAAGTGATTTAGAGCTATATGGTGTGTGGAAGAAGCGCGCGATTGACATTTCCGACTTTGATCTTGATAATCTTGATTTAAGTGGATTTGCAAAGACTTATGGGGATGCAGATGTCGATGCAGTTTCTGATGATGACAGTTCCATTTTATTTAGCGATGTAGAGCCGGCTGTAAGAACGTGGATAAAGACGAAGCTTCCAACGGTTCTCAACTATAATGAAGCTGATTGGAATGTACAAATCGTTAGACATGGTGATGCAAATGTAAAGGGCGATGATGATTCCTATTCGGTAACGATTACCTATTTAGGAACAGCATTTGATGTTGCAGCGGTATCGGATGATGGCAGTTTTGTTATTAATCCAAAGCCTGTAACAATTTCAATTGGTAATGACAATAAAGTATTTGACACAGAGGATCCAAACTTTGACGCGGCAGCTTGGCGTGCTACAAGAATCAATACGGTTGGTTTGATTCCTGCTGATGATATCACACTCGATTATAAGGTCGGTCGTGAATCGGGCGAGACGCTTGGCACATATGCAATCAAATTATATGATACAACAGGACTTGTTGCGCATAGTACAGACGCGGCATTGACATTTGATGTCACATATCCTAATTATGATTTCACGATTACGGAAGGTTTGTTCACAATTACGATCAGTTCTGCATTGCAAATTTCTGCGAGCAATTATATTGGCGTCTATGATGGCGGTGCACACGGTATTGATGTTACAAATGCATCAGGTGCAGCACTGACCTATAGTATGAGTTCAAACGGTCCTTGGAGTACTTCGATTCCAACATGGACAGATGTGACCGAGGCGCAGACTGTATATGTAAAGGCGGATAAAGAAGGATATCATTCTGCCTATGCACAGGCGACAGTGACAATCACAAAAGCACCCGTGACAATTACAGTCGGAAGTGCTTCAAAGCAATTTGATACAGAAGACGATTTCTCAAAAGTATCCGTGGGCGGAGGAAATCTGCTTGATGGTTCAACCGTTGCATATGGCGCAGTAGAGCGTATTGCTGGATTTACAGATAATGCAGTCGGCGTATACAATGATAAATTGACCGTTCCATTTACGGCTGAAAATTATCCAAACTACAATATCACAGTAGATGCTGGAGACTTTACCATTGTATCTAGCAGTGCACTAGCGATAACAGCGAATCCATATAGTGGCGTCTATGATGCTGCAGAACATAGCATAAGTGTTGTGAATACACAAAATGCTACATTGAAGTATCGTTTAAACAAGGATGATGAATGGAGTAATACACTTCCACAATTTGAAAATGTTGTAGGAGCAACAACAGTCTATGTGCAGGCAACAAAGACAGGTTATGATACAAAGACTGCAAGTGCAACAGTGACAATCACAAAAGCACCAGTAACAATTGGTGTTGGAAATGGTAGCAAAGTATTTGATACAGATGACAATTTAATTGCTGTTCCAGTAAATGACGCAACGTTACTTGATGGAACAAAGGTTGCACATGGATTGGTTCGACGTGTAGCAGACTTTACGACAGAATCCGTTGGACAGTATGGTGATGTACTGACAGTGACATTTGCTGCTGTAGATTATCCAAACTACAATATCGCAGTAGACAATGGTGATTTTGCAATCACGCAAAACACGACATTGGCGATATCGGCATCACCTTATGTTGGAAATTACGATGGTAATGCACATGGAATCAGTGTTACAAATGCACAAAATGCGACACTAACTTACCGCACAAATGAAACTGGTGAATGGGTAACAGAAGTGCCAACATGGACGGATGTTACGACTGCGCAGACAGTCTATGTGAAAGCAAGCAAGACTGGCTATGCAGATGCATTTGCACAGGCGACAGTGACA
>JAISJM010000133.1 GCA_031261525.1 Eubacteriales Family XIII. Incertae Sedis bacterium
GTTGATGTTGGTGTTGACATTTGTGCCGTCACTGGTTTCTTCATCGGCAAATGCCGCAATTGGCGTGAGCGTCACGACCATACAGAGCGTCAACAATATACTTATTAATTTTGACATACCTTTTGATCGTCTTGATTGTCGGCTTGTACCTATTGTACCCTTTGTACCCATAACTTTTTCTCCTCATATTATTTGCTCGCGCTTTGTGCTTTGAAGCATGTTAAAAGCGCAAGACACACAAAATTGATGAGGCAAATATATCATGTGCGTTATGGGGCATGTTAAAAAAATCGACCAGAGTAGTATGCAAAAACAATCATCATTTTTAGAAAACGATTAAGCTTGAATGTCTCGGAGGTGGGATTGAATTTTCAGTGAAATATGATTCTTGCAGATTGTTTTTTATAGATATAGAATCTTGCAGATTAATTGCAGATTCATTAGATGCAGTTTGTAAATTAGAAATTGCAATAATATGCCTATAATATAGCTTATATTGCTTTCGACTCAAGTTATTACGGAAATCATGAATATAAAGCGCGAGATGTGGGATTTGTAACACACTTAGCGTCTTTTTTGCTGATTTATGTTACAAATCCCACATCTCGCGCTTTATATTGAGCATTTACGTAATTTCACTTTGCGATTTTTTTGCGTTCATGATGATTGCACATTTTATATCTTCACAAAACTTTTGCGTTCAATCAATTCGGAGCCGACCAAAATCATCTTCGTAATCGATCGTGGATAGACGAGCTGGTCGAGTAAGAGCTCCACCGCTGTCTTTGCAATCTCGTCCACATCGATTCGAAATGTCGTGAGCGGCGGTGAGACAAACTTTGCGATATCATTGTCATTGATGCTGATGATGGAAACCTGCTCGGGAATCGAGATGCCTTTTTCGTTAAATGCCTGCAATGCACCGACGGCAATGGTATCAGATGCGATCAAGACTGCGTCTGGCAGATCGTCTTTCAATTCATCAATCAGGCGCAACGTCAATTCATATCCCTGTGAGACTGCAAATTTGCCTCCCGAATAAATATACTTCTCTTGAAGTATATTTTTGCTCTCCAAATAACAACGAAACACAGCTTCTCTGCTATCTACTTCGTCATTGTCTGCATCGGGGTTATGAAAAGAGCCACCGATGAAACCGATATTTTTGTAATTATTATCTAAAAAACAATCGATTGCTTTTTTCGTCATCCTGTCTGTATCAGGCTTTACCGTATCAAATAGATCTTGCTCGGGGTTAATCTCAAGGAATACGCCTTTTGGCAAGATGGATTTCAGCTGCTTCGCCTCTTTACTCGAAAAGGAGCCGACGCCAATAAAACCCGAGACGCCAACCGGAATGCTGTCGATGCCATCTTCGTGTTTGACGATGACGATTTCCATATTGTTCAGTTTTGAGTATTTTTCCAGCGAACGTCGCAGTTTTACAAAATACACATCTTGGAGTTCATCTTGCTCCGTGAGCCAAAATAATACGGCAATTTTCTCAAGTACCGTTTTAATTTTCGAACGGTCGTATCCTAGGGATAACGCTGTATGGATAATTTTGCTGCGCGTCTCATCTGTGATCGATAACGATTCATCACCTTTGAGCAGGCGTGATACGGTAGCTTGGGAGAAACCGGATTTACTTGCGATGTCTTTAATCTTTACCATGTTGTACCTCGATTCTTGTAGTAGTTACGTCATTATTAGTATACACCATTATCATAATTTAGTAAATAAAATTACTAAATATAAATACTAAATGTCATATTGTCTATCTGCGTTGACATTTGCATAACAGATTCCTTCTCTTTCTACAAAGATACTATATTAAGGTAATAATAAAATTTTTTTCATAAAACTCTTTACAAACGGAGTAAAATAATATATAACTAGTGTATCAAATTCATTTTGTTAAAAATTGTAGGAGGAAATGATCATGAAAAAGGTACTGGTATTGGCACTCGCACTATTGCTTACATTTAGCTTCGTGGCCTGTGGGAGCGGGAGCAAGGATAAGGATGCATCATCAGGGAAAGACGGCGGCGATTCTCAGACGTTGAATGTCTGGTGTTGGGATCCATCATTTAATATCTATGCGATTGAAGAAGCTGCAAAGATTTACGAAAAAGACAATCCTGGATTTAAGGTTGACGTAACAGAGATGGCTTGGGATGATTTACAGACCGCGCTCGTAACGGCAGCATCGTCAGGGCAAACGGAAGAACTGCCAGATATCTTCCTATGTCAGAACAATGCGTTCCAAAAAAATGTGACAAATTATCCAGATTTATTTGTGGATATCTCGGATAGTGAGGTCGATTTTGATCAGTTTGCGGAGGCTGCTGTTGGATACTCACTTGTAGATGGCAAGAACTATGGTGTGCCATTTGACAACGGCACCGCAGTTGTGGCACTACGTACAGACATCTTGGCGGAAGCTGGCTATACATTGGAAGACTTCACAGATATCACATGGGATCAGTTCATCGACCAAGGCAAAGTCGTGCTTGAGAAGACTGGGAAACCGCTACTTTCAGGCATCGCTGGTGAGTCCGATACCATCGCAATCATGCTTCAAAGTGAAGGCTCAAGCCTATTTAATGACGATGGTTCTGTAAATATCGCCAATAATGAAGAGCTGAAGAGCGCAATCGAAGTCTATCAAAGACTCGTAAAAGAAGGCGTCCTTCTTGAAGTAAATAGCTGGGATGAGTATATTGCGACATTTGTATCGGGTTCCGTTGCTGGTGCAATGCAGGGTTGCTGGATTCTTGCAAATGTACAGTCGGCAGACGATCAGTCTGGACTATGGGATGTCACAAATGTTCCTAAAGTAGCAGGTGTATCGGGTGCAACAAATTACTCTGCACAAGGTGGTTCAAGCTGGGCAATCAGCTCAAATAGCGCCAATTCGGACCTTGCAACAGATTTCCTCGCAAAGACATTTGGCGGAAGTGTAGAATTATACGATAACATCTTGCCTAAGACAGGCGCACTCTCAAACTGGCTTCCAGCAGCAGATAGCGACGTATACAACGAGCCACAAGAATACTTTGGTGGCGATGCCGTTTATGCAAAAATCGTCGAATATGCTGGAAAGGTTCCAAGCGTCAATACAGGTGTCTATTACTATGAGGGCCGTGATGCGGTCAGCGATGCAATCACAAAGTCACTCGGTGGCGCAGATATCAAGACGGCACTAAAAGAAGCAGAAGATACGGTTAAATTCGATATGGGGCAATAAATAAGTCAAACTAGACGAAGTTTTTTCAACACAAATAAACGAGGAGGTGCGTGATTTGTCTGAGCAATTGCCCACAACACAAAAGAAAACAGGCTTAAGTTTTTCATCAAAACGAAGTCTGACAGGCTGGGGATTTTTACTTCCTGCATCTTTGCTAATCGCATGGATGAGTTTCTATCCGATGGTTCGAGCTCTGATTTTGTCATTTCAGACGGGACCAGGATCAAGATTGACCTTTTTACATCCATTTTACCAGAATTATGCACGGATGTTCAAAGATGAAATGTTCCGTATGAGCCTTAGCAATACGTTCATCTACCTGATTATCCAAGTTCCCATCATGCTCGTATTGGCTCTTATTATGGCAAATTTGCTCAACAATAAGAAGCTAAAATTCAAAGGCGTATTCAGAACTGCAATATTCCTACCATGCGCAACCTCATTGGTATCGTACTCGTTGATATTCAGGACATTGTTTGCAAATGACGGATTTGTCAATACAATCTTACTAAACCTGAATATCATAGAGCATGGTATCAACTGGCTCGGAAACACTGGAACTGCACGATTCGTCTTAATCCTAGCACTCATCTGGCGTTGGACAGGGTACAATATGGTATTCTATCTCGCAGCATTACAGAATTTGGATTATTCTACATTTGAAGCGGCGAGAATCGATGGCGCAAATGCATTCCAGCTGTTTACAAGAGTGACAGTGCCACAGCTGAAACCGATGATTCTGCTTACCGCAATCGTATCCACAAATGGTACACTGCAATTATTTGATGAATCTTGGAACCTCACAAATGGTGGTCCAGCAGGTACAACGATGACGATGTCGCACTATCTATATGAAGTCTCATTCCAGAAATCGTCGAATTTCGGCTACGCTTCGGCATTATCCTATGTGATTCTTCTATTGGTCGCAGTCCTAGCGTTGATTCAGATGAAAGTGGGGGATAAACGATGAATTCAAAAGCTTCAAATATATCCGCATATGTGTTTCTGATTCTCGCGGCACTTTGCTCCGTTTTCCCGCTCTACTATATGGCAATTGCGGCAACAAATACGAGCGTTGATGTCATTCGTGGCACGCTGCTACCAGGCACACATTTGTTCCAGAATTTTTCAAATCTGGTAGCGGGAACACCGCTTGGTATCGCGATGAAAAATTCCTTAGTCAACGCAACAAGTTTGACGATTCTATCGCTCGTCATTTGCTCGATTGCTGGCTATGGATTCGAGATTTTCCATACGAAAGGCAAGGATGTCGTCATGAATATCCTTTTGCTCGCGATGATGATTCCATTTGCATCTACGATGATTCCATTGTTCCGCATGTTCGGTCAGATGGGGCTTGTCGGCTCAACCGTCGCGGTCATCTTGCCAACGATATCAACGCCATTTTTGATTATGTTGTTTAGGCAGAGTTCGCGGGATTTCCCGCATGAGATTATTGAGGCGGCGCGTATCGATGGTCTGAACGAAATCATGATTTTCTTCAGATTGTTCATTCCAACGATGAAATCGACGTATTCTGCGGCAGCAGTCATTACGTTCATGGGTGCATGGAACAATTATCTATGGCCGCGCGTCATCTTGCTCCAGAAAGAGACGATGACCATGCCGATGCTGATTTCCAACCTGAAAGCAGGCTATGTGACGGATTATGGCATGTTGATGCTCGCCGTTTTGATTTGTACGCTGCCAACCGTTGTGATATTCTTCTTCTTCCAGAAGAGTTTTGCAGAGGGAATTAGCGGCTCGGTGAAGTAATGAATGGCGAGGTCCAATTGTCAGTATCGTTTAAAGCATTTGCGTGAGGGTTAGCGGATCGGTGACGTAACGAATTTTGAGGTCCAAAGCCCCGCGCCACTCAAAGCCTTTGCTCGCGGATTCGCGGATTTTTGAAATAATAAATGGCGAGGTCCAATTGTCAGTATCGTTCAACGCCTTTGCGTGAGGATTAGCGGATTTGTGAAGTAAATTAATTGTGAGGTGGTTATGGCTGATAAAAGTCTGCTTTGCACAGATATTGTCGTGCAAATAGGTATGATTGTTAAAGATGTGGCACAGACATCTGCAAAATATGCTGCTTTCTTTGGAGTGGATATACCTCAGATTGATACCATTACGAGTGATCCCGAAAGTCAAAGTTACTATCACGGTGAACCAATGAATGCTGTTAGTAAGCAAGCTTTTTTCAAAATCGGTACAGCTATCGAACTCGAATTAATCGAACCCGTATCGGGTGCATCGACGTGGCAAGAGCATCTCGATACAAAAGGCGAGGGTGTGCATCATATTGCATTTGCCGTCCATGATATGCCAGTGAAAATTCGGGATTGCGAAGACTACGGTATGCAGTTGATTCAGCAAGGCAATTATGTGGATGCTGATGTTGGCAGATACTCGTATGTCGCATCTGATGATTTGAAAATTATTTTGGAATTGCTGGAAGACTATTGATGCTGAATGCGGGCGATAGCGTTATTGCTTGTCTCAGATAGATATTCGATTTCTTTATGTGACGAGGGGTGTTTTATCCTATTTTATGTATAGATAAAATTCATAAATCCTCTGTGTTTTGTATGATTACTGTGTTTATTATGATTCGTAAATTTATGAATCATGCAGTTCCTCAATTTCAGATATTGAAATTGATTTAGAATATAATTGCTGTATATTGTGATATGAAACTGGGATATGCTGATGTTGGCAGATATTCGTATGTCGCATCTGATGATTTGAAAATTATTTTGGAATTGCTGGAAGACTATTGATGCTGAATGCGGGAGATTGCGTTATTGCTTGTCTCAGATAGATATATTTTATTTCTGTATGTGACGTGGAGCGTTTTAAAGATTTATGCATAGATAATATTCATATTTTGTATGCATATTATTCATGTATTATCTGTGTTTTATATGATTTGCAAATTTATGAATCATGTCGTTTTCTCTATGATATTGAAGGTGAATTACAATATAATTGCTGTATATTGTGATATGAAACTGGGATATGCTGATGTTGGCAGATATTCGTATGTCGCATCTGATGATTTAAAAATTATTTTGGAATTGCTGGAAGACTATTGATGCTGAATGGGGGCGATAGCGTTATTGTTTGTCCCAAATAGATATTCGATTTCTTTATGTGCCGATGATGGCTTTAAGGATTTATGCATAGATAATATTTGTGTATCATCTGCGTATTGTATGATTTGCAAATTTATGAATCATGCAGGTTCCTCCATGATTCATAAATTGACTTACAATATAATTGCTTTATATTGTGATATAACGTTGGAATGTACCGATATGATAGCTGACGCGAAAATTGCGACATTTGCCCCGTGAAATAACATAAATGATTCCGAAGTACGAAAGGATAAGAAATTACGATGACAAGATATGACTTAGAAAAACGATTCTTACATGGGGGTGATTACAACCCAGACCAATGGTTAAATTATCCTGAAATACTAAAAAAGGATATCGAACTCATGGAGAAGGCGAAAATCAACACCGTGTCGCTTGGCATTTTTGCATGGAGTACGCTCGAACCCGAAGAGGGCGTGTTCAACTTCGAATGGCTCGATGAGATTATGGATGACATCTATGAGATGGGTGGAAATGTCATTCTTGCAACGCCGAGTGGGGCGCGCCCCGCATGGATGTCGCAGAAATATCCAGAGGTGCTACGTACCAATAGTAAACGCGAGAAAATGCTACATGGCGGTAGACACAATCATTGCTTCTCATCACCAATTTATCGGGAAAAAGTACGAATTATCAACGAAAAATTGGCGCAGCGATACAGCAATCACCCTGCATTATTGATGTGGCATATCTCTAATGAATATTCTGGCGAATGTCATTGTGCATACTGTCAGGAGAATTTTAGAACGTGGCTGAAAGACAAATACGGTACATTGGAGGCGCTCAATATCGCTTGGAATGGACCATTTTGGAGTCATTCTTTTTCCGATTGGAGTCAAGTTGAATCGCCATCGCCGCTCGGCGAGACAATGGTTCACGGGTTGAATTTGGATTGGAAACGTTTTGTGACGGCGCAGACGATTGACTTCTATGATGCAGAAATTGCACCGATTCGGAAAATTAATCCAGATATTCCAATCACGACGAATTTCATGGCAGATACCTATGATTTGATTCCATTTCAAAGTTTGGACTATGGCAAATTCGCAAAACATGTCGATATCATCAGCTGGGATTGTTATCCCGCGTGGCACAATGATTGGGAGACAACGGCGGACCTCGCGAGTAAGGTTGGCTTTATCAATGACCAATATCGCAGTATGAAGCAGCAGCCATTTTTGATTATGGAATCGACACCGAGTTTCGTAAATTGGCAAGATTTTAACAAATCAAAACGCCCAGGCATGAACATGCTTACGTCGATGCAATTTATTGCACATGGCTCCGATAGCACGCTGTATTTTCAGTGGCGAAAATCTGCGGGTTCTTCTGAGAAATTCCATGGTGCTGTTGTCGATCATGACAATAGCGACAGCAACCGTATTTATCAAAGTGTTGTTGATGTTGGTGTCGCGCTTGAAAAAATTTCAGAAGTCAAAGGTAGTTATAAAGATGCCAAAGTTGCAATAATCTACGATTGGGACAATAATTGGGCGCTTGACGATGCACAAGGATTTGGGAAGATGACGAAGCGGTATCCGCAGACCTTGCAGCAACACTATCGATATTTTTGGAATCACGATATCCCTGTCGAGGTCATTACATCGGATTCCGATTTGAGCAAATACGACTTAGTCATTGCGCCGATGCTCTACCTGATTACAGAAGATGTGATGGACAAATTTACTAAATATGTAAAAGATGGCGGCCGCCTCGTAAGCACCTACCTGACAGGCTATGTAAATGAATGCGACATCACCTATATCAACGGTTGGCCAGAGCAACTACAAAACCTATTTGGCATCAATGTGACAGAGACCGATACACTTTATCCGAAAGATCAAAATGCGATTTATTTTGATGGCGCTGCATTTCAAAATGATGTATCCCGAGATTGTGTTGGGCAAAATCTTGTTGGGCAAGAGAAGACGGTACAAGATCGTTTGTGCAGTGATGACGCATGCAAAGATAACGCAGTGCAAGATAACTTGTGCCGAGATGACGCATGTCAAGATAATGTTGTGCAAGATAACTTGTGTCGAGTTGATGCATATAAAGATAGTGTAGTGCGAGATCGTTTGTGTCGAGATGATGCCTGCAAAGATAATGTAGCACAAGATCGTTTATGTCAAGATGATGCATGCAACGATAATGTTGCGCAAGATCGTTTGTGCCGAGATAACGCATGCAAAGATAATGTTGCGCAAAAAAATCTATATCAAGTCAAGGATTACTGCAGTTTGATTGATGCAGATACCGCAACGGTTCTAGCGTCCTATCAAGATGATTTTTATGCGCAGACTCCCGCT
>JAISJM010000144.1 GCA_031261525.1 Eubacteriales Family XIII. Incertae Sedis bacterium
TGTATGCACGATATGCGATGGAAATTGTATGAGCATATCATAGACTAGCAGCATGCCAGGCGTTGTATGCTCGATATGCGATGGAAATTGTATGAGCATATCATAGACTAGCAGCATGCCAGCATTGTATGCACGATATGCGATCGAAATTATAGGAACATATTATGACTTAGTAACATACAGAACTAAGTTATTGATTAACGCTTGATAGATACTGTGTGATTTCAGATATAAAAGCTTCGCCGTAGCGTTCCATCTTCACTTTACCGACGCCAGATACATTTAGGAACGCTTGCTCCGTTTGTGGCATGAGTTTACACATCTCACTGAGCGTTGCATCTGAAAAGATTACAAATGCGGGCACGCCGGCCTCTTTTGCGAGTGACAGTCTTAGTCCTTTGAGAATTGGGAGTAATTTATCGTAATGTTCGGCATTTGCGGCACCTGCATCATACACGCCTAACGTACTACCACTACTTGGAATGAATTTCCCATTGACCCATCTTCCGCCAGTTCTGCTCGTTTCAATTTCATCTTTCGTATGTTTTGGTAGATTGATTTCAACTTTTGACTTGCCACTTGTGATTTCTTTGTATCTCTGTGTCAGTTCAACGACTGTGAATTTTCCTTCACTTTGGGCAAGGTAACCTTGAGCGATTAAATGGTCAGTGATATCGATGATACGCCGCTTTGGCGTCTCCGCCATGATTCCATAGGTTGACAATTGATCGAATCCTTGAGATTTAATCTTTTCTGATTTGCTGCCCTTGAGTATATCTGCAATCATCGTCTTACCGAATGCTTTCGCGTAGGACATTTGCTGTGTGCGAAGTCTGTATACACACGAGACAATTTTTTGCGCTTCAACCGTTACATCGACATTTTCAAATTCTGTGTTGCAATTATAGCAATTTCCACAATATACATCGGAATGTTCCCCGAAATATTTTAGGATATAATTTCGCAGGCAATCATGCGTGCTTGCATAGATTGTCATACGTGAGAGCAATTCTTTGTCTTTTTCAATGAGCTTTGCACGTAGTTGCGGTGATACTTCGTCATTTGCCTCTTGGCTTTTCTCAATGAGGAATTGGTTCATGCGTACATCTTGACCGTTATATAGCAAGATACATTCGGCGTCGCTTCCATCTCTGCCAGCTCTTCCAGCTTCCTGATAATAATGTTCCAGACTTTTTGGCATGTTGTAGTGAATGACATAGCTGACATTGGACTTGTCGATACCCATGCCAAACGCGTTCGTGGCAATCATAACCGTCTTTCGATCATAGAGAAAATCATCTTGATTGATGTGCCGTTCGCGTTCCTCTAATCCCGCGTGATATCTCGTCGCGGCATAGCCATCTTGACATAAGGCATCGCAGACTTCTTCAACCTGTTTTCTCGTCGAACAATATACAATGCCACTTTTATCCTGTCTCGTCGCAAGAATCTTCTTGAGCTCAGGCAATTTTGGGCAATCTCGGCGGACTTCATAATACAAATTTGTTCGGTCAAATCCTGTGACGAGTGTAAATGGATCAGCTAGCTGCAAATGCTTGACAATATCTTCCCGAACATGAGTGGTAGCTGTCGCAGTAAACGCCGATACAATCGGACGATTCTTTTCACCAAATCCAGCAATATAATCGGCAATTTTCAGATAAGATGGTCTGAAATCCTGTCCCCACTGCGACACGCAGTGCGCCTCATCAATAGTCACCATACTAATTTTGCATTGGCTGGATAACTCCAAAAAATCCTGCGCAGAAAGTCGCTCTGGCGCAACATATAGAATCTTATATGCACCATTTTGCGCCCATGCGAGCGTATCTTGATATTCATAATAACTCAAGCTGCTATTGATAAATGCCGCTGGAATTCCTACCTGCTGGAGACTCTGAACCTGATCTTTCATAAGCGAAATCAGTGGGCTGATGACAATTGTCATACCCTCAAGAATCATAGCCGGTACTTGATAGCAGATTGACTTGCCCGCACCTGTTGGCATGATACCAAGCACATCGTTTGATTCAAGAATATGTGAGATGATCTCCGCCTGTCCATCTCTAAAATTGTCATATCCAAAATATTGTTTTAAAATTGCCAGTGCTCGCTTCAAACTGCTTCCTCTTATCTGTATTATACATCTGTATTATATATTATGATTTCAACCGCTGATAGATGCCTTTATGATATTATATACCAAATGGTAAAATCTGTCAAATTGTTTTCTTCTTGAGTTTTCGCTTATTTTGACTTCGTGAAGTTAATGAATTATGCAAACAAGCCGTTTATCACGATTATGAAGATGTTTATTCACAATTGGCTAAATCGTTGATATTTCAAAACGATTTTACAAAAATGCGGAAACTCAAGGTTTTATTGGTGTGTGAGATATTAAGTGGAAATTCGAGTGGGCATTAGTTGAAATTTAGTAGATGCCCCAAGTAACTTTTGGATGAGTAGCATTTATTTTAAGACGTTATTGCAAGCGGAAATTTGTGGATATATAATTGAACAATACCTTCATTGTAATGACTTCATTGTAATGACTTCATTGTGAAAATGTCGACAAGATAATTAAAAATTACAGATGTTGAAATTCTAAAAGATAGCGAATGGAATACGGCGTTACACCAATCCGCATTAGTACATAGACGTAAAAGTTTAACTTTATAATAATACCGAAATATAACAATAACATCAATTTAGATTGCAACAGGTGGTGTGGCGAATAATTGGAGATTCCATAAAGAAATAAGAAAGAGATACAACCGTTCGTCTGAGCCGCACAATTCGTATTACATAATTCAAAAATTATGCGATGCGATAAGTCAAATTCTCGAAACACATAGAATTATGGATTTTTATACGAAAATCATTAGTATATGGCGCGAGATGTAGGATTTGTAACATATTTTGCGCCTTGGGGCTGATTTATGTTACAAATCCCACATCTCGCGCCATATATTGAGCTTTTTCGTAATTGGCAGAGTCTCAAATAAGTTTAAGCGAAATCCACGTAATTAATTGCCGAAAATATCAACAATTTTAAGCGAGATGTCGACTTGGTGACACTAAATAGTTTCAAAACAGCTTAATAGCCATGAATTTTGTCACTAAGTCGATATCTCAATCAAAATTATGCGATGCGATAAGTCAAATTCTCGAAACACATAGAATTATGGATTTTTATACGAAAATCATT
>JAISJM010000136.1 GCA_031261525.1 Eubacteriales Family XIII. Incertae Sedis bacterium
GAAAAAGAAGCCAAAGCTTGCTTCGGAAGTGCATCATCATGATGCAGAGTCAGCAACTGTCGCTACAGATATCGCTACAGATACAGTCGCCATAGCTTCGCAACCTAATGGCAATGATATCGCGCTTGTAGTCGATTCTTCAAGCAATTTGGATCATAGTAACAATCATGGTGACAATCAGTCCAAGAAGAAAAATCGCAGTGAATTGTTAAGGGAGATTTGGGCAAATAAGAATCAGAACACGGAACAGGTTGAGGTAGCAGCTGAGCCTGCTGTACACAATGAGGCTCCATCTATCGATGAACCTGCCATTGCTACGATTGATGCCAGTGTATCTGTAGAAGATGTCGTTGCCACAACACCGACAGCAATTACGCTTCCCAAAACGCGTAAGAAGTCAACAAAAAAAGCAAAGGACAATGTTGCAGCAGACAGTACTGTTGCAGTCAGTAATGTTGCGACAGACAGTACTGTTGTATCCATTGCCACTGCGCCAGATCCAGGGCAGAAAGTAGAGTATACAAGTCCACCTGAATCCATTCGGAAGCGAATTCGTCCTGTGATTCAAGCAGAAGGACTGAATCGCGGTGCTTTCAGAACCGTCTATGATTTATTTGCGAAGTCAGAAAAAAAGCTAGAACTGAATAATTCACTAATCCGCGCATATAAGCAGGAGGCAGGATCAAGATTGTATAAATCGCTTGTTCCAATCTTTAATGACTATGTAAAGATGCGATAATAACCCCATTTTATTATGAATTTCTCAGGCGTCGTCATTCCAATTCACAAGAAAAGATCCATCTTTTTGTAAATTGGAATGACGACGCCTTTTGTTTTTTGCACATTCATTTTTTGCACATTTTCACATCTTTTCAAAAAAACAATTGACGGAATTAAAAAATTGCGTTATGATAGATATAACATATTAAACATATCAGTTATATATGTTATGCAGGTGGGTTTGCCAAGGGAGTTATGATGAAGAGTCGAGTCAATTCAATCTCAATGATGATGGATATGATGATGCACATGCCAGAGATGTGTATGTCAACTTTTTGTATCATAAAATGAGGCAAGTCTGAGCAATCGCGATATAGAGCGGTTAGGCGGATAAGCCTAGTCGCTTTTTATTTGCAAATGAATATAAAACATGGAGAAAGAGAGAAGGAGAGATTATGAAAAAGACACGATTTTTAGCAAGTATCCTTACTGTGATCTTGCTACTCAGCGTATTGGCTGGTTGCGGAGGGAAGACACCAAGTGAGAGTGCACCTTCCGGAGACGACAAAGAGACACCAGCAAAGGCAGAAAAGACAGACTACAAGTATGGCAAGATTGACATCCCTGGTAAAGATGGCGCACTCTGCGGAGCACCAATCTACATCGCGTATGATCAAGGATTCTTTGCAGAAGAAGGGTTCGATGTAAATCTAATTTCAGCTGACACAGAGACAAGAAAGATTGGTTTGAACAACGGCACGATTCCAATCGTAAACGGCGACTTCCAATTCTTCCCTTCAATTGAAGAGGGTGTAAAGGTTAAGGTTGTCGATGGTCTTCACAATGGATGTATCACAATCGTTGTGCCTGAGGGATCAGACATCAAGACTGCGGCTGACCTAAAGGGCAAGAAAGTCGGCGTCGATGAAATCGGTGGCACGCCTTATCAGGTTGCAAGTCTATGGCTTGAAAATGCTGGCGTTGTAGCAAAAGATAACAAGGACGTGACATTTGTACCATATTCAGATGGTAATTTAGAGATTGAAGCGGCAAAGAAAGGTGAAATTGATGCTGCTGCGATCTGGGATCCGTTTGGCTCTCTTGCTGTGCAGAACGAAAACTTCACAAAGATTTTCGATTTATCAACAGATCCACTATTTGCTGGAAAGTATTGCTGCTTCCTCTATGCTTCTGAAAAGGTGCTAGACGAGGATCCCGAAAAGGTTGAAGCACTTCTACGAGCATATAATAAGGCTCAAGAGTGGATTAATGACAATCCTGAAGAGACAGTAGATATCATCATTGAAAACAAATACTCCAGTATCGAGGATCGTGATCTTGCTGTAGAACTTGTTAAGAGTTATGAATATCCTTCTCATGCAGAGCATACAAGTGGCGAGACACATGTACAGGCGGATGTCCTTTACTTTGTTGAAGAGCTTGCAAAGGTTGGATACCTAAAGACAACGGATCCGCAGGCATTTGCTGACCAAATTTATTCCGATATCAATAAAGCTAACTAAGTTCAAATCAATAACAGCATAAGCGAACAACGCGGCATAGGAGGAAGTGTAATGAGTGACAACAAGGCACTCGCGATTATTGTGAGCGTGATAGGATTTCTTATTGCGCTCGCGCTTAATTTATTTGTTCCGGATAAGCAGGACGTCATACAAAAAGCATATCGATTTATCCTTATCGCTTTATCCGTATTATACCTAGCCTTAGGTATTCGAGCACTCATATCTAGAGATTATGCAAAGAAATATATCTTCAAGTCTAAGTTTATCTTTGCAATGGGCATCGTCCTTGCCGTTTGGGATCTTTTTTCATCAAAACTTGATATATTAGAGATGCCATTTTTTCCAAGTCCGGGCAAAGTATGCATGGTATTTATAGATGAATATGAATTTTTACTCCAAAATGTCTACTATTCGTTGCGACTTTTCACCGTTGGATTTCTTTCTGGAATCATTCTCGGTATTGGTACTGGAATTCTTATCGGATGGTTTGCTAGAGTGAAATATTGGGTTTTCCCTGTGTTAAAGATTACAGGAATTATTCCTGCCGTCGCATGGATGCCATTTGCGCTCACGATTTTTCCTACGTCGTTTGTCGCGGGTGCTTTTCTAATCGCAATCTGCGCATGGTTCCCTGTTGCATTCATGACAGCGCAAGGAATGGCTACAACGCAGCAAGTATACTTTGATGTTGCAAAGACACTCGGTGGTTCAACTTGGTATCAACTATTTCGAGTTGCATTGCCAAACGCATTTCCAAACATTTTCACAGGTATATCAACGGCGTCAGGCTTGGCATTTACCACACTAATCGTATCAGAGATGATGGGCGCGCAGGGCGGTCTTGGATATTATATCAACTGGTCAAAGGCGTGGAGTGCGTATTACAAAATCTACGCGGCGATTGTCATCATGGCAATACTGTTTTCGTTAATTCTTAAAGTGGTCAGCTTAATCCAAGGACGCGTCCTGCGATGGCAGAAAGGATTGCTTTATGAGTAAAGAATTAATCAGTATTGACCATGTATACAGGACCTATATCGATGCAAATGCCAACAAAGTAGAAGCGCTCTCCAATGTGAGTCTTGATATTAATGATGGTGAATTCATCAGTTTGATTGGTCCGTCGGGGTGTGGAAAGACGACTTTGTTAAGGCTTCTTGCTGGACTTGATAAGCCGCTTAGTGGTAAACTGTCTATTGGCGGTGAGGAGATTACGGGACCTGATCCATCACGAGGTTATGTATTTCAGCAGAGTAGCTTATTCCCATGGATGAATGTCGAGAAAAATATTGCAGCGGGTCTTGTTGCAAGAGGCGTCTATAAGGACGAAAAATCCCGAGTACAAGATTATGTAGACTTGGTTGGACTGGAGGGTTTCGAAAAATCCTATCCACATCAGATATCTGGTGGTATGGCGCAACGTGTTGCGATTGCAAGGTCGCTCATCAACAATCCGAAAGCATTGTTGCTTGATGAACCGATGGGTGCGCTCGATTCTTTTACAAGAGCTGATTTACAAGATAAGTTACTTGAGCTATGGAAGAAGAAAGGCACAACGATGATACTCGTCACACATGACGTAGATGAGGCGATTTATTTAAGTGATCGCGTTGTCATTATGACGCCAAGGCCCGGTGAAATTAGCGAGATATTGCCGATTGAGTTAGGTAGACCACGGGATAGAGGTTCTGAAGATTTCCTAGAACTAAGAGGACATATCTTGGAGAAACTACATCTCGCAAGTACAAGAATAGAGCCAGAGTATACGATTTAGAGTTTAAAGATTGAAAGAGGTTTGAAAAAATGAGACAAGTAGCTATTTATGGTAAAGGCGGAATTGGTAAATCAACAACGACACAGAATTTAACTGCAGGTTTGGCGGAGATGGGCAAGAAGATCATGATTGTCGGATGCGATCCTAAGGCTGATTCTACAAGACTCGTGCTTGGTGGACTAGCACAGCAGACGGTTCTTGATACATTAAGAGAAGAGGGCGATGATATCGATCTTGATGATGTACTCAAGGAAGGTTATGGCGGCATTCGTTGCGTAGAGTCTGGTGGTCCAGAGCCTGGCGTTGGATGTGCAGGTCGTGGTATCATTACTTCAATCTCACTACTTGAAAGACTCGGCGCATATGAAGATGATCTTGATTATGTATTCTATGATGTCCTCGGTGACGTTGTCTGTGGCGGATTTGCAATGCCAATTCGTGAAGGCAAGGCACAGGAAATTTATATCGTTGCATCAGGCGAGATGATGGCACTCTATGCCGCAAATAACATCTCAAAGGGTATCCAAAAATATGCAAAGACTGGCGGCACACGTCTTGGTGGTATCATCTGTAACTCAAGAAATGTCGATGGCGAAGCGGAACTCGTAAGCCACTTTGCAAAAGAACTCGGTACGCAGCTGATTCACTTTGTACCTAGAGATAATACGGTACAACATGCTGAAATCAACAAGAAGACGGTGATTGAGTATGATCCTGCTGCACATCAGGCGGATGAATATCGACAGCTTGCGAAAAGTATTGAAGAAAATGAATTATTTGTCGTGCCTGCACCACTCAAGCAAGACAGACTTGAGGAGCTTCTTCAGGAGCATGGCCTATTTGATATCGCATAAAACATTGATATCGCATTGTCAATAATGTATTTTGTATATGCTATCATTCCAACGAGATTCATCTTGGAATGATGGCTTTTTTGCGCGAACTTGTGTATTTTCATATGCATTGATGATATAATTTATAAGTTAGTGTTTTGCAGCTTAATTGATTATAGTTTGGTATCAATCACATAAATAAGGACGAAGATAATGAATTTACAAGAAAAAAATGAAAAATTAAAGACATATCTAAAGGGTATGGGAAGTGTTGCGGTTGCATTTTCAAGTGGTGTGGATTCAACCTTTCTACTTCGAACAGCAGTAGATGTACTTGGTGACAAGGTCATCGCGGTTACAGCACAATCGTGTTCGTTTCCCAAAAGAGAATTGGATGAGGCGACAGAATATTGTCATCAACATGGTATTGAGCACATTGTCGTCGAATCGGAGGAACTTGAGATCGAGGGATTCTCGCACAATCCATTGAATCGCTGCTATCTATGCAAGTCGGAGTTGTTTCATAAGATTTGGGGCATCGCGAAAGAGCGTGGCATTGAGCATGTCGTCGAAGGCTCCAATACAGATGATGATGGCGATTACAGACCAGGGCTGCAGGCTGTGAAAGAGCTCGCTGTTGAAAGTCCGCTTCGGTATGCGGAATTATCGAAAGAAGAGATTCGAATCTTATCGAAAGAACTCGGTCTTCCAACATGGGAGAAGCAGAGTTTTGCTTGTCTTTCGTCAAGGTTCCCATATGGAGAAGAGATTAATGAAGCCAAACTTGGCATGGTAGACAAGGCGGAGCAAATGCTCATCGATCTTGGCTTTCGGCAGGTTCGTGTCCGTCATCATGGTGATTTGGCGCGTATTGAGACGGACGATGCAGGCTTTGAAATTCTAGCAGACAAGAACGTTCGCGAAGAAATTTATACGAAATTCAAGTCCTTTGGATTTACCTATGTATCTATTGATATCCTCGGTTACAGGACTGGTAGTATGAATGAGACTTTGACGGAAGAGGAGCGCACGATATAAATATAGAGGAGCGCACGATATAAATATAAATGATTGCAAAAGGGATGAATGGTGTTGTATTGACACACCATTCATCCCTTTTTTATTTTTTGTATCCTAAAAAAATAGCCTTAAAAATCATCGAAAATATTTAACGATTCTTAAAAAAAGTTCTTGACA
>JAISJM010000160.1 GCA_031261525.1 Eubacteriales Family XIII. Incertae Sedis bacterium
TGGGAATGTGTGACAGTTCGAGCTTGAACTGTTTGGTGCGGTCGGTGGGACTTGAACCCACACGCCTCGCGGCACACGGCCCTCAACCGTGCGCGTCTGCCAATTCCGCCACGACCGCATATGTTAGTATCTTGTAGAAACTTGTTGATAAGCAACGATATATATCATACAATTATTCACTAATCTTGTCAATAAGATATTTAAAAAAAAGTATAATTTGTGAGATTCTCACTATGTTCATGTGAGAACGACACATGCTCCATTTATAAAAAATGGTACCGGCGATCGGGGTCGAACCGATACGATGTTACCACCACTGGATTTTGAATCCAGCGCGTCTGCCTATTCCGCCACGCCGGCACGCGTCAACGATAGATATAATAACATATTGCCAGATGATGCGCAAGTACTTTTTTTGTGAAGGCGTATCGACAATTATTCGTTAATACTGTATAATTAATCACATGAGTTCTCAAATGTGTTGAATAGACACAATTTTTTATTTTTTATGGAGGTTAATTTTAATGAATGGATCACAATTAGTAAGTTTATTACCAATCGTCGCAATTTTCGTCGTATTTTATTTTATCTTTATCAGACCACAGAAGAAAAAGGAAAATGATATCACTAAGATGCGCAATGCGATAAAGGCGGGAGACAAAATCATCACAATCGGTGGTATCAAAGCAACCGTCGTCAAGACCAATGAAGATTCCCTTACCATTTCAGTTGGTGCAGACAAGACAAAGTTCGAAGTGATGCGTTGGTCGGTATCAAGACTTGATGAAGAGAAGAAAGATCCGAAGACAACAACGAAATCTGAGACAAAGAAGGATGATAAGAACGAAAGTACTTCTGAGGAGACAACATCAAAGCGTCCAAAGAAGCTTGTAAAGGATACAACCGAAGCGAAGTAATACACGATTATTATACGATAAGTTTTGGAAAACTGTTCCTTTGTGGACAGTTTTCTTGATAGTAAGTATTTCAATTAGTTATGGAGAAGTTATATGGCAAAGAGAATATCAACATTTGTAATTTTCCTAGTAATTGCCTTTCTTTGGGTTATTACATTGACTGATGTCATTGGTATTGGACCAATCCAAAAGGATATTAAGCTTGGATTGGATATTTCTGGTGGTGTCTATGTCGTAATGGAAGCTGATACAGATAAAAAAGGGGAAGAACTAAAGAAGATTATGGAGCAAGCTCAAAGTGTTATTGAGCGTAGAGTTAATCTGATGGGACTTTCAGAACCTATCGTCACCATTGAGGGTGATAATCGAATCCGTGTTGAACTGCCGGGTGCAGAAGATAGTAATGACGCGATTGATGCCATCGGCAAGACTGCACAACTGAAATTTATCTATGCCAATGGCGAAGAGATTCTGACCGGTACAGATGTCAAAGATAGTGGTATTGAGCTTGACCAAGATCACGGTGGTTATGCAGTATCCTTGAAGTTTGACTCGAAAGGTGGCGATGCCTTTTATGAGGCGACGGGAAAAGCATCCTCTGGTCAGATTACAGGTCCGTTCCTCTCAGATGAAGCATATACTGGTGAGGCATATGAAGGTGCAGAGCAAGTAACAAGTGGCACGCAGATTGTTATTGTACTCGACAACACTGTCATTTCCGCACCAAATGCAAGTAGTCCAATCCAAGGAGGAAATGCCGTCATTACTGGTGGATCTGGTGGATTTGCTGAGGATGAAGCGGTTGAATTATCGACATTGATTCGTGGTGGTGCGCTCCCTGTACCTCTAAAGGAAGTTGAAGCATCCGAAGTTGGTGCAACCATTGGTATGGGTGCGTTATCCAATTCTATCCTTGGTGGCATCATCGGTGTTGGTCTGATTGTCCTCATCATGCTTGTGATGTACAAATTCTTAGGTCTTGCAGCTTGTTTATCCCTAGGATTCTATATTCCAGCAATGCTTTGGATCTTGGTATTGCTCAAAGGCGTGCTTACGCTTCCTGGTATCGCGGGTATCATATTGTCCATAGGTATGGCAGTGGATGCAAATGTCATCATTTACTCGAGAGTCAAAGAAGAGGTGCAAGAAGGTAAGAGCGTCCGTGTTGCAACAAAAGATGGATTCAAACGTGCAATGGGTACGATTATTGACTCTCAGATTACAACGATGATTGCAGGTGTCATTCTGTACATCTTTGGTACAGGCCCTGTAAGAGGATTTGCGTTGACCCTTATGATTGGTATCGTTTTAGGCATCATATCGGCAGTGTTTATCACACATATCCTCGTTGATACCATTTTGAGCACAAAGGCTCTTTCCAATCCAAAGATTCTTGGTCTTAAAGAAAATAGGATGGATCACAATGTCCACGCGAAGGTTATTCCATTTATTGAACACCGCAAGGTCTATTATATCGTTACGCTTGCTATCTTAGTTGTTGGTTTTGGTACAGGTCTGATTAGAGGCTACAATTATGGTATTGACTTCACTGGTGGTACACGTATCACAATCGATTATCAAGAAAATGTAAAGCATGAAGATCTTCAGAAATATTATGAAGATCAAGGCTTAGAAAATGTTGAAATTGTTGATTCAGGTCAGAAATTATCAGAAGTTATGGTAAAGACGACTACGGCAATGAACAAGGACGAACGAAATGCACTTCTTGATAAAGTATATGACAAATATGGAATTTCAGATAAAGATGTCATAAGCTTCGAACAATTTGGACCATCTGTTGGAGATTCTCTGAAGTTAAATGCTGTAAAGTCCATCTTGCTTTCAGCAGTGTTTATGCTCATTTATGTCACATTTAGATTTAAGTGGCGCTTTGGTGTTGCGGCAATCGCTGCCGTACTCCATGATGTGCTGATTATGCTTGCCTTGTATGGATTGTTCCATTTTACAATCAACAATCCATTTATTGCAGCAATTTTGACCGTTGTCGGATATTCGATTAATGATACGATTGTAATCTTTGATAGAATCAGAGAGAATCTTGTCCGATATCGTAAGATGAAGCCGATTGAGATGATTGATGTAAGTATAAACCAGACACTTGTTCGATCGATTCTTACCTCACTGACGACTGTCTGTGCAATCGTGCCAATTGCAATTCTCGGTGGCGATAGTATCAATCAATTTACAGTTCCGCTTATCATTGGTATCGTTGCTGGTACATTCTCATCCATATTTATTGCAAGTCCTTTGTATTATGATATTGATCGCCTTACAAATGCAAATAAAGGCTACCTCGATACACATGGCAAGACGAAGTCTTCACAAAATACAAAGGGTAAATCAAATGGAAAGGCGAAGAAACCTGCAAAGTCAAAGAGCGATGGCGCTGTTGTATAAAGAATTAATCTGGGGGGATTGGGCGATATATGAAAACATTGGAAGTCTACTTAGCTGAATTACTTGATATCAACCCCAATATTGATATTGGTGAGATTGAGAAGGCTTACAATATGGCTGAACAGATGCACGAGGGGCAACTTCGGAAATCTGGAGAGCCATATCTGATTCATCCGATTGAAGTCTCTCTGATTCTTGCTGGTCTAGGTATGGACGAGCGCACCATTGTTGCGGGGCTCCTTCATGATGCCGTAGAAGATACACCATATCGAGTTGAAGAGCTTAAAAATGACTTCGGCAGTGAAGTTGCGCTTCTCGTTGATGGCGTGACAAAGCTTGCGTCAATACGCTACGAGAGCAAGGAAGAACGCCAAGCGGAGAATCTACGTAAGATGTTTCTTGCGATGAGTAAGGATATCCGTGTCCTGATTATCAAGCTTGCCGATCGGCTTCACAATCTCCGAACCATCAACTATATGAGTGAGAATCAGATCCTCGATAAATGTCGCGAAAGTATTGAGATCTATGCACCGCTTGCCAGTAGGCTTGGGATGTACAATCTTAAATTTGAACTTGAAGATATCAGTTTAAAATATTTAGAACCCGACGCTTATTATGAACTCGTTGCAGCAGTCAATGAGAAGAAGAGTGAGAGGCAGGCTGCAATCGATCAGGTTATTGGTGAGCTTCGCGAAAAACTCGATGAACTGCATATCGAATATGACGTAAGCGGTCGATCCAAACATTTTTATAGCATCTACCGCAAGATGAAATATCAAAACAAACAAATTGATGAGATTTTCGATTTAATTGCAATCAGAATTATCGTAAGCAGTTCGAGAGAATGTTATGAGATTCTTGGTCTCGTCAATAGTCTCTATACGCCACTTCCGGGCCGTATCAAGGACTATATCGCTCAACCAAAGCAAAATTTATATCAAAGTCTGCATACGACAGTCATTGGTTCAAAAGGGCAGACTTTCGAGATACAGATTCGTACCAAAGAGATGCATCAAGTCGCCGAATATGGTATTGCTGCACACTGGAAATACAAAGAAGGTATCGATGAGTCACAAGAAGAAGTAAAACTTGCATGGCTCAGACAGACGCTCGAATGGAATCAAGATTACAATGATCCACGAGAGTTCATGGACGCGCTGAAAATGGACTTATTTTCCAACCAAGTCTTTGTATTTACACCAAGAGGCGATGTCATTGAATTGCCTGCGGGATCGACACCGATTGATTTCGCATTTAAAATCCATAGTGATGTCGGTGCGAGGTGTATTGGCGCAAAAATCAATGGAAAGATGGTCAGTATTGATTATGAGCTACAAAATGGCGAAATTGTTGATATTGTCACATCAAATAGCTCTAAGGGTCCGAGCTTCGACTGGCTCAAAGTTGCAAAGAGTTCACATGCAAGAGCAAAGATTCGGGCATGGCTGAAGAAGCAAGACAGAAGCACAAATGTTGAAAAAGGCAAAGAGCTGATTGAGCGTACAATCAAACGTAAAGGATACGATCCAAAACAGGTTGTGAAAAATACAACATTGCTCAGAATTGCAAAACAGCAAAAGATGGCAACCGTTGACGAACTGCTCACTTCCGCAAGTTATGGTGGTGCAGTATTATCCAAAGTTGTTGCAGGTCTCATTGACACCTATGAATCGGATATTGAAGAGAAAAAAGAACGCGACCGCGATACGATTGAGTCGCACAACAAAGGCTCAAAGTCGCAGCCGTTAGCGCATAAAGATGAGGGCAATGGTGTTGGCATTACAGGTACATCAGGTCTTCTCGTAAGACTTGCTCGTTGTTGTAGTCCAGTCCCAGGTGACGAAATTGTCGGCTATATTACAAAAGGCAAAGGCATCAGCGTACACCGAACCGATTGTACAAATATTGTCAATATCCCAGAATCTGAAAAAGGTCGGTTGATTGACGTACAGTGGGAGCAAGAGGGTGCATTGCCATCGGATTATGATGCTGATTTATATATCAAAGCCGTCGATCGTAAAGGCTTATTCTCCGACATCTCGAGGGTTGCCCTTGAGCTTGATATCAATATCACAAGAGTTGATTCACGAACCAATGCCGACGAAAGTGTTGATATGGAATTGACATTGAAAATCAGCAATGTCAACCAAATTCAAGCTGTTATGAAACGCCTGAAGATGGTCGAAGGCGTTAACGATGTGCTCAGAGCTCGCATCTAGCTATGTACGATTCTAGTATGCTATGCATTTCGATTTGTTGATTTGTGATAAAGTTGAGTTATGAAAATACTAAGTTGCATTGCAATAAAGCTGAGTTACGAAAAACGCTGAGTTACGATAAAAATGAGTTGTGAAAATACTAAGTTGCGTTGCGATAAAGCTGAGTTGTGAAAACGCTGAGTTTTGATAAAGTTAAGTTACGATAAAAATGAGTTATGATAAAGCTGAGTTTCGATAAAAATGAGTTGGGAAAACGCTGAGTTGTGATAAAGTTGAGTTACGAAAATACTAAGTTGCATTGTGATAAAGCTGAGTTGCGAAAAACGTTGAGTTGTGATAAAAATGAGTTGCGTTGCGATAAAGCTGAGTTGCGTTGCGATAAAGCTGAGTTGCGATAAAAATGAGTTGC
>JAISJM010000094.1 GCA_031261525.1 Eubacteriales Family XIII. Incertae Sedis bacterium
TTCGATAAAGTTGTGGATTATACTTCCCACGGTGCCGATGTCTGGCTTATGAAGGTTGGAGATGCTGTCGATCAGCGGTTTGATGAGATTACGAAGCGTGTGTTGGCGGAGACCTGTTATACAGAGGTGAAATACCTCGAATCGGGATTGGAAGATGCGCTGCTTGCAGAATTTGCGCGACTTGATGTTCGTATAGATGGATTCGCTATTGATAAGCGCTGTTGATGAATTTGGATGTTTGTTAAATCGGAATTAGTGCGTGTGATGTTCTCTCCAAGGGTTCTAAATAGCAGGTATCTGTACCACCGCCAAAACGTGCATAAAGTGATACAAACCTTACATCTCACCCAAGTTAAGCTGTTTTTTTGTAGTAACTTGATGTTTGAGTAAGAATATTACGATTAGCTATTCAAAATTGATATAAAATAGCATCTTTCGTGCATCGAAAGTTGGAGGCAGATATGATCGTCAATCGAGAAAATTTAATAGAACTGATTGATCTTGAAAAGTGGCAAACATTGCAGGATTCAGTAAGTGAAGTCACAGGCATGGCAATTATTACTGTGGATTATCAGGGTACGCCCATTTCCGCACATAGTGGTCGCCAGAGTTATTGTGCGCTCATGAGATCTGATATGGAATTTCATCGATATTGTGAAAAATGCGATGCGCGTGGCGGGCTTGAGGCTGTGCGCCTATCGAAGCCATATATGTATCTGTGCCATTGTGGACTGCTTGATATTGCAATTCCAATCATCATAGATGGAAATTATCTAGGTGCGGTAATGGCTGGACAAGTCATTTTGTCCGATGCCGATGCATGCGATTTAGAGCAAATTTGCCTTCACACAAGCGCGATGGAAAAAGCGATTCATACCGATAAGTTTCTTAAAGAATATGCATTGCTTCCCCGCATGTCAATGAAACAGGCAGAGACAGCAACGAAGATGATTTACGAATTATGTGCATATCTGTCATCGATCTACAATAAAAATCTAGCTCATTTTGCGGACGGTTCTTTTAGTAATGCAGAAAATATAGGGCACTCTAAGAACTCAAAGCATGTCTTGAGTGGTATGAATACAAAAGAAATGAATCATTTAAAATCGGTTCCGTCATCACTACAAGGTGCGTCCAATATGAGTGGCATCAAAAAAGAGAGTGAAAATTATGCTGCTTTGAACGATTTTGAAAATGGTCACAGCAGTTCCAGTCATGAATATGACAACAGCATCATCGGACCTGCCATTTCCTATCTTCACCATAATATTGGTGAGAATCTGAGTGTAAAAAATATGGCTACAATGTGTCATATCAGCCCCGATTATTTTAGTCGATTATTTATAAGAGAGACAAATGAGCATTTTAATTCATATCTGAATCGTATCCGAATTGAGAAAGCGAAGCTTTTGCTCAGTGCATCAAATCACACGGTGCAGGTAATCAGCGATATGCTCGGTTTCAGTGATGCATCGCATCTCGTGCGCACATTTAAGCGATATGAAGGCATCACGCCATCTCGATATCGGTCACAGTATATTAAAAAATGATGGTAGTGGGCGAGAAGTAATTTGGGAAGAAGAAGGACTCTATAAAATATCTATAAAGATAATGCAATTTATAAAGACAAAAGAATCTACAGCGACGCAGTTAATCTGTGAATAGTTTATAAAATTGAAAGCCGTACTTGCGACATTAGCGCAGGGGCGGCTTTTGTCTTAAAGGGATACGAGTTTGTAACAAAAATAAGCGCAGGTTTGAGATACTCAAATGAATGAGTCTCATACCTACGCTTTCTAGTATCAAAATAAAGGTAAAAATTGTTGACGTCGCCACATTGCGGGAATCCTTTAGTATTGTATTCACCAATTCTCTTCCTAACTCGATTTTGGACGGAAAAAAGCGTGTTTTGGTGTCCAAAATCGAGTTAGGAAGAGAAGTATCGTGTCGCAAGTTATGCTTGCTTCAATGCATTCGTGATATCGGCAAAGATTACGCCGAGTGCATAAGCTCCAGCATCTGGGTGACCGAGACTTCGCTCACCGACTGTGCCTGCGCGACCCATGCGCGCGACGATTTGTTCCGTATTCTTTGCGCCAAGTGCTGCAGCTTCAGCTCCAGCGGCAAAGAGTGTGACAAAATCAACTGGGTCAGCTGTAGAACTAACATTTTCATCTGCCGTAAGTTCTGCCCATTTTTCAGCGCATGGTGCAAGTGCATCAATGAGTGTCTTGTCGCCAACGACTGCGCCACGACCGAAGGATCGTTCGCCGGTCAGTTGGATACCGCTGACTGCCGCTTCGAGCATTTGCGCAAAATCTTGTGGTGTAAGCGCGTTTTTACCAAGCGTGGATTTGGATGCTGCTCTAAATGCAGAGCCCCAAATTGGACCTGATGCGCCACCGCAATATTCCATGATGATGAGGGCGCACTCATTGAGGAATGACCCAATATCGTCATGATCGCCTGCTAAGATGTCAGCCCACTCTTCTTTCAGCTTTCTAAATCCTTTTGCAACACTCATGCCAAAGTCGCCGTCGCCTGCAAATGAATCGAGTTCGCAGAATGGAACTTCATTTTTGATGATGCTTTCGCTCATTACATCGACGATGTAGATCATATTTTCCAAGGACACTGTTTCGCCAATCTTACTGTATTTTATTGGTGTCTCAACGGTATATGAAAATGCTGTTGCATCGGCATTTAATGATTTTCCAGAATTGCCAAAAGTATACTCGCTAATCGCATGAGATTCTGGTGAATCATTGATTGTCAACGCCAATGTCTCACATGGCTGATGTAGCAAATCATCAAGCTCATCATCGAGTTTAAGAATGGTCAAAGATGCGCCTGCCATATCTAAACTCGTCATGTAATTGCCGACAAGATTCCTCGATACAGTAATGCCACGAGCGTTTAATTCTCTGATTACAGAATTGTTCAAGACGTATAATTCCATGAGTGGCGAAGCACCGAATCCATTGACAAGAACGGCGACGCGTGTTGACTTTTGGGATTTTGCAGCATCGCTCGCATCAGCCGTATCCAACCCTAAATCCGCACAAATCGCGTCAACCATTCTTTGCGCATATTCATCTGCTGTCTGCAGTTTTTCGCGGCGAATGCCTGGCTCACCGTGAATGCCGACGCCATATTCTACTTCGTCATCTCCAAGTGAAAATGTCGGCGTTCCCTTTGCTGGAACTGTAACGGATTCTAGTGCAAACCCAATTGATCTGACATTTGCGATTACTTTCTCGCCAATTGCTTTTAATTCGTCTAACGATTTGCCTGCTTCGGCAGCGGCTCCGACAATTTTGTGTACGAGGACGGTTCCTGCAACACCTCTGTGTCCGACGGTGTAGAGGCTGTCTTGTACAGCGATATCGTCGTCGACTTTGATATATTCGACGCGGATGCCGTCTTCTTCTGCGAGATAGGCAGCATTTTTGAAGTTCATCACGTCGCCACTATAATTTTTGATGATAAGCAATACACCTTCATCCGTTGCAACCTGCTTGATTGCCTGATACACCTGAATCTGCGATGGGGAGGCAAATACATCGCCGCATACTGCTGCATCGAGCATACCTTTGCCTACGAAACCAGCATGTGCAGGCTCGTGTCCACTGCCTCCACCACTAATTAGACTCACTTTATCTTTGTTGATGTGCTTTCGCGCAATCACTTTGTATTTTTCGTTCAGTGTCAGATTTGGATTGGACAGCACAATTCCCTGTGCCATCTCAATTACCAAATTATTGACATCATTCAATATTTTTTTCATAATCAACCCTCATTATTTGACAAAAACCTGTAAAAACCTATAAATATAGCCTGCAGGAACAAATAAGAACCTACAAGAACCAGCCAAAACTTGTAAGAACCTGCAAAAAACCACAAAACCCCCAGTACGATATTAACTTCGCGCCGCTTTAAATTCTGCGCCAGTGCGATCTGCCACCAAAATTGCTGCCATGACAGCTTCGACAGTAATTGGGAACGGCATGGAGTGAACGGATTCTTCAGGGATACATGCTTTCTCTGCTACCGCACGTAACTCTTCTGTGGAAATGCTCTCAACGCCGATATCAGCAAGGCATACTGGCAATCCGAGGGATACGCAGAACCCGAGCACTTCTTCGATTTCCGTCTTTGGTGCATTTTCCAAAATCAATTGTGCAATGGTACCAAATGCAACTTTCTCACCATGGAAATATGCGTGTGTACCACCGAGGATTGTCAAACCATCGTGGATTGCATGTGCTGCAGCAAGACCGCCACTCTCAAATCCCAAGCCAGAAAGTAAGATATTTGCTTCGATGATATTTTCTAGTGCGCTTGTCACTTGATTGGCGTCGCTCGCAACTTTTGCTTTTAGACCATCTTCGATGAGCGTGTTGTAGCAAAGCTCGGCGAGTTTCAGTGCAGCATTTGTTGATTTTGCTGGAGGTGCGAAACCTTCTCTTGCGCCGCATGGCAGTCCTGCGTTGACATTTGCATATGCCTTGCTCGTTGCTCTCGCTTCAAAATAGGTGGATAGGGCGTCGCCCATGCCTGATACGAGGAAGCGCGTTGGTGCGCCTGCGATGATGGTCGTGTCGATGAGGACGACACTCGGGCTCTGCTTGAAGTAAGCATAGTCGTCGAATGCGCCATCTTCTGTGTATAGTACTGCGGAATGACTTGTTGGTGCATCGGTTGCTGCAATCGTTGGCACGATGATGAGCGCATCGCCTTCTGCAACGCATTTTGCTGTGTCGATCGCTTTACCGCCGCCGAGTCCGATGATGCAGTCGCAGCTCTTTTCCTTGGCAACTTCTTGGAGTCTTGCGACTTCTACACGTGAGCATTCGCCATGGAATCCACCCTCTACAAAAGTGATATCGGATTTTGATGCAGCGATATCGAGCTTTGCTCTTACGCGCGTGACATCATCTGGATTGGCAATCAATAGTGCTGATTTACCGAAAGTTGATACGAAATAACCTAAATTTTCTAGTTCATTTTCGCCTTGAACATACTTTGTTGGACAGATAAATGCTTTTCTCATTGTGATTCCTCCTTGTAAAACTTGTGAAATGGTAACATTAATCAGTTAGATGGCATAATAATATAGTAAATATATCACGAAATCATTAGCTAAAACAGTCATCTTATTGAATATTCACATTGAATATATCCGATATAATTGGATAATGGAATACATGCGGCTCATCTGGACGAAAGGAACGAAAAATTATATAATATTGTAGTCAATTATCATAATGATTTGAGATTTATTTGGGGACAAATACAACGATGGAAGCTTCAAAAGAAATACGAAATGTAATTAATACGGAAAGCGAGAGCGATTTTGTCTTCGCATTCAGTGGCTATAGTCAGACGGATCCATTGCATCACTTTGGACCCGCTGTAAGACCTGTATATATTATCCATATCATCACAAATGGAAAGGGGACATTTCTCTCTGATAATAAGAGCTATAATCTAAAAAAGGGGCAGGGATTTCTCATTGAACCAGATGTCCTCACGTATTATCAAGCAGATGAGCACGATCCGTGGGCTTATGCTTGGATTGCATTTACGGGCAGAAATGCACCTGCAATTGTGAAAGATATGGGTATTGACAAAGATCATCCCGTCTTTAGTGTGAAGGATACGGCTGTACTAAAGCGAATTATCTTGAATGCGCTTTTGATTGAGGGGCACAGCAGTGGTGATGATTTGCTTCGCATGAGTAAACTTTATGAATTTCTTGGAATTCTATCCAGCGATATTACAAATGTTGGTCAGGATCTTGATGTGTCTTCAGGCAATATGTATGTGCTTCAAGCGGTCTCTTTTATCAGGCAAAGCTATTCGCGCGACATTGGTGTGGCTGAAATTGCTTCGCATATTGGAATCACGCGAAATTATCTATCGACATTGTTTCAGTCTGAACTCGGCATGAGCCCACACGAATATCTCTCGCAGTTTCGGCTATCTCGAGCGCAGGAATTATTGACAATTACGGATCTCTCTATTGAGAGCATCGCCAATTCCGTTGGCTACTCGAATCCATTGGTATTTATCAAGGCATTTAAGCGGCTCACAGGATATACGCCACTGAGGTTTCGAAAGGTAGATCGTAAATTTGACCATGGACCATGGAGCCGCGAGCTGAAAATGGATAAAAATATGCCTCTATTTCTTGAAGACGTGAATGGCGTGGATGATTTGGCAACTATGGATAATTTAGAGATTCTGGTAGAAAACGAGGAATAAATAACCGCCGAGAGGCGGTTTTTTTAACATTTTGACTGTTTTCAACGATTAATTGAAGTGAAAAAAATCGAATAGCATTTTGAAAATAGTCAAAATGTTAAAGCTTGGGATTTAGTGGTTGCCATGTGATTTTTATGGTTGTATAGTGTCCGTAGAAAGTGAGTGCGCGCGAACTCACAATTTTATTAGTTGCGAATTTCACAATAATTTTTACAATAATGTAATTTGGGAAAGGGAAACAAAAATGAAGAAAATGAATAAGGTAATTGCGCTTCTACTCGCAACATTTATGGTTGTAAGTCTAGCTGCATGTGGGGGAAAGGATAAATCGAGTTCAGGCTCGAGCGATAGTGGATCAAAAAAAGGAAGCGATACGCTTACCGTAGCAATTTGGGATACGAACCAAGAGTCTGGAATCAAAGAAATTCTTGCAGATTTTACTGCTGATACTGGTATCAAGACGGATGTTCAGGTTACACCTTGGGCACAATACTGGACAATGCTTGAAGCGAGTGCAACAGGCGGTTCACTTCCAGATGTATGCTGGATGCACGCAAATGAAATCGCAAAGTATGCGGAATCTGGAATGCTTCTTGATTTAGATGACGCGATTGCAGAGCAAGGTCTAGACATGACAAAATATCCAAGTGGCATCGTTGATTTATATCAGAATCCAGATGGCGCACAGGTTGCAATTCCAAAGGATATCGACACTATTGCGCTTTGGTACAACAAGACAATGTTCGATGAAGCAGGCGTGTCTTATCCAGATGATACATGGACATGGGATACATTCCGTGAGGCTGCGAAGAAATTGACAAAAGCAGATGGATCCCAGTATGGTACGGCATTTACCATCAGTGAAAATCAGCAGACATACTACAATATCATCTACGATTTCGGTGGTTATGTAATCAACGACGAGAAGACAAAATCTGGCTGGGATGATCCAAAGACAATCGAGGCGATGGACTTCGTTGCGGATATGATTAAAGATGGTTCGTTCCCTCCATACACAACTGTTTCCGAGACAGATCAGGCCGCGTTATTCCAGTCTGGAAAGACGGCAATGCTTCCACAGGGTTCTTGGATGGTTACGGCGATGCTTGAAAATGAATATGTGCATGACAACTGCGATATCGCTGTGATGCCAAGTCATGATGGCACCAATAAATCAATCTTCAACGGTTTGGGTTGGGCAGCAGCAAAAGATTCCAAGAATGCTGAAAATGCCGCAAAGCTCGTTACCTACCTCGGCACAGAAGCTGCTCAGAAAAAGCAAGCAGATCTTGGTGTCACAATGTCTGCATACGAAGATACCTCTGAAGGATTCATCAGCAAAGATACAGAGAAGAACATCCAAGCTTACATCGACATGCAGGATGATATCGTCATGTATCCATATTCAAAGGACACGATTGCATGGAACGATATGAGTATTGAAGAGCTCGTAAAAGCATGGCAAGATCCTGCAATTATGGCAGATACATGTAAGAAGATCGCAGCGCAAATGAACGACGATTTGGCTGCCGAATAAGCTGCCGAGAAATAAGAAACGAATTACCCAAGGAGTAATGGATGGCACATAACAAGGTAGAAAATAATAATACGAAGAATGCAAATGGTCATAAAAAATCCATGTGGAGCATTCACAACCGTGGCGAGATGATCTGGGGATGGATTTTTGTCCTCCCCACGATTCTCGGTCTCGTCATTTTGAATATTATCCCGATTATACAGACCATTTATCAAAGTTTTTTCAAAACGGGTGCTTTTGGTCGAGGTAATATTTTTGTCGGACTTGAGAATTACCAAAAGATGTTCGGCGAATCTGAAATATGGCAGTCACTTCTAAATACAGTCATTTATACAATTATAGAAGTGCCTTTATCCATCTTTATTGCCTTGGTGCTTGCGGTTTTGCTAAACAGAAAGATGAAAGGAATCAGCGTCTATCGGACGATATTTTTCATGCCGATGGTCGCTGCCCCTGCTGCAATTGCAATGGTCTGGAGATGGCTCTATAACTCAGATTTTGGCCTCATCAATCAATTTATTAAACTTATAGGTGGCACACCGCTCAATTATATCTCCAATCCAAATACGGCAATCTTTTGGGTTGCAGTTGTTGGCATTTGGTCTGTCATCGGTTACAATATGGTACTCTTTATCTCTGGACTTCAGGAGATTCCAAATGATTATTATGAGGCGTCAAGTATCGATGGTGCGGGACCAATCAGACAGTTTTTCAGCATCACGATTCCGCTCATCTCACCAACCATGTTTTTTGTCACCGTGACGAGAGTCATTGCTGCGATGCAGATTTTTGATGTCATCTATATGATGATTGATCGCACCAATGCGGCGCTTCCCAAAGTGCAATCTTTGGTATATCTATTCTATAAATATGCTTTTGTGCAGAATAATCGCGGTTATGGTGCTGCCATTATCGTATTGCTGTTGGTCATCATCATGATTATCACTGCAATTCAGAATTATGCACAAAAGAAATGGGTCACATATAATTAGTTTTCGTCTACCGAATAGGAGAAATAATGGATCATACAAAAAGAAATACAACCATACTCATCCATATCGTCCTAATAATTGGTGCGGCGATTATGCTAATTCCATTTATTTGGATGATACTGACTTCATTTAAGACTGTTTCAGAGTCAACACAAGTTGACCCGTTCTTAATCTTTCCAACACACTGGGTAACACGTGCCTTTGACGATGTGTTCCGAAAGATGGACTTTGCTCGATTGTACCTCAATACGATTCTCATGATTGCAGGTCGTGTCATCTGTGCAGTAGCTACGGCTTCGCTTGCAGGATATGCATTTGCAAGATTAAAATTTCCTGGAAAGAATTTTCTCTTCATGTTGGTACTGGCGCAGTTGATGGTTCCGTCGCAGATTTTCATCATTCCGCAATATCTCATGGTAAGCAAATTGGGACTATTAAATACAATTTTCTCATTGATTTTCCCGGGATTGGTTTCAGCGTTTGGCACATTCTTGATGCGTCAATTCTATATGGCGCTGCCAAAGGATTTAGAGGAGGCTGCGAAGCTTGATGGCTGCAATATCCCGCAGACGTTCCTTTGGATTATGAGTCCACTTACAAGATCAGGCATGGTTGCGCTCGGAATCTTTACCGCACTGTTCGGATTCAAAGATCTCATGTGGCCGCTCGTCGCCAATCCAGAACAGGGCACGATGCCAATATCGGCAGCGCTGGCAAAACTGCAAGGACAGTATGCTGTGGATTATCCAGAATTGATGGCAGCATCGCTCCTTGCAATTGTGCCGATGATTGTGGTTTATATCATCTTCCAGAAGCAATTTATTGAAGGCATTGCAACATCTGGAGGCAAACTTTAACCATTACAAATGTCCTAAATGAAAAAAGACAACCAACTCGCGAGTTGGTTGTCTTTTTTGTATGTCCGATTTTTACAACTCGGTGTCCGTTTTTTACATTCCTATGTCCTTTTCTTCCAATCATCTGCGCCCATACGAATATAAAATTAATATATAAATTATTTTTATATTCGTATTAGGGGGTGACTTATATGGATGCTACTTATTTAATTAACACACTGTGGGTGCTTGTCGCCGGCGTGCTTGTATTTTTTATGCAAGCTGGATTCGCATTACTGGAGGCTGGACTGACAAGGCCAAAGAACACAATCAATATTCTTGCAAAGAATACACTCGACTTCGGATTTGCAATTGCAGCATATGCGCTTTTGGGATTTGGAATCATGTATGGAACGAGTGGACCAGGTGGTTTATTTGGTACGAGCCTTTTCTTATCTCCATTAAAAGGATTTGAAATTGAAGGTTTGAGCCCAGAAGTATTTTACTTCTTCCAGTTGGTATTTGCTGGGGCTACTGCCACAATCGTATCCGGTGCGATGGCTGAACGTACGAAATTCATGTCCTATATCGTGTACAGTTTCTTCATCTCACTCATCATCTATCCCGTATCAGGTCACTGGATCTGGGGTGGTGGCTGGCTCTCAGATATCGGATTTATGGATTTTGCAGGATCTACGGCAGTACATTCCGCAGGAGGATGGGTCGCACTTGCAGGAGCAATGATTGTTGGTCCAAGGCTTGGGAAGTATTCAAAAGAAGGCAAAGCGAGAGCCATTCCTGCTGGCAATATCTTCATGGCAACACTCGGAATGTTTATCCTATGGCTCGGTTGGTATGGATTTAATCCAGGCAGTGAACTCGGTTTTGACGAGGTTACGATTCATACAGTAGTAACGACAACAATGGCTGCTGGTGGTGGTATGCTCGCATCCTTAGTTGTAACTTGGAAGAGATATGGTAAGCCAGATTTGAGTATGGTACTTAATGGTATCCTCGGCGGTCTTGTAGCCGTTACCTCCGGCTGTCCATACTTTAGTTTCTGGGTATCCTTCCTCATCGGTGTACTCGGCGGAATACTCGTTATATTCTCCGTTGAATTCATTGACAGAAAGCTGAAAATCGATGATCCTGTTGGTGCAATCAGCGTACACGGTGTATGCGGTGCGCTCGGAACACTTTGTATCGGTCTCTTCGCTTCCGTCAATACAGATGCTAAAGGTCTCTTCTATGGTGGTGGTTTCTCGCAGCTTGGTATTCAGGCGCTCGGTGTAGTTGTGGTATTTGCTTGGACCTTTGGAGCAGGTTTCCTACTCTTTAAAATTATCAAAAAAACAATTGGCCTTAGAGTTGAAAAAGAAGAGGAAATTATTGGTCTTGATATTGTTGAGCATGGCGCGGAAGCTTATCCAGATTTCGTATCACAGGAAAGAGATGCATAAAAGATTGGAGAGGATGAATCATGGATACAATAAGCAAGATAACAATTATAACAAGACGTGAAAAATTTGATGAACTCAGGGATGCACTCAATGAGATTGGCATCACTGGTATGACCGTGACATTGGTAGAAGGCAGTGGTGCACAGAAAGGTACACTGCGCTATTACAGAGGTATTAAGGAGGAAGTACGCCTGATGCCGAAGATCAAAGTGGAGCTCATCGTAAGTGAAGTTCCTGTGCAAGCGGTCATCGATGCATCTTTAAAAATTCTGCAGACTGGTGAGATTGGAGATGGCAAGATCTTTGTATCAGAAGAACTCCGCGTGATTAAGATCAGAACGGGTGAAGAAGGCAAATCCGCCTTAGTTGATGCAGAAGAATAGAGGAGGACGTGATGAGCGGTGAAATGTATAAAGTAAGTGTTGTCACGAGGCAAGAAAGGTTAAAGGATTTTCAGGATGCGTTAAATGAAATCGGAGTGATTGCCTATACGGTGAGTGCCGTTGAAGGATTTGGTACGCAGCTCAGCTTTACTGAGACATATAGGGGCGTAAAGCAGGAGATCCATCTTTTGCCAAAAGTGCTCGTGGAGATTGTTGTATCAACAGTTCCTGTCGACGATATTATAGAGGTTGCAAAAGCGCAGCTGCGTACAGAAGAGCCTGGTGATGGGAAAATTTTTGTCTCAAAAGTCACGAAGGTTGTCAGAATTCGTACCGGTGAACTGGACTATGCAGCATTAACAAATGATGCAAAATAATTGTTTATGATGGAAGGAGGTTATAAGGGGTGAGTACGTTGAGAATAGAAAAGCATCCAATTATAGAAGAATATTACAAAGGCCCGCTCGTTCACTTTCGCTATGATGGCAAAGATGCCGAGGGATATGCGGGAGAGTCTGTCGCGGCGGCACTTCGCGCGATGGGTGTACGGATCCATCGGTATACGACAAAAGAGCACAGACCTAGAGGCGTGTTTTGCGCAATTGGCCGATGCACAGATTGTGTCATGGTTGTCAATGGAATACCGAATGTGCGTACCTGCATCACACCACTCGAAGAAGGAATGATTGTGCAGACGCAGTATGGATTGGAAGTAGGTGAAGGCAAATGAAACGATATGAAGTCATCATCGTCGGTGCTGGTCCCTCTGGGCTGAGCGCTGCAATTGAAGCAGCACAGTCCGGTCTGCAGGTCGTTGTCTTTGATGAAAATGGAAGACCCGGCGGTCAATTATTTAAGCAAATTCATAAGTTCTTTGGATCAAAAGAGCATCAAGCAAAGATCAGAGGCGTACGCATCGGCGAGAATCTACTTGCGCAAGCAAAAGAGCTCGGAGTGAAAGTAATCTTAAATGCGACTGTGCTTGGCATTTACAAGAATAAAGAAGTATCCGTACTGATTGAAAAAGAAGTACAAAATTATAAGGCCGATGCTGTAATCATCGCAACTGGAGCAGCGGAAAATATGATTCCATTCGAGGGCTGGACACTACCTGGTGTCATGGGCGCAGGAGCTGCGCAGACGATGATGAACATTCAAGGTGTAAGACCTGGAAGCAAGATTCTCATGGTAGGTTCCGGCAATGTTGGATTGGTCGTATCTTATCAGCTCATGCAGGCAGGCTGCAAAGTCGAAGCGATTATCGATGCTGCACCAAGAATCGGTGGCTATGGAGTCCATGCCTCAAAGGTGGCTCGTACTGGTGTCCCATTTTATACATCCTATACGGTTCTTGAGGCGAAAGGAAATGCCACAGATGGCTCTGTATCATCAGCAGTGATTGCGAAAGTTGACGAACGATTCAAACCGATTCCTGGCACCCAGATTGAGCTAGATGTGGATACAATCTGTATTGCTGTCGGTTTGTCTCCAATGAGCCAGCTTGCGGACAATGCAGGGTGCGAGATGACATTTGCTCCCACCAAAGGTGGTAATGTCCCCGTGCTTACGCAGGATGGAGAGACGTCCATAAAAGGAATCTTCTGTGCAGGAGATGTAGGAGGAATCGAGGAAGCGAGTTCTGCGATGATTCAAGGTAAGATTGCTGCAACTGCGATTGCGCAGGAGCTTGGGTATATCGATCACGATACATTCGAAGAGAAGAAGTCCATTTATGCGGACTCTCTTCTAAAGCTCCGCGCTGGGATGTTTGCTCCAGGCAGCAAAGGAAAAGTCATCGATAAGACAGACGAAGGGTATACGATTTCAAAATCAATTCTCACGCATGGCTACCTAGCAGAATCAGAATTAAGCGATTTCCCTGCGCTTGACACGTCTGGCGGTGAGCATATTGTCATTGAGTGTACGCAAAATATCCCATGTGATCCTTGTCAGAGCGCTTGTCCGCAAGGTTGCATCATTGTTGGGGACAATATCACCTTGCTACCAAAGCTCAGTAAAGAAAAGAAATGTACAGGTTGCGGCTTATGTGTCGGCGTGTGTTCCGGACAAGCAATCTTTCTCGTCAACGATTCTTATGCGGATGGGTATGGTACAGTGGGACTTCCCTATGAGTTCCTACCTTATCCGAAAGCCGGTACAATAGGGAAAGCTTTAGACCGTAGCGGACGCGAAATCTGTGATGCAACCGTCGTAGAAGTCAGAGCGAACAAAGTGATGGATAAGACGGCTATGCTCGTTATGAAGGTGCCGCTTGCGCAGATTGGAAGTGCTAGATTCTTTCAACCCATCGGCTTAGAATCATTGGAAGGGGTGAGTTAACATGGGAATCATAATAAGAACGAAACACACACAGCCATTTATTCCGCAGCCTGATGATTCCATGATTATCTGCAGATGTGAAGAGATCACAAAAGGTGAGATCAGAAAAGCTGTCTATGATGGTATGCGTACAATCAACGAGGTCAAGCGATACTTACGTGCTGGTATGGGTCTATGTCAAGGTCAGACCTGCCAGCGATTGGTTCTAGGCATCATAGCCTCGGAATCACAGATTTCCGCCGGTGAACTCGGACATATTACGGGACGTATGCCCGTACGTCCAGCAACGATGGACTATATTGGTAAATCTACAGAACATTCGGAAGGGGTGGAGCGTTATGAAAGCAAATGACAAATCTGCTGATGTGATCATCATCGGCGGCGGTATCATGGGATGCTCCACAGCATATCGTCTTGCGAAGGAAGGCGTATCCGTGCTTGTCCTTGAAGCGAAGGAGATTGGCAACGGCGGATCTTCGCGAAATGCAGGCGGAGTCAGACAGTCTGCAAGGGATATCAGAGAGTTGCCACTCGCGATGTACGCGGTAAGTAACATCTGGCCGACGTTAAGCGAGGAGCTGGACATCGATGTAGAGTATGTACAAAATGGCAATTTGAGACTCGGCAAGACGGAGGCGCATGTAACTGCGCTTACGAATCTTGTAAAAAAATCCACCTCCGTTGGACTTGATGTACGTATGATTACAGGGAATGAAGCGCGGGAAATATGTCCATATATGTCAGATGAAGTCCTCGGTGCAAGTTGGTGTCCGAGTGATGGTCACGCCAATCCGCTACATACAACGCTTGGCTTCTATAAGAAAGCGCTCGAATATGGTGCAACATTTGCAACAGGTATTCAGGTCTTCGGTCTTCAAAAAGTGAAAGGACGCGTCAGGCAGGTAGTGACCGATGATGGCATCTATGAGGCGCAGCATATCTTGCTTTGTGCAGGTCACGCATCCAGAGCGATTGCCAATACCGTCGGAATCGACATTCCCGTCGAGCGAGAGACTTCAGAGGTATTTGTCACAGAGCAGATGAAACCAATGTTCGGTCAGATGCTCGGGACATCGGATGCAGATTTTTACGGACACCAAAGTGCACACGGATCCTTTGTCCTCGGCGGCATGGGAGGTCTTGAAAAATTCACATCCAATTATTATGGCGACGAGACACACAACGTGACACTGCCAAAGCTCTCCCGTGGCGTGATAAAGTATTTTCCAGATCTGGCAAATGTCAAAATCATTCGTTCTTGGGCAGGTCAATATGATGTATGCGCGGATGGCGTACCAGTCATTGATAACGTATCGGAAGTTCCTGGGCTGACCATTGCATTTGGGTTCTGCGGGCATGGGTTTGGGATTGCACCCGCTGTCTCGATTGCACTTTGTGAGTTAATTATGAAAGGAAAGTCCGAGACGATTGATATCAGTAAGTTAAACTATGACCGTTTTGCTGCAAAAGGATAAGAATGGTTGATAAGGATTATTAAAGGAGGCACACAATGTATGATAAAGTAGAATTTTTATATCTCTCACAAGATGATGTAGTAAAAGCTGGTGGACTCGATATGGAGGGGACACTAAAAGCGACAGAACGATCTTTCTTCCTACATGGAAAAGGTGATTTCATCCTTCCCCCCAAACCAGTGATCAGATGGGGCGGTGAAGATAGTGAGGAGACCATTGGACGAATCATGTCCATGCCATCTTGGCTTGGCGGTGCCGATTATGTGTCAGAATTATTAGAGAAAACAGGTCTTGGGCCCGTCAATACATCGGGCATCAAATTTATTCCAAGTAAGCCATGGAATCCAAGCAAGTACAACCTGCCTCGCGCCAATGCTGTTATCATCATATTAGACCCTGAGACGTTGATGCCACAGTGTATCTGTGATGGCACACTAGCAAGCGCAATGCGTACAGGTGGCGCATCCGGCGTTGCTGCAAAATATCTTGCCAACCCTGATGCGAGAGAATATGGTCTAATCGGATCAAGTGTCATCGGTCAGACGCAGCTTCTAGGAATTACAAAGGCAATGCCCAATCTCGAAGTCGCAAAAGTCTACAGTCCAAATCCAGCACATGTCAAAGAATTTGTTGAGAAGATGAAAGATAAAGTGGACGTCGAGCTTCGGGCTGCAACTTCCTATGAAGATGTCATCTCAGGTTCCGATATCATCACAACCGCAACGATGGCAAAGGAGTCTTATGTGGATCCTAAGTGGTGGAAAGAGGGCGTGACACATATCGAGACGAGCTTCTGGGATACACCGCCTGAAGCACTTGCATTCTGTGACAAAATATTTGTAGATGACTGGGGACAGGTGAAACATCATGGTGCAGATGTCTCATGGCGAGCAGTTCGTGATGGCTTCATCACAGAGGATAAAATCAGTGGCAACTTAGGTAAGGTCATCACAGGCGAGATTGAAGGTCGCAGCGATTCAAAACAGAAAATTTTCTTCAATCCAATTGGCATGGGAATCCATGATTTATCAGAAGCATTTAGAACTTATGAAAATGCCAAAGATGCTGGTATCGGCAGAGTCTTGCCACTTTGGGAGCATTATGCGTTTGACTAGTTAACTTCATACATACGATAAAAAAAGGAACCCACTCGGGTTCCTTTTTTTATCGTATGCGTTTTCGCAGAAGGGGTTTGACTGATTGATTATGAAACGTTGCAACGAATTCTCGTGGAGAAAGTCCCGTAAATTCTTTAAATTCATTATTGAAATGGGACTGGTCTGAATAACTCAGACCTTCGATATATTTTAAGATATCTTGGCTCGGTCCTGTGATCATGTTGTGTAGCGCGTATTGAAATCTTACGATGCGGCACAGCATCTTCGGATTGATACTCAGTTGACTATCAAGTAAGCGGCGAATCTGTCTCTCCGAATAACACAGTTTATTTGCAAGCTCTGTAACCGTAATTGTGCCTTTCGATCGGTTGATTTCGGATATGATATTGCGTACAGGTTCTGTGATGAAATTGTCCGTCAGAGAAACTGTGAATTCTTCTAAAAATAAATCAATCTTATCTTGAAGCTTTGTGAGCGTGGATAATTTTTGGATAAAAAAATCAATATCGATATCGCGACTCGTATATAGAATCTCGCTATTCGTAGCTTCTGCAAGCGATACATCATCAAGCATTACAAACATGCCCGGTTTTAGTCTCAGTCCAAAATAATTGTAACCAGGATAGGGCGTTAAGATCTTCCTTGCAACCGTCGAGCCAACCAATTCCACCATATAATCATCTTCATTATAGATGAAAATCATGTCGACACATCCATCAGGTACACAATTGAAGTCCGTATTTTCAAGGTAGATACTTGGCATATAGAAATGATAGAATCGCATCTGAAAAGGTGTATAGACCATAATCTGTTCGAAGTCGGTCGTACCCGTCTTAAATAATGGTTGGTAAAATAAGAATTCATTACCAGCAGAGTAGTATTCAAGCGCCACAGCAGACCTCCTCTCTTTAAATTGCTATAGTTACAGTATAGCATAGTTACGCTTCTTCTGTAATATATTTCAGAAAATTCTATCACTTGCCGTACTGTTCATACAAAATCGATTAAAACAGTCAATTTGTTATATCGAGCAGTGACCTTCTATCATCGCAATTTTTTGACATTTGCCCAAAATCACCTTTGTTTAAATTGATTTATCGTAACTATCGGTTAAAAATCGACATCTGATTTAACATTTTGACTGTTGGGTCATAATAATTGAATTATGAAAAAATGAAATTAAACGCAATGACAGTCAAAAAGTTAAAACATATATGTAAACGATTGTCATGTTGAATTTAACCTGTATAATTGTGTTTAGTTAAGTGAGGCATGACAAATGGACTGCAGCCATTCCCCGATGAGTCACTGACAAAAGTTATATTTTTAATAAATGATTTATGGGAAAGGGAAACAAAATGAAGAAGATAAATAAAGTACTCGCATTCTTGCTTGCAACCGTTATGGTAATGAGTTTCGCGGCTTGCGGAGGCAAAGGGAACGATAACTCCAACGATGACGGTTCAAAAAAGAGCGGTTCAAAAAAGAGTGACACAATCACAGTCGCAATCTGGGATACGAATCAAGAAGCTGGCATCAAAGAAATCCTCGCAGATTTCACAGCAGACACAGGCATCAAGACAAAGATACAGGTTACCCCATGGGATCAGTACTGGACAATGCTTGAAGCTGGCGCGACAGGTGGATCCCTTCCAGATGTATTCTGGATGCACGCAAATGAAATCTCAAAGTATGCAGATTCAGGAATGCTTCTGAACCTCGGTGATCAAATCGATGCAGACGGACTAGATCTTACAAAGTTTCCAGCTGACCTCGTAACGCTCTATCAAAATGCGGACGGTGCACAGGTTGCCATTCCGAAAGATATCGATACAATCGCTCTTTGGTACAACAAGACACTGTTCGACGAGGCTGGCGTCTCCTATCCAGACGAGACATGGACATGGGACACATTTAGAGACGCTGCAAAGAAGCTTACGAAAGATGACGGTTCCGTATATGGTACCGTGTTCAATCCAAAAGATGCGCAGCAGACATTCTACAACACAATCTATGATTTTGGTGGATATGTACTTAACGAAGATCGCACAACATCTGGTTGGGACGATCCAAAGACAATGGATGCAATGGAATATGTCGCTGGAATCATCGAAGATGGCTCCATGCCTCCGTATACAACTATTTCTGAGACAGACCAATCTGCATTATTTACATCTGGAAAAGTTGCAATGCTTCCACAGGGTTCGTGGATGGTTACGGCAATGCTTGACAACGAGTACACCGCAGAGAATTGTGATATCGCAGTGATGCCAAATCTGAATGGTACAAACATCTCAATCTACAATGGTCTTGGATGGGCTGCCGCAGCGGAGTCTGCAAATGCAGAAGATGCCGCAAAAGTATGTACATATCTTGGTACAGAAACTGCACAGAAAAAGCAGGCAGATCTCGGTGTAACAATGTCTGCTTATGAGAACACATCCGAGGGTTTCATCAATAAGGATACGAGCAAGAATCTCCAAGCGTATATCGATATGCAGAAGGACGTTGTCATCTACCCACATTCTAAAGATACAAATGTATGGTATGAGATGAGTATTGAAAAGCTCGTCGTCGCATGGCAAGATCCAGCGAAAATGCCAGATGCTTGCGACGCAATTGCTGCACAGATGAATGAAGATTTGGCTGCAGAATAAGAGTAGGTGAGTAGCTATGGCTAATAATACGAAAAAGAGCAAGTGGAATATCCACAATCGCGGTGAGATTTTGTGGGGATGGATTTTCGTCCTCCCCACGATGATCGGTCTCATCATCTTGAATATCATTCCTATCTTTCAGACGATCTATCAGAGTTTCTTTAAGACAGGAGCGTTTGGTAGAGGTAATATCTTTATCGGTCTCGACAACTATCAAAAGATGTTTGGGCAATCAGAAATCTGGCAATCACTATTGAATACGATTGTCTATGCAATCATCGAGGTTCCGCTTTCCATCTTCATTGCATTGGTATTGGCAGTATTGCTGAACAGAAAGATGAAAGGTCGAGGCGTCTACAGGACAATTTATTTTATGCCAATGGTAGCGGCTCCTGCAGCTGTTGCAATGGTCTGGAGATGGCTCTATAATTCAGATTTCGGACTCATCAATCAGATTGTTCAGAGGTTTCATGGGACGCCAATTAGTTACATTTCCAATCCAAATACAGCAATCTTCTGGGTTGCCGTTGTCGGAATCTGGTCTGTCATCGGCTACAATATGGTACTGTTTATATCAGGGTTACAGGAGATTCCTGGCGATTACTATGAGGCAGCAGCAATTGACGGTGCGAGTCCTGTGAGACAATTCTTCAACATCACGATTCCATTAATCTCGCCAACGATGTTCTTTGTCACGGTTACGAGAGTGATTGGCGCGATGCAAGTGTTTGATGTCATTTACATGATGATTGATAAATCCAATGCCGCACTGCCAAAGACGCAGTCACTTGTATTTTTATTCTACAAATACGCATTCCAACAGAATAATCGAGGTTATGGTGCCGCCATTATCGTGTTGCTTCTTGCAATCATCATGATTATCACTGCAATTCAAAATTGTGCGCAGAAGAAATGGGTGACATACAACTAGGTTACTTCAATCACGCGATGAATGCGCGTCTATCGAAAGGGATAAGAAACGATGGAAAAAACGAAAACAAAATCCACAATCGTGGTGCATATCGTCCTGATTATCGGTGCCTTTATCATGCTCGTTCCATTTCTGTGGATGGCACTGACCGCGTTTAAGACGGTTGCAGAATCAACACAGGTCGATCCATTTCTGCTATTTCCAAAACACTGGAAACTCAAGGCTTTTCATACCGTTGTCAGCAAGATGAATTTTGGAAGATTATATCTCAATACACTGGTCATGATTGTTGGTCGCGTGTTCTTCGCGGTTGCGACAGCATCGCTTGCTGGTTATGCGTTTGGACGATTGAATTTTCCTGGTAAGAAAATACTATTTTCATTGGTGCTTGTGCAAATGATGGTTCCGTCGCAGATTTTTATCATTCCGCAGTACCTCATGGTCAGCAAACTTGGACTGCTTAATACGGCATTTTCACTGATTTTCCCAGGACTTGTGACTGCATTTGGCACGTTCTTGATGCGGCAGTTCTACATGGCATTGCCGAAAGATCTGGAGGAAGCCGCAAAGATTGACGGATGCAATATCCCGCAGACGTTCCTGTGGATTATGAGTCCATTGACACGCTCAGGCATGGTTGCACTGGGAATCTTTACAGCATTATTTGGATTCAAAGATCTCATGTGGCCACTCGTTGCCAACCCCGAGCAGAGTTCGATGCCAATCTCAGCGGCACTGGCAAAACTGCAAGGTCAGTTTGCGGCGAATTATCCAGAACTCATGGCTGCGTCACTGCTTGCGGTTATTCCGATGATTGTGATTTATATCATCTTCCAAAAACAATTCATCGAAGGGATTGCGACATCGGGCGGCAAATTATAAGTTCTTTTGATTGTAAAACTGCGATTTGTGGGTATCATTCTAACCAATCGCATCAAGTTATTACTATAATGCTTGTATCGGATTTCATGCTATCTGATCTTCCCATCTTTCAAAATAACGAAAATCATTAATATATAGCGCGAGATGTGGGTTTTGTAACGCAAATTCGCAAAAAAGGCGTAAAACGTGTTACAAATCCCACATCTCGCGCTATATATTGAGCTTTTTCGTAATTGCCGTTTATGCACTTCATAAGCCAATCAAAATGCGAGGCATTCTGCACTTCTGACAAGGAATTGCAACATCTGGTGGCAAATTGTAAAAATGTTGTAAATTTCTACCCATGTTAACTTTCAATTTTGAT
>JAISJM010000036.1 GCA_031261525.1 Eubacteriales Family XIII. Incertae Sedis bacterium
TACGTATACGCATTGACTTTTCATACCCCCCTTCCCATACTGCACTCACCTCTTTGCTATACATCTTGGTACATACCTTATCGTCTTTTCAATATAGCCTCTTAATATAGTATCCTCAATTAAAATCATTTTATCGAATGAATTAATCTCCGCCTCGTTTTTTCATTAGGAAAAAAAACGAATTCACAGCATCAGTTAAACATTATACGTTAATACTAAAAAGGAATAGCCATGATGAGAAATGTACAATGCTATTCTACATAATTAGAGGATAAAGTTTGTTATAAATAGACACATTTTGGCTCGAGATGTATAGTTAGTATCCTTTTTAAGGGTATTTTTAGCCCAAATATGATACTAACTATACATCTCGAGCGAATTTGTTGTTATTTTTATGCTGGATTATTTTTTAATTTTTTTATCCAGCTTTCGTGTGAAAGTGTCACAAATTGATGGCATTTGCAAAATCAACCCTGTGTAACGTTTGTGCAAATAGATAGCATTTTACCGCGAAAAACTCGCATTATTCACATATATTAGGGTGTAAATCGGTGAAAATGTCGACTTTTTCGCGCTTAATCATTTTGATAACATTTTGACCAACATCATGACACATAATAAGCCCAAGTAATCTGAACTATATAAATATAGCAATATTATAATTCATTATAAAAATTCATATAAAAACTTTTATTTTCAAAGCAGTGTAATAACCACAACCGAGTTCTTAATATATAGAGCATATTATATTGGATCGCTGATGTAAAAAAAATACTGAAATCGATGAATTTATTGAAGAGTTGTTCATTCGTAAATCATGGATACATCAAAATAAATAGGGTATTAAATAAGAGAACAAATTCGAGTTATATGTTAAGGAGGCACACATCGAAATGATTAGACGTAAGGGTGACATTTCTATAGGAAATAATTTAAAATCAGGAACGACGCATAGATTTGTGCGCTCGCTATTGGCCACCACGCTCTGTATTGCAATGGTGATTCCGACAATGATTCCATTTAGAGCATTTGCGGCAGGTGAATCATTCATACAGCCGAATCCATCCGCACCCGCAGAATCTATTGCATCTACAGCGGGGATTACTCATGCAGATACAAATAATACAGATAAAGATGATAGTGCAAATGGCGCAAATGTCACAAAATCACAAAAAAAATCAAAAGTGACTGAACCACAAGCGTCTGAGCAAGATGATTCTGCGGCAAAATCCGCTGACGCACTAAAATCTTCTGACGCTGCAAAATCTGTGAGGAAAGCCATAGATTCTGCGGACGCCGTAAAATTTGTTGACGCGCTAAAATCAGCTGGTAAAGCTGAACCACAAGCGTCTGAACAAAATGATTCTGCGACCAAAAAATCTGCAAAATCCGCTGGCATCACAGAACCAAATGGTACTACAAAACCAGATGCTACCACAAAATCCGCTGGCGACGCTACCGATTCTAAAGACACCGCAGAACCAGCTGGTGCTGCAAAGTCAACACACGCCGCAGAATCTACTGACAACGCCAAAGAATCCACAGGCGCTACAGAATCTACAAACATCGCAAAATCCACAAACAAATCTACAGAATCTACACCCGCCGCAAAATCCACAGACAAATCTGCAGAACCTGCTACCCACGCAAAACCCACAGACAAATCGGCAGAATCTGCTACCCACGCAAAATCCACAGACAAATCTGCAGAATCTGCTAACACCACAGAATCTACAGACGTTGTAAAATCAACACCCCCCACAGAATCCACAGGCACCACAAAATCCAATGGCAAATCCACAAGCACCAAACCAGAACCCGCAAATCCCTCGGCATCAAAAAGCATTGCTGCGATGAATCTGCCAATACAGGCAACCAATCTAGCCGCAAATTCCAACGAGATTTACATCAGCGCAAGCGGCAATGATGATGAGGGTAACGGCACAAGCGAAGCCCCATTTGCGACGCTTGCACATGCTTTCGAAACCGCGGCTACAGACAATAGTCCTGTAAAGATTTATGTATTAGACAATATCAATGTAGGCGAATTGACATCCACAAAGACGAACCAGAATATTACGTTGATGAAAGCTGGGACCGCGAGTGATACGCCAATTCTCTCAAGAGCAGGCGGATTTCTCGATCAGTTTATTACAGTTGCTCCAAAATCCAAGCTTACAATTGAAGATATCACAATGGACGGTCGCGGCGGCATTGTAGCTGCAAAACAGGCAATCATCAGTGTTGGTGGCACCTTTGAGCTCAAGAGCGGCACCCTAAGAGACAACAACAATGCAGACGCAAACGGCGGCGCCATTGCTGTCATTGGTGACGATGCAAATGCCATCATTTCGGGCGGCATGATCACGGGCAATAGAGCAAAACTCGGTGATGCAATCTATTTTGATAGCGGCAAACTTACGCTCAAAGAGAAACCAGGCATCGGCGCAAATCCTGCAGATGGTGGTATTTATTTGAGCACAGGTAAGGTGCTCACGATTGAGGGTGCACTTTCATCTGGCAGCTGTGTCAATATTGAAGGAATGGGCGCGCCAACAGATGGCAGCACGATTGCTTCGCAGAGCGATGGCAATTCGACATCTGCAAATGCAACATTTTTGAATTGGTGCACGCGAGCTTATGACGTTAAAGATGGTAGCAACTCTGCATATGTACTTGGCATCTCGAATACCGATTGGTATGTCGGCGGTGCGGATGCGAGTGATTCGAAATATACGGCAGGTGATGAAACACATCCATTTGCAACGATGGATGGTGTGATGCGTGCAATTCCAAAAGGAAAAGACATCGCTGATATCGCCCTTTACGTTAAAGGCGATACGACGATGGCGCAACCGATTATCGTCGATAGCGTCAAGTCACTAACCATTGAAAAATGGTATGGTCTGAGCGCGGATCAAGAGGTGAAAATCAAGAGAGTCGCAACGGAACCAAACAAAGTAAATATGTTTGACATTTATAAAGATTCATCTCTTGAATTGAAAAAGGTGACACTTGATGGCAATAAAGACGAAATTGCCAATACGGGTTCACCAATCTTCATCAGAGGTGGCGTGTTTACACTCAATGGCGGTAAGATTACAAATAATAAGACCTTGACCAATGGTGGCGGCGTCTTTGTCAGTGAGGGCGTCTTCAATATGATCGATGGTGAGATTACTGGTAATACGGCAGGCGGTCAAGGCGGCGAGGTGTATTTCTACGATGGTCGTATGAACATCAGTGGCAGTCCAATCATTGGCACCGAGAATCCAAAGGACGGCGTATGGCTTGGCTCGAAAAAAGCAATCACGCTTGATGGAAATCTTGGGCCAGATTCGTTGATTGGCATTGATGGCATTGAGAATGCGGCGATTGGGCGCGTCGTGGTACATAAGATCAATGGCGCGATTACAGTAGATGAGGCTGAAAAGATTATCGTATCCGACAATTCATGGACGGTCAAACCCTCCGACGACGAAAGCGATTCCGATTATATCCTATCGAATCCAGAATATTATATTGCGTCACCTGACGGTAATTATTATGGAAATGATAACAATACGGGAACGGTTCGGAAGCCATTTGCGTCCCTGAAAAAAGCACTTTCGATGGTGAAAGACAATATTGAGACGACAATCTATGTGATGGATGACGTCACACCAGTACCTGCTGATGCAAATGCCGCAATCGTTGGCGCGAAGAAAGTCAACCTCACAAAATGGCGTAAAGCGACTGGCGAGCCACGCATCATTCGCGATGCAGCTTATAAAAATATCATGCTGCAAGTCGCAAATACCGCCGTACTCACGATGTCGAGCATTACAATCGATGGTGCCAATGTCAGTGATGTAAAATATCCTGCTGTATCTGTTGTAAGCGCAACCATCGCTACAGGCACAAAATTTGTCATGAACAGCGGTAGCATCATCAACAATATCAATACGGAGACAAGTGATGCCAATGCGCTTGTGGGTGGCGCAATCAGACTTACAACCTCTCATTCAAGTACTGCCGAAATCATCATCAACGGCGGTGTCATCGCGGGCAATCATTCGGCGGCAGCAGGTGGCGGAATTCATGCAAATGGTAGAGCAAAAGTAACCATCAATGGTGGCAGCATTCAAGACAATATCGCGGCGACGAACGGCGGTGGCATCTACATGAATGTCAACAATGTAAGCAATAAAGACAATGGGCTGACAATTAACGGTGGCAAGTTTACAGGCAATACCGCTGCAAATGGTAAAGCCATACATATTAACAATTATGCAAAATTTTTCAATATTGGCGCGCATGCGCAAATTGGTACAAATGACAATGACAATGGTCTCGTGATTGCCAATACGTTAGGTACGCTCTCAACACTCACGCTGACAGAAGACCTTGCGAGTGATGCAAGAGTCAATATTGAGATGATTTACAATCCATATGGCGGACGAAATGTTGTCATTAAAAATACTGGCACGATCAATGCTGACGAGGCAAAGCAATTTGTGTGGCAAGATGATGCGCCTCCATTTAAAGTAATAAAAGGCGCTACAAACAATTATAAGCTCAGTTCCATCAATCAATTTTATGTCAATGCTGCAGACGCAGGGACTGCGCCGGGAGATGACAACAATTCTGGTACGGTCCAAAAGCCGTTTGCATCGATTGCCAAGGCATTTGCCGTATCCAGTAACAGTGAGCAGACAGACGTCTATGTGATGAGTGATTTGGATATGAGTGCGGCAGCGACGGTCTCCGCAAGCAGAGATATCGTTCTTCAAGGCTATGGCGGCAGCGCGCATCAAGTCACAAGGCTCGGCGGTACGTCGCCACTCCTTGGGGCGATGATTTCAACTGTTGCAACATCAAAACTGACGCTGAAGGATCTTACTTTTGACGGCAATAAATCAGAGGTGACAGGTGCTTCTGGTCCAGTCCTTGCGTTGATTGGCACGACATTTGAGATGCGCAGTGGTAAGATTCAAAACAATGCAAACAGACTGAGTGGTGATGTTGGCTATGGTGGCGCAATACGCATGGAGGGCAGTGTAACCGCCACAATATCAGGAATCACGCTCGAAGACAACGAGGCTACAAAAGGCGGCGCGATTGCATTGAGAGGTAATCGCGATACAAAATTTTCCAACGTTACCATTACAGATACAAGAATAGAAGACAATCATGCCGCGAGTGATGGCGGCGCGCTCTATCTTGTTGGCAATAAGGATAGCGATACGCTCAAAGGTGTCATCGGCGGTGACACTGTGATGACGGGCAACACCGCTGGAAATTTTGGCAATGCAATTTACAGAGATGGCTATTTCCGTCTTTCATTATCAGGTGAACCAAAGATTGGCACAAATGACGCAGATAACGGTATCTACCTTGTTGCATCTACACGATACATGCAGATACTAGGCGATCTTGGAGGTGATGCACGTATCAATGTCGAGTTTAAGACGGAACATGAATACGATGATATCATCTTCCAGAAAAAGATTACAATTGGCGGTAGCCTTGCTCATGATGAAAGCTCAAAGCTACATTATCAAAGAGCAATCTTTACCATTCAGCAAAAGCAGGGAACCGCAAGTAATTATATCCTTTTTAATGACCGCAACGAATATTATGTCTCGGCGAGTGGTGACGATATTACAGGTGATGGCACCAGAGCAAATCCGCTGGCAAGCATGTGGCATGCGTTCAATGCAACACAGCCTGATAATCCATCAACTGTCTATGTCATGACGGATTTGACACAGAAGCATCGTGCAACCGTTGTCGATTATAAAGAAGTAACACTGAAAAAAGATGCAGGAAATTATCCAGGCGGTGTTGCAAATGCACCCGTTATCACAAGAGACAGCGAATTTACCGAAAGTTTACTTCAAGTAGATGCGGGGAATCCTGGCGGAAAACTTGCTATGGAAGATGTTACCTTAAATGGTAACAATGCCATACCTGAAAAGGGGCATGCAATCGTTTTGGTGACAAATGCCGCTGGTGACAATACAAATTCACTTTTCGTCATGAAGAGTGGCAAAATTGCGAACTTTAAAGGTACGGCAGTTCTTGTAAATGGTGAAGATAACAGTACTGCAAATGGAAATAAAATCAACAATCGAAAAGCGACTTTCCGTATGACAGGTGGTGAAATCAGTGGCGTCCTTGCAACTGCAGGAACGGCTATCGCGACGAAATCAGGGGGATCGATGATTGAAATCAGTGGAAGTCCAATCATCGGTGCTACTGACAGAGAGGCGGGCATTACTTTTGGCAACGTCAATTCGAAAATCAGCGTCATTGATGAACTCACAAATGGAGCAAGAATCAACCTCAATTCTCAAAGTCTTTCTAACAATCGTCTGGTTGCAACGGAGGAACCCGCAACCGCCATGGAATCGAAGTATTTTCATAGTACGACCTATGAAATCATCGTGAATGACGATGAGACGGGCTATATTGCGGTACCGAATCAGTTTGACTTCTATATCGCATCGGCAGAGGGTCTGTATGCGGGTAGTGATATCGACGGTACGGGTGGAATCGATGCACCTTATGCGTCCATTGCGATGGCAATGCGAGAGATGCCAATCGTCTCTGGTAAGCCCGTTACCATTCACGTGATGGATCATCTGACACTTACAGAGGCGGTCGTACTTCGGAACAGTGCAAATGTCACACTCAAGTCGTGGTACAACAATGACAGTGTGGTCGAAAATCCATGGACAAGCGTTCCTTCCTATGGTGAAGCTGCATCGGAGGAGAATAGAAGAATCGTATTGCGTGGAGACAATTATGGTGGAACCTTTATCTACTCAGCTGCAAATACCAACGCATCGTTCCACTTCAAGGATATTATACTCGATGGAAATCGTGCACATGCTACGACGAGTACGGGTCAAATAATCAGTGCCATTGCAGGTAAATTCTATCTTGAAGAGGGTGCTGTCATTCGAAACAATTATTATACAGCAGCCTCCGTTCTTTCAGGTGCAATTACAGTAGGAGGTCCTGATGACAGCTCTACGAACGGGACCGTTCCTGCCGAGTTCTATATGGAAGATGGTTCTTTGCTTGAAAATCTAACGACATGGGCTTCATACGCTTCACCGCAAAGTGCGGTCGCTGTAGGCGCTTCGGGCGGCAAGTTCGTCATGAATGGTGGTGAGATTAGAGGAACCAGTGCCAAGAATGGCTGCGGTATTGTTGGTACGATCTTCGGTGGCTTATTTACAATGAATGGCGGCAGTATTCATGATAATTCAGGTGGCTATGCCGTTTTAAATAAGGGCACCTTTGTCATGAATGGTGGTAGTATCGACCATAATTCCGCTGGCGTATCAAGTGAGGGTGACAGCTGGCATGCGAAAAAGACGACAATCACTTTCAATGGTGGAGAAATCAAAGATAATGCTGGCGTTGGTGCAATTATTGAATATGCAACGGCGACAATGAATAATGGTGCGATCATAAATAATGTGGGCGGCATCGCAATCAACGGAAATGTAGAATTCACAATGAATGATGGCGAAATCAGCGCAAATCGTGGCAGCGGAATCTACGTGGGCGCTGCAAATCCCGTTCTCAACCTTTTGGGTGGTGTCATAAAGAACAATACGGCGGCGTTTCCTTATACAGGAATCTATACATTGGGCACGATTAATGTTGGTGGCAGTATCCGTATCGGCGAGAATGCTAGTGACAATGGTCTCTATCTTGCGGGAAGTAATCAAAAGATTAACATTATAAAGTCTCTAACAGAAGACGCCTATATCAATGTAGCGGGGAAAGTTGGCGTCACCAGTCGTGGCGTCATTGCAAAGAAATCAGATGCCGCACTGGACGGTGAGGCTCATCAACTCCATAGCCAGATTCTAGGGACGAAGATTATAGAAAATCCAGAGGATGAATCTGAATTTGTCATCGCTTCAACCGATCTGTATGTTGCATCATTCGATGGCGCATATCATGATAAAGATGCTGAATTAGGCACGGTTGAAGCCCCATTTTCAAACTTTGATTTCATCGAAACGTTACCTGCGACATTGGCATCCAGCATTAAAATCATGGATGATGTCACCGTTAACAAAACAATTCCGATGAGTGGCGGCAAGACGCTGACCTTTGATAAGTGGGAAAATGCCGCACAAGCGAGCATCATAAGAGATGAGACATTTGCAGGATATCTTTTCGATACAGACCCTGCAAATACAGCTACGACGATTACAACATTTACCCTAAAAGACATCGCCGTGGATGGCAATGGCGGTGCAATCACAGGCAAGACCAATGCCACGATCCTCGTCAGACAGCGAGACATCTTGAATATTGAGGGCGCAAAGATTATCAATAATAGCACCGTGCAGACGGACGCAAATGATACAACGAGTGTGGGTGGTGGTATTTATATCTGTGGTGGTACGGTCAATATGAGCAGCGGCGAAATCTCGGGCAATGGCAGTCTTGCCACGACTTATACAGCTGGAAATGGCGGTGGCGGCGGTGTGACAATGAAGAGAAATCTTGTCTCTAATGTCATCTATCCTGGTCTATTCAATATGACAGGCGGTACCATTTCTGGGAATAAAGCGCAAAATGGTGCTGCCGTAGCCATCGTCGGTGGCGGTAACAATGTTATCGATACGCCAACTTTCAATATGAGCGGTGGTGTAATCGAAGGTAATCTGACGCCTTCGATTGGAAAAGGTGCTGGCGTCTATCTTGCAAATAATACGGTGACGTCTGTAAGTAATCCAATATTCAATATGAGCGGTGGTGTGATTCGCGAGAATCACCTTGGAATCCCTGCGGCAGATCTTGGCTCGGGTGTCTATTTTAATGCTGGCTCGCTAAATATTTCTGGTAAGGTACGTATCGGAGAAAACGATGCCGACAACAGCATCTATATCGATACCCTCAATCCTGCTGCTGCAGTTGCGACACTCAATATCACGCAGCGAGGGGATCTTGCAAGTGGTAGCCGCATCAATCTCGGCGGCAAGAAAGCTGCAGAAGCAGGCACGCAAGTCATCACAAAGACAAATAAAGATGGCTTCAATACAGGATTACATACAACATTGCTCGAATCGGATTATTATTACTGGACAGATGATGCCTACCGCGTTGTTCCCGCTGGTGACAACAGTTATATGCTCGCGCAGATGACGAATCTTTACGTCTCTGGTGCAAGTGGCGATGATTTTAACGAACATACGGGTGACATCACGCTTCCTTATCGTACGCTAGAGAAAGCATTCAGCCAAGCAGCAAAAGCAGATGGCATCACAAAATATTCGACGATTCACATCTTGGACGACACGAATCTCATTGCGATGAATGCAGGTGTCACAGTCCAAAATGGACAGGTCATCACGTTGAAAAATTCATCGGGTACAGATGCAAGCGTTACGAGAGCTGATGGCAAACTGCTTACGATGTTTACCGTGGCGGAAGGTGGCGCACTCGTCGTTAAAGGATTGACCATCGATGGTAACGGTGAGAAGGCGCCAGAGAACAATGTAGTCGTCAGAACATTTGGCACATTTGCCATGGAAAATTCCTCCATTAAAAACAATCGGTCAACGCATACGTCTGCAGTTGAGCTTGATGATAATGACAATGCCGCGTTTATGATGGATGAAAGTAAGATTTACAACAATACATCGAACAATGGATCCAGTGCAGTCAATATCAAAAAAGGTACTTTCACACTGATCAGTGGAGAAATCACGGACAATGCTTCCGCAAATGGCTCAGCTGCTGTAGTCATTGGCGACGGCCTCTTTGAGATGAACAGTGGCCGTATCCTTCGTAATTCAGGTGGCTCGGCTGTACGCTATACCGATGGTGAGATGCGCATCTCAGGTGATGCGAAGATTGGCGAGAGTAAGGCGGACAATGGCATATACCTCGGTAAAGACAAGGTAATCAAATTGATTGGCGACCTCGATAGCAAGACACGCATCAATATTGAAAACAAAGAGGATTCCCAAAAAGGAACTGTCATCACACAGAAAGAATACGGGGCTGTCACTGCAGAAGAAGCAAAATTGTTCTATTTCCAGCCAGGCATCTACAGTATCATCGAAGAGGCAAATGCAAATGTATATATCCTTGGCGCGTTAGCCGTGTCGTTTGAGGATGCTGCTGCGGATGGTATTGCTGACACGAAGACATCGACAACGTTGACATTTGCATTTAGTGAATATGTTGGGGATATAGATGAAGATAACTTTCATTTTGGCATAAATGATACAAGCATACATGATTTTGAGATTGTCTCTGGCAGTGTAACTTTCGATCGCAAGGCAATCGCAAATGGTTATGATGGAAAAGTTTGGTATTATTATACGGCAAAAATCACTGGCGACTGGGATGAGGGCGATGCGATTGATTCAATCACATTTACACTCGATGGTGCAGACGTTAATTCCGATACTGTTGCAAATGTCATCCTTCACAGAGATACAAGGACACACCTAAAAGTCGTAAGCGCAATCGCAAATGGTCTTGCAAATGAAGAGACCACGACAAAGTTGACCATCACACTGGACAAAGATATGCCCGGCATCACGGAGGGCGCAATCACACTCGCAAATGCCGCTGGTGTTGAGTCAATCAATAAAGGCATGTTGACAAAGATTGCGGCACCAGCAGGAGCACCCGCGGGTACAGCAGTCTACGAACTGCCTGTGACAGGATTATGGGCTGAGGGTGGCACGGTAAATCTAACAGTCTCGCCGATTAGCGATAGATATTGCCTTGATGTAGACCATGTCGATTGCATCGTGCTTCATAGCGATACGAGAACGTATGCTGTGACATTTGTGGATTATGATGATGAGACGATCCTTGATACACAGGTAGTTTCTCATGGCGCGTTCGCGGCAAAGCCATCAGATCCAAGCCGCATCGGTTATGTATTTGACGATTGGTATAAGGAGAAGGCACGAGGCAGTGCGTGGGCGTTTGACGTAGATAAGATTACGACAACGACAGCAATCTATGCGAAGTATGACGCGAGAACCGATATCAAGCTGACGTTTGATAAAAATGGCGGTGTTGATGGAACGACGACGCAGGCTTCGGTAACTTATGATTCAGTTGTAGGTGAACTTCCAAGCATTGGCACAGGCGCACCAACGCGTCCCGGTTATGTGTTCGGCGGTTGGAGTACCGTAAGTGGTGCTGATAATACAGCAGACTTTACAGCGGATATCATTGTTGATTTTGAAAATGAACGAACCGTTTATGCAGTTTGGATACGAGATAAGTACACCGTGATATTTAAGGATTATGACGAGACGCAGATTGGCGATGTTCAGGTTGTTGCGTATGAGGGTGCCGCGACAGCACCAAAGAATCCAACGCGTACGGGCTATACATTCAAGGAATGGGATACCACGTTTGATAAGATTACAGCCAATACTGTTGTAACTGCTGTATATACAATTAATAAGTATACGGTTACATTTAAGGATTATGATGGTACGATAATTGGCACAACAACAGTCAACTATGCTGATGATGTCGTCTTATTTTCTGCCCCAAGACACGAAAGTCATACATTCGTAAAATGGGACAATACGGGCAAATGTATCACGGAAGATACAACAATTACAGCTGTATGTAAGATTAAGACCTATACTGTGGTATTTGTAAATTATGACGAAACTGTTATAAAAATACAGAATGTTGATTATGGTAATGATGCGACAGCACCAAGTTCGCCAACACGCGATGGTTATACATTTACAGGCTGGGATAAAGAATATGCTGATATAAAGGCAGACTTGACAGTCACGGCTCAGTATCAACAAAATGAGCCTCCAATTGTTGAGCCGCCTGTAGTAAATCCGCCAGTTGTAAATCCACCAACTGTGAATCCACCTGTAGTAAATCCACCAGTTGTGAACCCACCAACGGTGAACCCACCTGTAGTGAATCCACCAACTGTAAATCCACCAACGGCAGGTCCAACGAACAATCCGCCAACGGCTGATTCAACGAATAATCCGCCAACGGCTGAACCTACGAATCCAAAAGCATCCACGGATACATCTGCAAAAGATGACCTTTTGATTGAACCGCAGGAGCCAAAAGTGGGCGTGAATACTGCTGAGATTTACAATGGATTCAGCGGCGCAGATCAGCAGAAGCTTGAGACTCAGACGGGCAATATCCTTTCTGATCTCGCAAATGGCAAAGTGCCACTTGGCTTCTTTGGTGCAAAAGGAGTCTGGAGTCTATTATCATTGATTTTATCAATCATTGCGGTTCTTTCATTTGCAATCTTTGGAATCTATGGATTTTCAGGGAAAAAGAAGGGCGCAGATTGGAATCAGGAACAATATGATGAAAATGACCGAACAGAGCGTACAAAGAAGAATAAAAAATTGGTAGGGATTCTTGCTGGCATCTTGGCAATTCTCACACCAGTTGTATGGATTCTTCTAGATGATTTCAGCCTCAAGATGGCATGGGTCAATAACCACACACTGTTTGTCGGATGCATTTTCGTCCTATATGCAATCAGCATGGTTGTATTTATGGCATTTAAGAAAAAATCTGACAAGCTTGAGAACGAATATTATGCATAATAAAGGATATTTTCCTTGGAGGTCATATGAATAACGACACGAAGCAAACTCAGACGCTTGAGCTTATCATAAGGGCGCAGGCAGGTGACACGCAGGCATTTGATGAATTATACCGTCTGAAGCTTCGCACCATTTTCTTTCATGTCAGTCGCATGATTCGAAATCCGAGTGACGTGGAAGACGTAGCACAAGAAGTGGGACTAAAGATGTACAAGGGTATTGCGACATTGAAAGTGCCAGAAGCATTCAACGGATGGCTGCAGCGCGTCATCACAAATGAATGTTATCGTTTTACGCACAAAAATAGACATAAACTCGGTCACGCAAATATTGATGATTATGCAAATATCATCGAAGAAGAGGATAAGGAATTCTTACCAAAAGAATATCTCGAGACGACAGATACGAGGCGCACGATTTTGGAGGCAATCGACAGCTTGCCTCCAAAGCGAAAGCGTGCAATCATCATGTACTTTTACGATGACATGTCTCAAAAGGAGATTGCATATGCGCTGGGCATTTCCACGCAAACTGTTTCTACCAATATCATGAGAGCGAAAGATATGATCAAGAAAAAATTAGAAAAAACGTTGGAACTTGGCGAACGGCCAACATCAGAGAGTACATCGAACGCCAGATATGAGGTAGATTCAACAATAGACGAAACTGCGAATCACACGGTTGTCGGATCCGTTCTCGCGAGCAGTGCGCAAGCGATGTATCCAGATGGGAAACTTGATATCCTTTCTCAGATGTTCAGCACAGCAATAAAGAATTCATCCACTGCAAATGGCATGCACGTTGCAGTGGGCGCTAAAGTTGGTGCGGCGATTGGTGTGAAGATGATTGCCTTGATGATAAGCGGTATTGTCACAATGGGAGGCGCTGGCTACGGCGCTTATCACTGCTGGAAAATTTCACCAAATAAGGCAGGCTCGGATATTGTCTATGTACAAGAGGTGGACGCACCATCCGCAGGTGCTGTAAATTACAATGTGGCCGCGGCAAAGATTACTTTTGTTGGCGGAGAATGTGACTGTAATCATTTGAATCCAAAGTCCGCGGATTTGGTTGATGCGCCACCGCCCACAGGTGTGGTGATATGGCAGATTCGTGATGCGGCAGATGGACGTATTGTGCGTGAGGGGACTGGTCTTGATGTAAGCGCACAGTTGATGGAACTTTATGATACAAAGCAGGATGGCGTTTATAAGTTGACCTTCTACTATACTGGGGATAACAACCATGCTTATACATTTGACAGGGATTTTTCCATTGATACTGGGGTGATTGCATCTGGTACATATGAATAGTATCGTAGATATTTGATTGAAAAAAGGAGCATCGGTGTGAATCGCCTGTGCTCCTTTTTCTTTAACGATGTCTACGCATCGGCATACAGCCATAACCTCTGCTCGCAGGATTCTTGAAAAACCGCTGACAAAAATAACTTTGCTATAACGTTCGCTATTGATGCCAATATGCTGTATAATAGTTGTTAAGTAACTTTCGTGAAATTTGTGTTATAATATAAATAGTACGTAGGATCTTCGGGTCTGCGGTTGAAAATCCAAGCCAGCTACGGGCAAAAGGATCCACGTAAACCGGCTCAAGTAGCCGATGATCATGGCGTAGTTTAGAAGTAAGTCCTACGGATGGCTGTAGGCGAGTGTGGGGGCAAAGACCGGGTCAGCTGGAGATTCTACGTATTATTTTCTGAAGAAATGTAATAATATGAAAATTCATTGGTGACATTTTCATGATACGGGGTGCATAATTTATTATTAGTGATATAATATGCTCACGAGAGAATTATGACTGAATAAATGATTTTCTCGTACAATTATAGTTATTCTTGCGCTGTTAAAGCGAAAGAGGAGGACAAGCACAATGAAGGTTATTATCACAAGCAAAGGAATCAACACAAGCGAACATCTAAAGGACATCATCGAAAGTAAGTTTTCCAAGTTAAGTAAGTATTTTTCTAGTGAGATCGTCGTCGGCGTTACGCTATCCGCAGAGAGCGGAAGACAGAAGATAGAAGCAACAATCAATGCAAAAGGCACGATTTTTCGTGCAGAAGATACGAGCACGGACATCTATGCTGGCGTCGACCATGTCGTTGATAAGTTATCCTCACAGATGAGTAAGTTTAAAAGCAAGCTGATTAAGAAGCACAAAGACAACAAAGCCATCTTATTTGAGGATGTGCCTGACAATGCAGAGGACGACGCGAATCTTGTCATCGCAAAGCGTAAGAAATTTGACTTGATTCCAATGGCTGCAGATGAAGCGATTCTTCAGATGGAATTGCTCCAGCACAACTTCTATGTATTTCTAGATATGGATACAGATGGTATCGGAGTAGTCTATAAGAGAAATGACGACAGCTATGGTCTATTAGAAACCGAAGTGTAAGCTCATTGAGGCACAAGCATGTTAGAATTATTTAAGCAATTAGTCTCAGGGTTCAGTATTATGGACGTTCTAGACATTGCTATTATTACATTTATTATATATAAAATCTTGGGTTTTATACGCGAGACTAGGGCCGAGCAGCTCCTTAAGGGACTGCTCGTCCTAATTGTTGCCACTGTTTTGTCCGATCTATTAAAGATGGCAGCACTGCACTGGTTACTGATCGGGTTTATGCAGTTTGGTGTGATTGCCCTCGTCGTCGTGTTTCAGCCAGAGCTTCGGCGTGCACTGGAGTATGTGGGCAGAAGTAAGATTTTGACATCTGGTCTCGGAACCCTCGATAAGGATACAGCAAAGTCCACCACCTCAGCACTCGTGAAGGCGGTGGACTACTTTTCGTCCAACAAGATTGGCGCACTCATCATCATTGAACAGGAAGTGACGCTCAATGATTTCTCAGAGACAGGCACGATATTAAATTCAGATATCTCAACAGAATTATTAGAAAATATATTCTATGTCGGCTCCCCCCTTCATGATGGTGCCGCTATCATTAGAGGTGAGCATATCCATGCGGCAGGCTGCGTACTGCCACTTTCAAGAAACAAAAACATCCAAAAAGAGCTCGGCACAAGACACCGTGCGGGCATTGGAATCACAGAAGTAAGCGATTGCTTGGCAATCATTGTAAGCGAAGAAACTGGAATCATCTCTTGCGCACAGGATGGCAAGCTGGATCGATTCCTTGAGATAAAGACACTTGAGAAGAAATTGTTAGCCATTTATCTAGAGGATAAAAAGACCAACAAAGAAGCCACAAAGGATTTCTTTAATGGCATGTTTAAAAGGAATGCAAGCTGATATGCTGAGTAACAATAAATTCAACATCATAATATCTGTCGTTGCAGCCATTGTTATATGGGGCTATGTTGTGCTTGCCGTGAATCCATCAACCACAAAGACGCTATCCAATATTCCAATCGAAATCAGTGGAATCGATGATTTGACGAATCGCGGACTTGTGATTGCATCGATGGATACGGAGACGGTGACTGTCGTTGCGGAAGGGACGCGGTCTGACATTTATGAAATCACGCCGATGGAGATTCTCGCCAAAATTGATGTGACGGGCTATCCGCAAGGGCGCAATGAGATTTCCTTGACGACGACGGCACCCGACAAAATCAATATCGAAGACACGCGTCCCGAAAAGCTCAGTGTGACAATAGAAAAATTATATAAAGATACAAAACCAGTCGAGGTCTCTTATAAAGGAACGATGCCATCGGGCATGGAACCTGGAAATGTCGAAGTATTACCTAAAAACATTGAAATTGGTGGCACGAAAGATGCCGTAGAACGTGTTAATTCTGTAAGAGTTGATGTACAAGTGAAAGATGATGGCGAGGCTGAAGAGCATGCAGAAGTCTATCCCGTGGCATATGATAGTTTGGGCAAACAAGTTTTAGGTATCAGTTTTTCACAAGAGACGGTTGCCGTCAATTTTAAACTGATGTATCTGAAAGAGGTTGATTTGAGCGTGAAGACAAAAGGCACGCCTGATACTGGATTAAAAGTTGCGAGCGTTGATGCCCCGAATACCATTTGGCTCAAGAGTACCGACAAAAATGCGCTGAATGATTTAGATAAATTCATAAGTCCAGAGGATCTTGATGTAACGGGTTTGAACGAAAAGAAAGAATTCGTATTGAAGTTTAATCTACCATCAGGCGTATATATTGCAAAGTCATCTTCTGGGATCAAAGCGACGGTTGATTTTGAAAAGGATTCCTTTGTAGGCGCGGCGTCCGAGGATCCAAATGTAAGCGATGGTGCAGTCACCACAGGGTAGGAACACGGAGATTTCCGGCAGCGGGAATGACATACATGAAGGATGGGTTGAATGAGAAAATATTTTGGAACAGATGGCGTGCGCGGCATTGCTGGAGAGGAACTAACTGCTGAATTTGCCTTTGCTTTAGGGAAAGCAGGCGCTACCGTATTGATGAACCGAACATCGGGCAGGATGCCGTTATTTATCATTGGTAAGGATACGCGTGTCAGTTGCGATATGCTCGAAACCGCATTGGTATCAGGCATACTCAGTGTCGGCGGCAATGTGTTCAAGGTTGGTGTATTACCGACACCAGCGGTTGCCTATTTATCGAGAGTATACGGTGCTGACGCAGGTATCGTCATCTCCGCCTCACATAATCCCTACGAATACAATGGCATTAAATTCTTCAATAAAGATGGCTATAAATTGGATGACGAAATCGAAGCGTCAATTGAGAAAGTTCTCACGAAAAAATCTTATGATGCAAATGTCGTCGGTGCAGTCATCGGACGTATCACGCATATCGAAGAAGAAGCATTTGACAGATATTCAAAATTTTTACAAGAATCGCTCGATATCAATATCTCAGATATGAAGATTGCACTCGATTGTTCCAATGGCGCCGCATTTCAGATTGCACCACACGTCTATCGCGCTTTGGGTGCTGAAGTGAGTGTGATTGGAGCCAATCCCAATGGCATCAATATCAATGATGGCGTCGGCTCAACCCATCCTGAGACATTATGCAATTTTGTAAAGCAGGTTGGCGCTGATATTGGACTTGCCTATGATGGCGATTCAGATCGTTTGATTGCTGTTGATGAGACAGGCGAAATCATCAATGGGGATCGGATTATGTATATCTGTGCGCAGATGCTGAAAGAAGAAGGAACGCTCGCTCACAACACGCTGACTGCGACCGTTATGAGCAATTTGGGGCTTAGACTCGCTTTAGAGGAAGCCGATATATTGATGCAGACTGCAGATGTCGGTGACCGATACGTGCTTGAACTCATGCAGCAGACAGGCAGTGTCTTAGGTGGAGAGCAAAGTGGTCACATCATCTTCCTAGATAAAAATACAACAGGAGATGGCGTCTACGCCTCCCTACAATTGATTCGAGCCATTAAAAAATCTGGCAAGAAAGCAAGTGAATTGAAAAATAAAGTGAAGATTTACCCACAGGTGCTTGTCAACGCCAAAGTAAAGACGAAGAACAAACACAAATACGAAGAAGACAGAGAAATTTGGGGCAAGATTATCGACCTCGAAAAGGAGATGGAAGGCAGAGGTCGCGTGCTCATCAGACCATCTGGTACCGAGCCACTCGTAAGAGTCATGCTTGAGGGTGAAGATGAAGAAAAACTTGGTGCGATGGCAACAGAACTTGCCACATTAATCGAGAAGAAACTGAACGCGTAGTGGGAGATAAAATATGTGTGGAATTGTTGGATATGTTGGAGACGATAGCGCAAAAGAGGTGATTCTGACAGGATTGCAAGCGCTTGAATATAGAGGTTACGATAGCGCAGGGATTGCGCTGAGCAAGAATGGCAAGCTTCTCATACGAAAAGAAAGTGGTGAGCTAAAGAATTTAGTCAAGCGGACGCAAGCGAAGGATTTTGAGGCGCATATCGGCATTGGTCATACGCGTTGGGCGACACACGGAAGTCCAACCAGAGAAAATGCCCATCCGCATGTAAGCCAAGATGGCAGAATTGCAATCGTACACAACGGCATCATTGAGAATTATCAAGAATTAAGACAGTGGTTGACGAAAGAACACAATATCGAATTTAAGTCGGTGACAGATTCTGAAGCCATTGCACATTTGGTTAGCATCTATTATAAAGGCGATTTGCTCGAAGCTGTTATGACGGCGACAGAGAAATTATCAGGAGCTTATGCCATTGGTGTCATCGCATGTGATAATCCAGATGAGATTGTTGCAGCACGCATGGACGCACCACTTATTACAGGAATTGGCGAAAATGGTAATTATTTGGCGAGCGATTCTCCCGCATTACTCAAATATACGAGAGATATCTATGTCATTGAAAATGGCGAATATGTCGTCATCACAAAAGACAACATTCGCATCATGGATAAGGATGGAACACGCATCAGAAGACAGTCGACCCATGTTGACCTCGATGCAGCCGCTGCTGAAAAGGGTGGACATCCGCATTTTATGATCAAAGAGATTTATGAGCAGCCAGAGAAAGTAAAAGAAGCGCTGAAGATTCGTCTCGACAAGCATAACAATGTCAAGCTGGAAGGCATCCACTTTACAAAGGCGCAGCTCGAAGGATTCGATCGCGTGTATATCGTTGCCTGCGGTACGGCATATCACGCAGGATTGATTGGAAAATACGCAATTGAGAAATATGCAAAGATTCCTGTAGAGGTTGATGTCGCATCGGAGTTTCGTTATCGTGACCCATTTGTAGACGACAAAACTTTGGTCATTTGCATTTCCCAGTCTGGAGAGACATCTGACACACTCGAAGCGCTTCGGGAAGCGAAAAAGCGCGGTGGAAGAATCTTGTCCTTAGTAAATGTCGTCGGTAGTTCTGTCGCAAGAGAGAGTGATGATGTCCTCTATACATGGGCAGGGCTTGAAATCGCGGTCGCCTCGACGAAAGCCTATACAACGCAGCTCATCTGCCTCTATCTCGTTGCGCTGTATATGGGAAAAGTGAAGGGCAGTATCGATACGGAACATTACAGAACGGTCATCGATGAATTGCTGCTCATACCTGAAAAGCTGGAGACGGTGATTCGTAGTGAACGTCGTATCAGGGAACTTGCAGAAGACGTCTACAAGAAAGAGCAAATCTTTTTCATTGGACGTGGCGTTGATGTCGCCACAAGTCTTGAAGGAAGCCTGAAACTCAAGGAGATATCCTATATCAATTCCTTCGCGATTGCGGCAGGAGAACTAAAGCATGGAACGATTGCGCTCATACGAAGAGGCACGTTGTTTCTTGCGCTCGCAACGCAGGATAAGGTCTATGAGAAGATGATTTCCAATATCGAAGAGATCAAAGCACGGAAAGCCTTTGTTGTGACCATATCCAAAGATTCACGAAAAAGCATTGAAAAAGTTGCTGACAGAACATTATATATCCCGGATTGTATCGACGATCTTACGCCGATTCTCGCTGTCGTGCCATTGCAACTTTTCTCTTATCATATCGCAAAACTGCGTGGAAAAGAGATTGACAAACCTCGGAATTTAGCAAAATCCGTTACTGTAGAATAAATAAACTGCCCCTAGAAAGCCGTATCTGAGATCCCTGATGAGACGTTGGGGATGACAAAAAGTATGAGCATATAAAAATGGATATAGAAAAAGAGAAATGGATAGAAACGTTGGAAAGCGCCGAACTTTCTGACCACGATGAACCGTATCGATATGATAGCCTAGATGACGCAGATGACGCAGATGAAGTAAAGAAAATACCGCATGAGAATCGATTGCGTACGTTGACACACGATCATGTAAAAGTCAGTAAAGAATATTACAGAGGGTGTCTCCTTGGTGGGGCAGTTGCCGATGCAAAATGTCTTGCGCTGAAAGAATTTGGCCGTGATTTGATATCTGACAATACGCAGATGGCGTATTTTACGCTTGATGGATTGTATTGGGCTGATTCTCGTGCAAAACGACGTGGGGTATACGCCTATATTCCATGCTTGTTTTACGCATACCAAAAATGGTATTACACGCAGACAGGAAGTTTGTCTGATGATCGATACGATTTCATTCTGCAAGGCGAAATCCTACGATGGGAAGAATTGTTTGCGCGCCGCGGTAAAGGCATGACGAGCATCAATGCCCTCGCGAGTTCCATCAATGGCAAATACGGCACGATTACAAACCGCATCAATCAGAACAACACCTGTGGTGCTGTCAATCGCGTTGCGCCAATCGGCATGTATTTTCCAGGTGATATCAAGATGGCATTTCGCGTCGGATGCGATTCTGCGGCGATTACGCATGGTCACACCAACGCCATTTATTCAAGTGGATTTATGGCGGCGCTCATCTCTTCCATTTTTGCAGGAAACAGCATCAAGGAAGCAGCATACAAAGGACTCAGCTGCCTGCGCGAGAAACCAGAGGCTGCAGATGTCGCAAAGGCAATTGGCAAAGCACTCATCCTTTCGGATGAATTGGACGATTACCGAATGCTACTTCGGCAGATTGGTCTCGGCTATACATCGGAGGAAGCTGTCGCGATTGCAGTATTGATTGCCATTCGGTTCAGCGATGATTTTGAGAGTGCGATCAATGCGGCGATTGTCTATGGCGGCAATACAGATAGTATACCACCGCTGATTGGATCGATTCTTGGTACCTATCTAGGCTCCCTCGAGATTCCATACAGGTGGGTGCAGAAATTAGAACTTGCGGAACTTGCCGTATATGGTGCAGATAAATTACTGACAAGAGTAAAGGAAAATGGCGGATGGTGACAAATATGAAAGAGATCATTACACAGTTTCGCAGAGACCTTCATCGTATTCCAGAACTGGATACGGATCTTCAGAAGACAAGGGCGTATCTGACAAATTATCTAAATAAATTAAGTTGTGAATTGGTAGATTTGGGTGAATCTGGGTTTGTAGCCTTGTTCAACACGCCTGTCATTCCTGAAAACGAGGATTTGACGGATCCTACAATTTCGACCATTTCTACCATTTCTACAATCGCTTTCCGTGCTGATATGGACGCATTGCCAATCGAGGAGATGAGTGATGCCGACTATGTATCAACGCATCCAGGGATTATGCACGCCTGCGGTCATGATGGACACATGGCAATTCTGCTCGGTCTTGCCACAAAGATTGAGGAGCACCTCGATGAACTAGGCGATCTCGGAATCATGCTGATTTTCCAAGCTGCAGAGGAGACTACGGGCGGCGCAAAGCTGATATGTGATTCAGGTGTATTTGAAACATACAATGTTCAGCGAATCTACGGTCTGCATCTGTGGCCAGGCTATCCAAAAGATACTGTAATCTGCAGAAGTAAGGAGTTTATGGCAGGAACCTGTGTTGTCACAATTGACATCGAAGGTCGATCTGCACATATTGGCAAATTCAAAGATGGTATCGATGCACTCGGAATTGCAGCCGATTTTATCAGAGCGACCTACGACATGGAGGGACGCGAGCTCGACGAAAAGGTATTCAGACTCCTGAAATTTGGTATGTTGAGCAGCGGCACAGGGGTCAACATCGTTGCAAGTCATGCAAAGATTCAGGGGACACTCCGAACATACGACAGCGAGACAAAAGCGTTTCTCTGGAACCGCATGAAAGAAATCGCCCAAGCGTTGGAAGAACAGACTGGTGCGGCATTTACCTTTTCACGCACGGACGGTTATCCACCTGTTGTCAATCCGCCTGCGGTCTACGAAGAAGCAACTGCAAGCCTGAAAGCGGCAGGGTTCGACATTTTCGCACTGGAAGAACCGATGCTCATTGCAGAAGATTTCTCGTATTATTTGGAAGAAGTTCCAGGATTGTTTATCCATCTGGGCACAGGCTCTGATACGCCGCTTCACACATGCAATTACGAGATGGACGAAGATGTGCTCGTGACAGGCGTCAATATATTCTATCGATTATTACTCGATTACAAAAAAGAATGGGAATAGAAAGAAGACTTACTTTATGTATAAAGATGAAAATAGAGCACTTGCAGCGTTGCTTTTTGATGGTGAGGCGTTACGCACAATTGACGATTATGAAGAACTGTATAAGCCGAGAGAGACGCATGATGGACAGATGATTACAAGGCTTGGCCCGTCGCCGACAGGGTTCATCCATCTTGGCAATTTGTATATGGCATATATCAACAAAAAATTTGCAAAGCAATCTGGTGGTGCATGCTATTTGCGAGTCGAGGATACCGACGAGAAACGCGCGGTTGAAGGTGCCGTGGATACGCTTATCGATGGATTGGCGTATTTTGGCATTGACTTTGACGAGGGCGCGGGACAAGGCAACATAGGTAATATCAGCGATACAGACTCTGGCGAGTACGGCCCCTACTATCAGAGCGACAGACGCGACATTTACCGAACATTTGCAAAGGAACTTGTCCTGCGTGGGCATGCCTATCCGTGTTTCCTCACGGAAGAAGAAATCGATCAAATTCGTGCGGGTCAGGAAGAGCAGAAACGCACGCCTGGTATCTACAAAGGATATTCAAAGTATCGCGATGCGAGCTTAGATGACGTGAAGACGCTCATTGCAGAGGGGAAACCGTACGTGCTCAGGCTTCGCGCCGAGGGTACGGAGGGTGAATTTAGAAGCGGGTTTGACGCGGTGCGTGGCGAACTGAAGCTCCCTGTCAATTTCATGGATATCGTTGTGCTGAAGAAGACAGGCATGCCGACTTATCATTTTGCACATATTGTCGACGATCATCTGATGCACACGACGCATGTCATTCGCGGCGAAGAATGGCTCAGTTCGTTGCCGATTCATCTGAATCTATTTGAGCTTTTAGAGATTGATCCACCTGTGTATGCGCATGCGACGGTGCTGATGAAATTTGATGATGAGACGGGCAAGAAGCGCAAGCTTTCGAAGCGTAAGGATCCCGAATTGTCACTGACCTATTATATGCAGGAGGGCTATCATAAGGCTGCAATTGAAGAATATCTGCTTACGATTATCAATTCCGATTACGAGGAATGGCGCGCAGAGCATCTGGATGCTAGCACCGATGAATTTAAGATATCATTCGAGAAGATGAGCAATTCAGGCATTTTGTTCGATCTGGACAAGCTTCGAGACGTGAGCAAAGATGCGTTGCTGAGGCTTCCCGCAGAAGAAATCGCCGATTATCTGATTGATTGGGCGTATCGATATGCCGCAAGCGAGCCTGAATTATCGGGAATCTATGAGGTGTTATCCAGTGATAAACCCCAGCTTGCACAGATTTTAGATATTGGTAGATCTGGCGCAAAACCGCGTAAGGATTTATCCTATGCGAAGCAGATTTGGGAGCACATCAGTTATTTTTATGATGATTTTTATAAAATCACAGACGACATTCCAGAGCATATTGCGGACGGTGATGCTGCGGTTTTATTGAAGGAATATATAGAAAATCATGACATCAATGATGACCGTGACACGTGGTTTGCGAAGATTCGCGAGCTTGGCACGAAGCACGGCTATGCTGCGAAACCAAAAGATTTTAAGAAGAACCCTGACGATTACAAAGGGCATGTCGGCGATGTGAGCGCGTTGATTCGTTTGGCGCTTGTTGGGAAGACGACGTCCCCAGACATCTACGAAATCGAACAGATTATGGGCGCAGAAAAAGTGAATCAGCGGATTTTAGGGTTCCTAGGTTAGAGAGGCAGATACCATGATAAAGCAGCTAAGAGTCGATGAGCGACTAATTCACGGTCAGATTACACTGGCATGGACAAAGGCGCTAGAAGTAGATGCGATTCTAGTGGCAAATGACGCCGTTGCGAGCAATCCAGCTCTTTTGGAAGCGCAATGTGCTTCAGGTCCAGCGGATATCAAGTGCGCCGTTCGGGACTTGGACGGCGCGCTGAATCTTCTTACCGATAAGCGCGCGGAAAGCATGAAGATGCTTGTGCTCGTGCGGACAATCTGCGATGCGGTATACATTGCCGAACATATCCACAACATCGAAGAGGTCAATATTGGCAATATTGGAAAAGCGATACAGGCAGAAAAGACCGCGTTATGTCCAAATGTCATGTTGACGTGCAAAGGGATTGACAATCTAAAGAAACTGATCGAACTTTATCCTGATGCATACATACAAAATATACCAAGGGACGTGAAGCGTCTAGCAAGGGAAGTGTTAAATGAGGTATTCTAGTAGTGAAGTAGGCAATGATATCTATTTTGAAATTGTTGACTATGCCAACAATAAAAATGAATACTGGGACGAGACGCTTACAACATTAATCGTGCTGTATGGCACGACAGAGATTGTGAGCGAGGGTGCAAAATACAGTCTACAAAAGGACGATGTCCTCGTTATCAATCGCTATACGCCCTATTCGATGTACGTAAGTGGCGATGCGATTCTATTAAGCGCGCATATTGATCCAAGTTTTCTCCGATCTCATCAGGATATTTTGGAGAGCAAACGTGTGCGTTGCTGTTCTGCCACGCCATCAGGTGACAAGGATGAACCCGCACGATATGACCTCATACGTAGATATATTGCGAAGATTTTCAATGCCATTATTGATCGTGAACAAGATGGTCTCAGGCTTTTTGTATATGAGGAGATGGTGAGTCTGCTGAGAATCTATGAGAAATATTTCTCGGTCAGAATATCAAAAGACGAATCCCATCATGGGGATCGCATGCGTTTCAAGCGGATCTTGGAGTATATAAGAAATAATTACGCCCAGCCGATTACATTGGAAAGTCTTGCGTCGACAGAATTTCTATCGCCTGGCTATTTTTCGCGATTCTTCTCCAAACATATCGGCGTCAGCTTTACGCAGTATCTGAAGATGCTTCGGCTTGGTTACGCGTACGTTGCCATTTGCAATACCAACGATTCAATCACGACAATCGCGATGAACAATGGATTCCCAAATATCAACGCGTTCATCTCTGCATTCAAAGAGGAGTATGGCGATACGCCAAAGGCATTCCGAAAAAATGTCAACCTTACCAGAGGGGAACACAAGCAACATGATGGCGACAAACTTTTAGGCGCTGTCGTCGATACGCTGTCCGCTTATATGGTAGAGGGCGATCACGGCAGCGTTCAGACAACGCCTGCAAGGACGATTACGCCAGATGAAGTCATCATCGACATCAATGGTCAGAGTATCAGTTGGCCCCATAATTGGAAAAAGCTATTGACGATGGGCTGGGCAAAAGAAGTCTTACTCGCGCCGGTTCAAGAGCAGATTAAAAAATGCCAAGAGGATATCGGTTTCGAATACATCCGTTTCCATGGCATCCTTGATGATGATATGAATATCTATCGCGAAGATGAAGAGGGCAAGCCCATTTACAATTTTGGCTACCTCGATATCCTCTTTGATTTCATCTTATCCGTTCATTTGAAGCCATTTGTCGAGTTTAGTTTCGTGCCATCAGCGATGGTTTCTGAGAAGACCTATCGGTACGAGCATAGTTCCGTCTTCAATGCGCCAAGTGACATGAGCAAATGGGAGGGCTTAATCTACAACCTCATGAAGCACTGGATTGAACGATATGGTGTCAATGAGGTGAAGAGTTGGTGGTTCTCCAATATCAGTGGCTACTATATTTTTGTTGGCGTATTTACAGTTGATGAATATATTGCCATGTATGAGAGTGTCTATAAAGCGGTTAAATTCTTGATTCCAGATGCGACCATTGTTGGTCCTGGCTGTGATATCGGAACGCTGCCACTAAAATTCTATGACAATTGGGATAAGTTCTTCAATTACTGTGTGGAAAATGATTGTGTCCCAGATATTATCTCGACACAAAGTTTTGGCGGTGAGTTCAAAGAGCCTGGTGACGTCGTCTGGAGTCTCGCGGAGACGCATACCTCAACACCTGCGTCCATCAGTCCGAATCCAAACTATTTGCTTGATATGACGAGTAAATTGAGGACATTTTTACGTAAGAAAAACATCTCAAAACCACGTATTCTGATTGATGCATGGAATTCGACAATGTGGCAGCGAGATGTCGCCAACGATACGGCATACAAAGCGGCATATATTGTAAAGAATGTCATGCAGGCTGGAGACCGGCTCGAGGCGATGGGCTATTGGGCAATGACGGATTTCATGGAAGAATTGCCTGTTGAGCAGAAGATTTTCCATGGCGGGTATGGTCTCTTTACGTACAATGGTCTGCCAAAGTGTGGATATTATGCGTATACATTTTTAAATAAACTTGGAGATCAGCTGATTGTCCAAGGTGATGATTATGCGGTATTTAAGCGCGAGGGCGTGTTTACGGTCATTTGCTACAACTATACGCACTATGATCGCATGTTCCTCGACGTAGAGCGCAATGGCGATAGCCTAAATGCGCGTTATCAAGTCTTTGAGCCGAAGAGCGATATCAATAAATTGTTTGTGCTGAAAGGGCTTGAATGCGAAGACTATATGGTTGAGACGTATACCATCAGCCGTGAAAATGGTAATGTGTACGACCAGTGGGTGAAAATGGGCTCGCCGAACGTGCTTCAACCTTCGGCGCAGGACTATCTCAAAGGAATTTCGAGGCCGTCTTATACGGTGACGACACTCGATGCAAAACAAGGCGAAATCGAACTGAGCGTCAGGCTTCGTGCACACCAAGTTACTTTATTTGTCGTAAAGCCATCTGGGGTCTGACGATTTATTGCTAAGCGAGAGCGGAACTCACACGAAATATCTGAGCCGCTCTTGCTAATGGCGGAAGGAAAAATGGAAATCCGCCAGTTACTCAGAGATATTCCGTGTGAGTTCCGCTCTCGCTACGAAATGTGCAGTCAATATAATTTTTGTACGGTTATTTTCAAATTTTGCGATTTGAAAATAACCGTTTTTTTATGGCATCAATCAAAATCGAGCATAAAATCTGAATCAAGTGACAATTAAATGGATGCACTTCTTTTCGTGAAAAGCTTGAAATATCGTAATTTATGTACTGAATCATATAAAAATAATTTGATTATTTTTCAAACGGTGTCATAACCAGTCACGAGACACCAATGCATCGTAATAAATATAGGTTTGACGCTTTTTTCGTCAGTGATAAACGTTATTGTAGATAATTTTCACGACAATTTTGAAAATAAAGTGCTCTTATGGTTAGAAAATGGACTCGAGATTGGGTATTATGTTGTCAAATATAGTTATATGATTAGGGAATCGGTGCGAGACAGTATAGGACTGCCTCATATATGTTAGTAGGAGGAAACAGGATGAAAAAAGTAATAGTAGCACTATTGGTGATGACATTGATGATTACCGGGTTGCTTGCCGGTTGCGGCGCAAAAGCAAGTGATGGTAGCGACAGTAAAGATAAAGGACTCAAAGTCGGATACACAGTATGTGAAAAGGATCAGTTCCAAGTAAATGTAATTAAGGCAGCTACCGCAAAGGCTGACGAACTTGGCATCAAGCTGAACATTCAGGATGCACAGACAGATGCACAGAAGCAGATTGACCAAATTAAGTCATTTGCATCACAGGGCATGGACGCAATCGTTGTTATCCCTGCTGAACCAGATACCGCTGAAGCGCTCGTAGACGCTGCTGGTGACGTTCCAGTTATATTTGTCAACAGACAGCCTGCTGAGGAAGTTCTGATTGCAAATGAAGTCGTATGCGTAAATTCTGATGAAGCACAGGCTGGCGAACTACAGGCTGAATTCATCAAGGCTCATTTCCCAGATAAGACAGAAATCAATTATGCGCTTCTTCAAGGTAAGATGGGCAATGCATCTGTACTCTTGAGATCAGATGGCGTCGTCGATGGCATGAAAGCTGAAGACATCAAGCCAAACCAGATTTTTAAAGATACCGCAGAGTGGGATCGAGCAAAAGCAATGCAATTGATTCAGTCATTCTTGGGAACGGGTAAAGACGTAGATGTAATCATCTCAAACAATGATGATATGGCTCTCGGTGCACTTGAAGCAATTAAAGCTGTTGGTAAGACAACAGAAGATATCGCGATTCTCGGTCTTGATGGAACAAAAGAAGCTTGCCAATCCATTCTTGATGGTGGTCTAAGTTGCTCCGTATATCAGGATGCAATTGGTCAAGGCGAAGGCGCAATCCAAGCTGCAAAGGATCTAATTGATGGTAAGGATGTTGATACGCATGTAATCATTCCATTCGTACTCATCACAAAGGACAACGCACAGGAATTTATTGACATACAGAGTTAATTTAGTCCAATAACGCGGTGGCTGGGCACCCCTAGTCACCGTTTTTTATATGGAGATTATAGTTTAGTATTTTGTGTATTGATAGGAGGAACGGTATGGAATACGTACTTGAAATGCAAGGCATCGTCAAGACGTTCCCAGGTGTAAAAGCTCTTAAAGGGGTAGATCTTAGAGTAAGACCTGGAACTGTACATGGCCTGATGGGTGAAAATGGAGCTGGTAAATCCACACTCATGAAATGTCTTATCGGTATGTATACCGCCAACGAGGGCTCGATTACTTACAAAGGTGAAGTTATATCATTCAATACTGTAAGAGAAGCACTTGAGGCAGGTATCAGCATGGTTCATCAAGAATTGAGCCCTGTACCCGAAAGAACGGTCATGGAAAATGTATGGTTGGGAAGAGAGCCAATGAAAAAAGGCAATATCTTTGTAGACCATAAGAAGATGCTTCAAGATACGATTGATTTGTTTGCTGAAATCAACGTCAATCTTGATCCAAAAGAGCGAATGGGCAACCTCAGTGTTGCAAAGATGCAGATGGTTGAGATTAGTAAGGCAGTATCCCACAATGCGAGCATTGTAATCATGGATGAGCCTACATCAGCGCTTACATCTACAGAGGCAGAAGATTTATTTAGAATCATTGCTGATTTAAAATCAAATGGCGTATCTCTCATATACATCTCCCATAAGATGGACGAAATTTTCCGTATTTGTGACGACCTAACAATCTATAGAGACGGTGAATACGTCGACTCCAGAAATACAAAAGATATCGACCAAGATGAACTGATTCAGCTCATGGTTGGTAGAAAACTGACTGCGATGTTCCCGAAATTGAGCTTTGAGATTGGTGAACCAATCTTCCGCGTAGAGGGCTTATCTTCTGGTAAATTGTTCCAAGATGTAAGTTTCGAGCTTCGCAAAGGTGAGATTCTTGGATTTGCTGGTCTTGTTGGTGCAGGACGTACAGAGATTGTTGAGACAATTTTCGGTATGCACCCAGTCACAGCAGGTAAAATCTTCAAGGACGGCAAAGAAATTACGATTGATTCTCCCTGTGATGCAATTGCCAATAAGATTGGTCTTCTGACAGAGGATCGACGTGGTAATGGTATCTTCGGCATGTTAACCATCGCAGAAAATACGATTATTGCCAACTTGGAGAATTATGGATTGCCACTCAACCATAAGAAGATTCGCTCAGATGCACAAGAATATGTTGAGAAGCTCAACGTAAAGACACCAAGCCTAGCAGAAGAGATGAAAAATCTCTCCGGTGGTAATCAACAGAAAGTATTGATTGCAAGATGGCTCTTAACAGACCCAGATATCTTGATTGTAGATGAACCGACAAGAGGTATTGATGTAGGCGCAAAATCCGAGATTCATTCGCTTATCACAAGACTTGCGGCTGAAGGAAAATCCATCATCATGATCAGTTCAGAGATGCCAGAAGTCCTCGGTATGAGTGATCGTATCCTCGTAATGCACGAAGGACATATGACCGGTATTGTTGACAGGGCTGATGCCACACAGGAATTAGTGATGCAGTATGCTACCGCATCAGTATAGAAAAATGGAGGAGAAGATTTATGATCGGTATGTCTGAAAGCGCAAAGGGTGGCGTAAATGTCGCTGCATTTGCCAAAAAAAATACAGTATGGCTCGTACTCATCGTAATGGTTATTGCTGTGAGTATTGCAACAGGTGGTTCCTTTATCACACCCGTCAACATTTCCAACCTACTTACAACGGAAGCAATCAAAGCAATGCTTACCGTTGGTGTAATGTATACGATTTTGGCTAAAGGTATTGATATCAGTACAGCAGCAGTGCTCGCACTCTCTGCAACAGTATCTGCATCTCTTTGTCAGCAAGTTGGTCCTGATACACTACTTCATCTAAGTCAGCCAATGCCAGCATTTGTTGGTCTTATCGCTGGTATTGCAGTAGCAGCCGTTGTTGGTTTCTGCAATGGTTTCTTTATCGCTTATACAAAGATTCCACCATTCATCGCAACACTTGGTGCACAGCTTGTTGTAAAGGGTATTGCACTTCTTTACACCAATGCTTATCCAGTAGCAAACTTGACACCTGGCTTCAAGAGTATGGGTCAAGGATTCATGATTCCTAAAGTACCAAATGTAGTAACTATTGCGATTGTTGTCGTTGCTCTCGGCGGTATATTGCTCACACAGACAAGATTTGGTAAGAACATCTTTGCAATTGGTGGCAATGACATCGCTGCAAAGGTAGCAGGTATCAAGGTTGAGAAGAATCTTGTTCTCGCTTACACATTCTGCTCTGCTTGCGCAGGTCTCGGTGGTGTATTACTCGCTTCCCGTTCTGGTTCTGGTATTGCAACACTCGGTTTCAACTATGAGCTCGATGCAATCGCTGCCGCAACAGTCGGTGGTACCTCTCATACAGGTGGTGTTGCTCGAATCTCTGGCGTAATTGCTGGTATCTTGATTCTTGGTGTCATCAACAACGGGCTTCTTATCCTCGGCGTATCTCCTTACATTCAGCAGATTGTAAAGGGCGGTATCATCGTCGGTGCTGTTGTCTGGGATATGAGAAAGCATGCAAAGAAAGCTTAAATTCTATAAAGCGAATGATCATATTGTGTTCTGGGATCCCGCAGTTGCGGGGTCTTTTTTTTCGTTATTTTTATACTTTTTTGAGGTAAAAAGGGGGATTTGTGCAAGAATCATATAAAAATTTCTGACAATTTTTTCAAACATCGTCATTTTCAATCACCTGTAATCACCATATGACAAAAAATATAGGTTTCTTGTCATTTTCGTCAATTATGGGTGATATCGGAGATATTTTTAATAAAATGTTCCAAAATATAGTGTACTTAATGTGAATAAAGTGAATAAATATTTAATATCATGTTGGACAAGAAAGTTATAAGATTATGTCAATCGATGCGAGACAGCATATTGCTGACTCATATAAGTTAGTAGGAGGAACATAGAATGAAGAAAGTATTAGTAACTCTATTGGTAATGACAATGGTGATTACCGGATTGCTTGCTGGATGTGGTGGAAGTGGCAGCAGTGACAGCGGCAGCGGCGACAGTGGTAGCAGTGACAGCGGATCCAAGAAGCTTAAAATTGGTTATACTGTTTGTGAAAAGGATCAATTCCAAGTAAATGTAATCACAGCTGCTGAGAAGAAAGCAAAAGAACTTGGTATTGAATTGAATATTCAAGATGCACAAAAAGACGTTCAGAAGCAAATCGACCAGATTCAGACATTTGCATCACAGGGTATGGATGCAATCGTTGTGGTTCCACAAGAACCTGACACAGCAGAAGCACTCGTTGCTGCAGCTGGAGATACACCAGTTGTATTTGTAAACAGACAGCCTAAAGAGGATATTCTTGTTGCAAATAAAGTTGTATGTGTAAACTCTGACGAAGCGCAAGCTGGTGAATTACAAGCAGAGTTCATTGCAAATGAACTATTCAAAGATAAGAAAGATCTAAACTATGCACTTCTTCAAGGAATCTTAGGAAATGCGTCCGTACTATTGAGATCAGATGGTGCTCTTGATGGTCTAAAAGCAGAAGGTTACACACTCACTGAGCAATTCAAAGATACAGCAGAGTGGGATAGAGCAAAAGCTATGCAATTAATTCAGACATTCCTAGGTACAGGTAAGCCAGTAGACGTAATCATTTCCAACAATGACGAGATGGCACTTGGTGCACTCGAAGCATTGAAAGCTGTTGGTAAGACAACTGCAGATGTTCCTGTAGTAGGTCTTGATGGAACAGTTGAAGCTTGCCAATCTATTCTTGATGGTGGTCTAAACGCTTCTGTATATCAGGATGCAATTGGTCAAGGCGAAGGCGCAATCCAAGCAGCACAGGATCTTGTTGACGGTAAGGATGTTGATACGCACGTAATCATCCCATTCGTACTCATCACAAAAGAGAATGCTCAAGAATTTATTGATTTACAAAAATAATTTATTAGGAATTATTGTTTCGTTAGGCACTGATTGGTACTACTAATTGAGTCCTAAAAGGGTATATTCATTAATTTAGTCCAATAAAGCGGCGGCAGGGTCGCCCCCTCGCCACCGCTTTTTAATGGAGATATAGTTTGGTATTTTGTGTATTGATAGGAGGAACGGTATGGAGTACGTACTTGAAATGCAAGGCATCGTCAAGTCGTTTCCAGGAGTAAAGGCTCTTAAGGGAGTAGATTTAAGAGTAAGACCTGGAACTGTACATGGCCTGATGGGTGAAAATGGAGCTGGTAAATCCACACTCATGAAATGTCTTATCGGTATGTATACCGCCAACGAGGGCTCAATTACTTATAAGGGTGAGCAAGTTTCATTCAACAACGTAAGAGAAGCACTTGAGGCAGGTATCAGCATGGTTCATCAAGAATTGAGCCCTGTACCCGAAAGAACGGTCATGGAAAATGTATGGCTTGGACGAGAGCCAATGAGACCTGGCGGCATCTTTGTAGATCATAAGAAGATGTTACAGGATACGATTGATTTGTTTGCACGAATCAATGTCAATCTCGATCCAAAAGAAAAAATGGGCAATCTAAGTGTTGCAAAGATGCAAATGGTCGAGATTAGTAAGGCAGTATCTCATGATGCGAGCATTGTAATCATGGATGAGCCTACATCGGCACTTACTGCTACTGAGGCTGAAGACCTCTTTAGAATTATCAATGATTTGAAATCAAAGGGCGTATCACTCATATACATCTCCCACAAGATGGACGAGATTTTTGGTATATGTGACGACCTCACAATATATAGAGATGGTGAATACGTAGATTCAAGAAACACAAAAGATATCGACCAAGAAGAGTTGATTCAGCTCATGGTAGGTAGAAAATTGACTGCGATGTTCCCAAAATTGAGCTTTGAGATTGGGCCACCAATCTTTAAAGTGGAGGGTTTATCATCTGGGAAATTATTCCAAGATGTAAGCTTTGAACTCCGCAAAGGCGAAATTCTTGGATTTGCTGGTCTCGTTGGTGCAGGGCGTACAGAGATTGTTGAGACAATCTTCGGTATGCATCCAATTACAGCTGGTAAGATTTACAAGGATGGCGTTGAAATTAAGATTAATTCACCAAGAGATGCAATCCACAACAAGATTGGTCTTCTAACAGAGGACAGACGTGGTAATGGTATCTTCGGCATGTTATCCGTAGCGGACAACACCATTATTGCCAATTTAGATCATTACGGATTGCCACTCAATCATAAGAAGATTCGTTCGGATGCACAAGAATATGTTGAGAAACTCAACGTAAAGACACCAAGTTTAGCCCAGGAGATTAAGAATCTCTCCGGTGGTAATCAGCAGAAGGTTCTTGTCGCAAGATGGTTGCTGACAGACCCAGATATCCTGATTGTCGATGAACCAACAAGAGGTATTGATGTAGGTGCGAAGTCTGAGATTCATTCGCTCATTACAAGACTTGCCGCAGAAGGTAAATCCATCATCATGATTAGTTCAGAGATGCCAGAAGTCCTCGGTATGAGTGATCGTATCCTCGTAATGCATGAAGGGCATATGACAGGTATCATTGACAGGGCTGATGCTACACAAGAATTAGTGATGCAGTATGCTACGGCATCGGTATAGAAAACGGAGGAGAAGATTAATGATCAGTATGTCTGAAGGCGCAAAGGGTGGCGTAAATATCGCTGCAATCGCTAAAAAAAATACAGTATGGCTCGTACTCATTGTAATGGTAATCGTTGTGAGTATTGCAACAGGTGGTTCATTTGTTACACCAGTTAACATTTCCAACCTACTTACAACAGAAGCAATCAAAGCAATGCTTACCGTTGGTGTAATGTTCACCATCTTGGCAAAAGGTATCGATATCAGTACAGCAGCAGTGCTCGCACTCTCTGCAACCGTATCGGCATCTCTTTGTCAGCAGATTGGTCCTGATACATTGCTCCATTTAAGCACACCAATGCCCGCATTTGTTGGTCTCATCGCTGGTGTTGCAGTAGCCGCAGTCGTTGGCTTCTGTAATGGTTTCTTCATTGCTTACACAAAGATTCCACCATTCATCGCAACACTTGGTGCACAGCTTGTTGTCAAGGGTATTGCACTTCTTTACACCAACGCTTATCCAGTAGCAAACTTGACACCTGGTTTCAAAATCATGGGTCAAGGGTTCCTCATTCCTAAGGTTCCAAACGTAGTAACAGTTGCAGTCGTCGTTGTTATCATCGGTGGTGTACTATTAACACAGACAAGATTTGGTAAGAACATCTTTGCAATCGGTGGCAATGACATCGCTGCAAAGGTAGCAGGTATCAAGGTTGAGAAGAACCTCATCCTCGCATACACATTCTGCTCCTGCTGCGCAGGTCTTGGTGGCGTATTGCTCGCTTCCCGTTCTGGTTCTGGTATCGCAACACTCGGTTTCAACTATGAGCTCGATGCAATCGCTGCCGCAACAGTCGGTGGTACATCTCATACAGGTGGTGTTGCTCGAATCTCTGGCGTAATCGCTGGTATCTTGATTCTTGGTGTCATCAACAATGGACTATTGATTCTCGGCGTATCTCCTTACATTCAGCAGATTGTAAAGGGCGGTATCATCGTCGGTGCTGTAGTTTGGGATATGAGAAAGCACGCAAAGAAAGCATAAAATCCTTACGGTTTGTGTGTATCTCAACGCCAAAATGCCCCTGTGGCAACCTCACATAATTTGTTGATACGGCGTTGGTTCTAGTGCCACAAGCCTTGAGCATTAACCTACACGAAGTAGTTCATGTTCTGATGCCATAGGCTTTTGAGAACAACCAACACGAAGTAGTGCAGATTTGCATGTACCTGAGAATCATGTCGACATTTCCCCAGTGGAATGTGCAATTCTTAGAGTCAATCAATTAGTCGTCGATACTGAGTACATCGTACTCGTATCAATACACATGAGACCCCGCGTAAGCGGGGTCTTCATTATTTTTATGCATTATATTATTTGGGGGCATTGTATTAGCGCCGAAGCTTCGATACAAATCTGAAGGGAATCCACAAGTCGTACGAATATGCATTAGAATGTATTGCCACATTAGAATGTATTGCCACATTAAAATGTATTGCAGAATGGCTTTGCTACGAATCTGTAATTAAAATCATCCTCAAGATTTGCTGTCGCTCAATATGTTATTGTCAAATTGCATGAAAAATAATCAACCGCGAAAAAGTCGACATTTTCACCGATTTATCCTCCTATATCTGTGATTTTTGCGAGTTTTTCGCGGTAAGATGTGATATCCAACCTTACATCTCACCCCAATTAACGCATGATTTCATATATTTTTAGCTATTTTCGAATATGTTGCTGTGCAGATGCCGCTTCGATTCATGATTGTTATGCTTACAATAACACTTTATACGAACCTTACGCGCGTGTGATTAGATGATAACTTGCGGATTGGTGCGAACAGAATTCTCGTCAATCACAATATCAGCCTTGAAGTCATGCATCTCAGACTCAATGAAGCCCAGATTTGAGATTGCTTTTGTGCGCTGCATGGCGACGATTGTTGGCATTTTGATTTGTTTATTGATTGGCTTACTGATTGAGTTGTTGACTGGACGTCCTATGTGCTCCTCAAGAAACGTATCATAAAATCCGCCACCATATCCGAGGCGATTAAAATTCTCATCAATATATAGACACGGCAGCACGATGAGCGATGTTGAACGTGACTTCTCATAGCATGTATTCCCGATATCAAATTTTGCATCTTTGATTTTTGAATCACAGTATGTTTGATTATCATCTACCCCAATCGGCTCTGGAATCCCCATATACCCAGGTTTCAGCTCATCGAGCGTATGAATACGTATGGCGGTCATCTTGCGACATTTGCGAGAGATTACTTTTGGCACATAGACGGCTTTCCCGTCTGCGAGCATGCGTGTAATGATTGCAAAAGTATCGATTTCTTTACGGTAAGATGCGTAGATAAAGACTTGATCCGCATGCTGATAGGCGTCGAGATCGAAAAACGAGGCGGCAATCTGTGCATCTGTGTCACGAATGTATTCGGCATCAAGTTTATCCGTGCGTGTCAATATTATTTTTCTCATTTCTGTTTTATTCATGTAACAAGTTTATCATTATACTTGCGCATCTATCAAGGCAATAATATGATAGTTGTATGAATTGTGTTTGCTTATAATCTGCTTGTCCAATAAATTCTCTTCCTAACTCGATTTCTGACAGAATAACGCCTGTTTTTGTGTCCAAAATCGAGTTAGGAAGATATTGTGAATTTCAGCCACTCACCGTCACTTGCTACACTTATGACCACTTGCGCCCAACTCATAACCACTCACCGTCACTTATGTCCATTTACAACCATTTGCGCTTACTTATGTCCACTTGCGCCCAACGGACAACCAACCACTCGTCGTCACTTGCTACACTTATGACCACTTGCGCCCAACGGACAACCACTCGT
>JAISJM010000044.1 GCA_031261525.1 Eubacteriales Family XIII. Incertae Sedis bacterium
TGAGGTCTGGAATTTTTTACAACGACGTAACTTCGTGAAGAGGGGCAGCGGAGGGAAGAATGGAAATCCACAAGTACCCTCATAAAACCCTGAGTGAGGTCTGAAATTTTTTACAATGACGTAACTTCGTGAAGAGGGGCAGCGGTGGGGAAGAATGGAAATCCACAAGTATCCTCATAAAACCCTGAGTGAGGTTTTGTATTTTTGAATAAAGTAGTTTTGTGAATATGGAAACAGGAGGTAAAAATGTCATTACATATCGATGCAAAAGTTGGTGAAATCGCGGAGACGGTTTTATTGCCGGGAGACCCACTACGCGCGAAGTTTATCGCAGACAATTTCTTGGAGGATGTCTCGCAGTATAATTACACCCGTGGCATGTTAGGATTTACTGGGACATATAAGGGACAGCGTGTGAGTGTGCAGGGGACAGGTATGGGATGTCCTTCGATTGGAATCTATACGAATGAATTAATCAGCTCGTATGACGTGAAAAATCTGATCCGTGTTGGTACTGCTGGTGGATTCCATGAGAATCTACATGTTGGAGATACCTTGCTTGCAACAGGTGCTTCGTATGAGTCAGCATTTGTAAAGAATTATGAACTGAATGGAACATTTTCTGCTGTAGCAGACTTTGATTTACTTTATAAAGCCTATGGAAAAGCGCATGAACTGGGGATTGATGTAACGACTGGCACAGTTGTAACCACCGATGTCTTCTATGAAGATAATGAGAATTGGTGGAAACGATGGGTGAAAATGGGCGTGCTTGCGGTTGAGATGGAGACTGCGGCACTCTATATGAATGCTGCAAGACATGGCGTGCGTGCACTGGCCATTTTGACCATTAGCGACCATTTTGTATCAGGTGAGCTTGCTAGCAATGAAGATCGTCAGAATTCATTTACCGATATGATGAAGATTGCACTTGAGACAGCGATATCATAATAAGGACTTGATTGTTCGTAGCTTTTTTGATAATTGGAGGATTCCGCCTATGAGCATCATTGAGAGTAACAACCTTACAAAGAAATTTGGCAAGTTTGAAGCACTTCGCGGGATTGATTTGCATGTTGCGCAAGGCGAAGTCTATGGGTTTATCGGTCCGAATGGTGCAGGTAAAAGTACGACAATTCGGATCTTATTGGGTATCTTGAAAGCGACAAGTGGTAGAGCGACGATTTTTGGTAAGGACGTCTGGCGTGACAGCACCACCATTCACAAACGTATCTCCTATGTGCCAGGCGATGTGAATCTATGGAACAATCTCAGTGGTGGCGAGATTATTGATTTATTTATCCGCATGAAAGAAGGGCGAGCATCTTCAAAGAATCTAAAATTACGTGATGAATTAATCGAACGATTTGATCTTGATCCATCGAAGAAAGCGGGTACTTATTCGAAGGGGAATCGTCAGAAGGTCGCGCTCATTGCGGCATTTGCGTCCGATGCGGATCTTTATATTTTGGATGAGCCGACTTCTGGGCTGGATCCATTGATGGAACAAGTCTTTAAGCAGTGTGTTTCGGAGGTGAAAGCTGCGGGGAAGACGATATTGCTTTCGAGCCATATTCTTTCAGAGGTAGAGAGTTTATGCGATAAGGTCTCGATTATTCGCCTTGGGCAGATTATCGATACGGGGACACTGAATGATTTGAGACATCTGAGCCGCAACAATGTGTCCGTACAGGTGAAGGGCGATTTATCGGACTTGTCTTCAATCAAAGGCGTCTATAATGTGAAGTCACAAATCAATCCGAAGCGTAACGCTTTGAATCATCAGAATGATAGGATTCAAAACAATCAAAATAGTCTGGGTAAACCAAACGATGATAATCTACAAGCAATACAAAAAGCAATACAAAAAGCAATACAAAAGGATGATTCTCAACATGCCCAAGAAGTCACTTTTCAAATTGACAATGATGAGACGAGCAATATCATGGCGTATCTCGCCTCAAAACAAATTAATCACATTACCATCGCACCACCATCGCTTGAAGAATTGTTCATGAGCCACTATGTACAAGATTCACGTGACATGCAAAATTTGCTTTCCATGACAAAGGAGTCTTCGGTTGTGGACAATCAATAGGTCGCTGACGAGACAAAAAATAAGCACACTTGTTTTCTTTAAAGGAGTCTTCGATTGAGGGCAACCAATAGGTGACGTGATGAATTCAATTTTTTGTAATTCAAAAAATATCATGCGCTTCATCCTAAAGCAGGATCGTATCTGGCTCACTGCATGGATAATCGGTGTGTTGATCATGAATATCGCATTTGTGCCTGCGTTTGTTGGTATTGCGCCAACGCAAGCGGATCTGAATATGTATTATGAGACGATGAAGAATCCTGCGATGATTGTGATGATGGGGCCGCTGTATGCGAAGAGCTATACTTATGGTGTTATGTATATTCAGATGATGTTGAGTTTCACGATTGCATTGCAGGCGATTATGAATCTCTTTTTTGTCACGCGTCATTGCAGAAATGATGAGGAAGATGGCAGGATCGAGGTACTCAGTTCATTACCAATTGGTCGTGAAAGCATCCTAAGTTCTACAATTGTGATTATGGTGGCTTTCAATTTGTTGATTGGAATGGTTACGGGATTTGGTGTTGCCGCTTGTGGTGTGCCATCGATGGACTTAAAAGGGAGTCTGCTCTTTGGATTGATTCAGGGTGCGACGGGATTGTTTTTCGGTGGTATTGCAACGGTTACATCACAAATTTGTATGACTGCGCGCGGTGCCAACGCGCTTGGTATGGGTGCTCTTGGTATTGCCTATATGTTTCGGGCAATCGGCGACATAAAATATGATATCCTCAATTGGTTTACTCCTTTTGGCATTGCATTTAAGACGAAACCTTATGTGACAGATGATTATGCGCAGGTTCTGATTATTGTTGCTGCGTCGGTAGTTTTGCTCGCGATTTCAATCTATCTAAATTCAAAACGAGATCTCTATGATGGTTTCTTACCCCAGCGAAAAGGTCGGACTCATGCTGGACTATGGCTTCGAGGTGCAGGCACCTTGTCCTTTCGGCTTGTGCGAAATCAAATCATCACATGGGGTCTTGTTATATTCATTTTAGGGTTATCATATGGTTCCATTTTCGGCGATTTTGAGAAATTTATGTCGGACAATGCGATAATCGGACAGTTGATTGGCGAGGCGAAAGGAGCACCCGCAAACGAGGCTCTTTACAGCTTCATCTCGTATCTAGCGCTCGTTATGGGTCTCATCACAACGGTGCCGATAATCAATATCATCCACAAAATTCAAGTAGAAGAGCACAAGCAGCGAATAGATCAGCTCTATGCAAAAAGTGTAAGCAAAGATACACACTTTTTATCCTATGTCGTCATTGCCTTCGGAGCGAGCATCCTCTTTCAATTTCTGTGCGCTTTTGGCGAATGGACCGCATCGGCATCCGTTATGAAGGATCCAATCCATTTAGCCATATTTGTAAAGACGGCATTGATATCATTACCCGCCATTTGGATATTTCTTGGTCTCGAAGTCTTGCTCATTGGGTTATTACCGAAACTTAGTTCCTTGATTTGGCTCGCATTTGCTGCATCATTTCTATTGGTATATCTGGGTAAATTGCTCAAATTACCTACGTGGACAGAGAAACTTACGCCATTTTCACATGTACCTGATTATCCAGTTGGACAGATTCATTTCGAACCTTTGGTTGTGATGTCTGTGATATTTCTTGTGGTTACTGTGATAGGAATCGTAGCATATCGAGCAAGAGATGTTCGAAACTCGTAGTTTTATTCACACAAATGTTCGCTTTCCTATCATAATCATGTGAATTGCATGAATAATGAGATGCAAATGTCGCTATAACCTATGTGTTTGTAGGCATTGCAGCATCGTCACACATTAATTGTGATATTTCACACAAATACGTATTATCAACATGTTTGCTCACATTTGCTTACATATATACACCAACGTCTCTACATTTTGTAGGGTGGGTTTACAGGGTATAATGTAAACATGGTTATTAAAAATATAAAAAAAGCAAGCGTTATCGCATTTATTACAATCATGATTATGATAATCGGACTGCTCGCAGTTTACGAGAATGTATCGGATTCTATTGATGGTACATGCGCGCCGATGCCAGTCAAGGTTGGATATACCGCGGACGCACAGACAAACACAATTGAATATGTACCACCAGCACCACCGCCAAGAGAGTATCTTGGGCAGTTCAACATCAGTTATTATACGACAGGCGATGCAGGGGTCGGCACAACAACTGCCAGCGGCAAGACTGTCGCACCAGGCATGATTGCAATGAGCAGTGCCTATCCAATTGGCACGAAGGTTGAGATTAATGGAACCGTCTATACGGTTGAAGACAGGGGCGGCGCGATTCAAGGCAATCACATCGACATCTTTGTACCAACGAATGCCGAGGCGATTGCGCGCGGCAGACATATGAGCGATGTGTATCGTATCAATGAATAAGTAGAATGAATAGAGTCCGTGCCGCAGGGCGTAAAAAATGACAATTTGGTATCAAAGAATCCTCTTTTCTTACCAAATTGTCATTTTTTGCGCCCTGTTAGCATTTTTACAAAGAAAACGAATCGATTGTGAAAAAGCCGTAAATTGACTTCCTTTCGAAATGGGTATACGCTTAATAGGTAAGTAATTGGCTTTGTAGGAGGATTTATGCGCATTTTGATCATTGAAGATAACAAACCACTTTCGACTTTGATGCGAGATGGTCTCATGGGTGAAGGGTTCACCGTTGATACGGCATATACAGGTGAAGACGGCGAGGATAAAGCGTTTGTAAATAGTTATGATGCGATTTTGCTCGATTTAAATCTGCCCGATCGGGATGGATTGGATATCTTGCGTTATTTACGTAAATCGGATATCAGCACGCCCGTCATCATTGTCACAGCTCGAGATGAAGTTGAACAGCGTGCCTTGGGATTGGATCTCGGTGCGGACGACTATCTTGTTAAACCATTTGAGTTTTTGGAACTTCGCGCACGCGTGCAAGCGGTGATTCGGCGTTTTCAGGGGCGCAGCAATCCATTGATTACAATTGGTAAATTATCTATCAATCCCCAAAGCCGCACGGCGACTTATGACAACGTTGCGATTGAATTGAAACCAAAGGAGTTTGACATTCTTGAGTACATTGCGAGTCATCATCCGACGGTGATTTCTACGGAAGAGATTATCGAGCATATTTATGATGAGGATTTTGATCCATTTTCATCTGTTGTCCGTGTCCATATTGCAAGACTGAAGAAAGCACTTGCAAATGCCGCAGGCACAGAGATTCTGAAGACAATTCGTGGAAAAGGTTATCAGCTATGCGAAAAAACGGAGTAATTATCTTAATCTTTACACCTTTATTGATTGTGCTTGTCTTACTGGCAGGCGTGCTACTTCATGCTGTATTCAGCTCGTCTGTTAGTGATTCTATGGACGAGGCGAGTACAATATTTGTGTTATCGCCAAAGGAGATGTATGACCTTACCTTTAATCGTTCCCTAAACCCAGATGACTTGACTGGATATGACGCAGATGACGCCCAAAGTCAGGTTGCTGCACTGTTGCGATCAAGCATGATTTACGCTGGGATTGCATTGACATTTGCCATCTGTCTCTTCATGTTTCTACTGTGGCGTGTATTACGGATTGCCGAGCATCGACGCACGAAGGCGTTGATTGACGGACTGGATAACATCGCCAGCGAGGAGATGGCGGCGGCATATTATAAAGATTCGAGTCTTACAAATGCGCATGACAAGGCGCTTGTCGCTGCATATGCCCGCGTAGAAGAATTGATTGAGGAAAATGTCCAAGATTACAAACGTCTGCAATTTTATCTAAGCCATGAACAGAAAAATAATATTGCCATCCTACGTGCCAATCCAAGCGTCAGTAAAAATGACGACGAGATGCGCATCCTTGATCGGCTTTCTGATAGTATAGAAGATGTCATTACCTTAAGTGACACAGATTCCAGTACGGATGCGGGCATAGATTCAAGTCTTGAAGTCGTGGATGTGTCGCTCATCTGTGCAGAAGCTTGCGATGCATATCGTAATCTAGCACAGATTTCTTTTGATTTTGATGAGGACGGTGATTATGACATACTTGCGAAGGAACGCTGGATTTATCGTGCCGTGAGCAATCTGCTTGACAATGCGATTAAATATGGATTGGGCAGTTCAATCGAAGTAGTTGTGAGATCGATGAATCATTCTGTGGTTGTCAGTGTACACGATCACGGCGTTGGCATCAGTCAAGATAAACTCGACAAAATTTTCTCTCATAGATACAGAGTCAGAGAACTAAATCGTGATGGCTATGGCATCGGACTGAGCCTCGTCTCTCATGTCTGCGACCAAGCCGGTGGTTTCGCGTATGTTGAAAGTAGCGAGGCTACTGGTACCACTTTCTATTTATCTTTTCCTCATTTTCTTTAAATTTTATTTTCCATTTAAGTCATGTTAACATTCAATAAACATTCCATATGCTATGATGTATTCACAACAAAGCAATTGCAGAAGCAAACTTAGGGGTGACGCAGTGTACGGTGTCATTCCTAATCAATTTAAAGTGGAGGTTAACAATGTATATAATCACAAACGCACTAAAGAATCTAGGGCGCAACAAAGGTCGAAATTTTCTCATTGGAATCATCTTGCTCGTCATCATCGTAGCAACGGCGATTGCCATCATCATCAACTCAACGGCATCATCCATTATCGATGACTACAAAGGACGTTTCGGTTCAGAAGTATCGCTGAACTTAGACTACGATAAAGCCATCAACGAAGGAAACTTCGTAGATAGTGGCGAGAATGGCAAGGGTGTTGAGGAAATCACGCCGAAGCAATATTTTGAATTTGGCGATTCAAAATATATAAAGGAAGCGCAATACAATGCAAGCTCGATGATTAATTTTAAGGATCTGAAACCAGTTGATGATGTCGATGATCCAGATCTCATGGTAAGAGGCTATCTCATCGGTAGCAATGCAAAAAACATCAGCGATGATTTCAAGAAAGAAGCGCGTAAGATTATTGATGGTGCGATGTATCGTCAAGAAAATGAATGTATCGTCAGCCAACAATTTGCAGAACTCAATAAATTAAAACCCGGCGATGAAATTGAAATCATTCTTGGTAAAGATCGCGTACACAAGTTGAAAATATCTGGAATCTTCGAAGATAACACGATGGTTTCTGGCGGTGATGCAGCACAGTTCATGGAAAAGAATCCAATGCTGAACCGTAATAACGAGATTTTAACAGGACTTGATACGATTAAGAAACTTGGTGCAGAAAATGTCACTGCAGCTTTTTCGCTTAAGAATCCTGACGATTTGAAAGCATTTACAGCTCAGCTCCAGAAAAAAGGTCTACCATCCTATTACAAAGTTGCAACAGATGAAGCCGGCTACAAAGCTGTTGTTGGACCCGTTGAGAATATGAAAAAGGTTACAACGACATTTATGATTGTTGTCCTAATCCTTGGCGCCATCATTCTATTGCTTATCTCGACACTTGCAATTCGGGAACGAAAATACGAAATCGGCGTACTCAGAGCGATGGGCATGAAAAAAGGAAAAGTCGGTATCGGGTTTGTGACAGAGATGATTGCATTGACATTTGCCTGTCTTATCATCGGACTTTCTGTCTCCGCATTTGCCTCACAACCGATTGCAGATTCATTATTGAAGAATCAGATTCAGATTGCAGAAGAAGCACCGACGGGCAATACCGTTTCACATCTAGATTTTGGTGCAAGTGCGGGGGCACCAGCAAGTGACGATGCAAAGCCATTGTCAGAGCTTAGTGTCCATCTTGATTTTGATGCAGCAATTCAGATAATACTGATTGCCATCATGCTTGCAATCGTATCGAGCATCATGGGCATCGTGTATATCACAAGATATGAGCCAATGAAGATATTGTCAGAACGAAATTAAAAGTTTGTCATACTGAAAGGATACTCACATGAAAAAAGCATTAATTTTAGAAAAAACAACTTATACATATCCTGGAACGAAGAAGAAAGTTCTGAGCAATGTCAATGCGACATTTGATAAAGGCAAGATGTATGCGGTCATGGGCAAGTCTGGTGCAGGGAAGACGACACTGCTGTCCCTCGTGTCGGGATTGGACACGGCAACAGAAGGAAGAGTCCTATATGACGGACAGGACTTGTCAAAGCTGAATCGAGATCATTACAGAGCAAGGAGCGTCGGTGTCATCTTCCAAGGATACAATCTGCTAAACAATGCAACCGCGATTGACAATATTGTATTGTCGATGAACATCAGCGGTGTAAAATGCAAGAAAAAGAAGGCAAAAGCCTATGAATTATTGGCAAATGTCGGCATAGACAAAGAAACTGCGGACAGACCCATCCTAAAACTATCGGGTGGTGAGCAGCAGCGAGTTGGCATCGCACGTGCTCTTGCACACAATCCAGATGTCGTCATCGCAGACGAGCCATCAGGTAATCTAGATGCCGAGACAGAAAAGAACATCATGCAGATATTCCAAGATATCGCACACAATGAAGACAAATGCGTCATCATCGTAACCCATTCCAAAAATGTCGCAGAATGTGCTGATGAGGTCTGGGGTCTGAACAAAGGAAATCTGACCTTTGTAAAAGAAAAGTATGTGTTTCCACATGCACATGAATTAGAAGAAAAAGGTGCAACAAGCAAAGAACCCGCGTAGCAAAGCGCGCAAGAACCTGCGTAACAGCGAAAGGAAAATAATAAAATGAAAAACTTCGAAATTAAAAAGCAGATGCCGATTCTAAGAATCTGTGTCCTCGTAGCAGCCGTAATCCTGACTGTCGTGATAACTGCGGCTGTTGTAAATCACAACAATGCTTCAAAGAGTGATGCGCTGAATCCTGGAGAAACTTTTACTCAGAACATCGATACGGAGAACCCAAATTCAAAGGGTTTGGATGGCGATTCTGGCTATAGAGGTAGCCCTGATGACGAGAAAAGTGGTCTAGAAGTGAAGATGGACGGTAAAGATACGCTTTATTCTATCGATGGCGGAAAGACTTGGAGTAAGGAAATTCCAGGAGATTCTGGGATGAGTGTCAATGTTGAGGAAGTGAAATAACGAAAATATAGATTTTAGAAACTTGTCCTTGGTGATACTTACAGATCGTAATCTAGATGTCTCACCGAGGACATCTTTGTATCTAAGATTGTTAATATTTATCAAATTTAGACAATTTAGTAATTATATTCGCATTGAAAAAAGTGAGGTTGTGTCATGTCAGCAAAGAGAAGCAAGAAAAAAAGGCTGTTCGTTTTGATTGTAATATTAGTGATTGCAGTCGCTGCGGCATTGATTGTTCCAAAAATGTTAAAGACACGAGGTGGTGAGATGCAGGTGCCGCCAGTTCAGTCAGCGAAAGTTACAAAGGGCAATCTTATGACAACATTATCAGGAACAGGTGTGCTTTCAGAGCATAAGCAGAAAGTAACAATTCCATATAATGTTGCGGTAAAGCATTTACTGGTTGCTGATGGACAAGAGGTGAAAGAAGGAGATCCCATTGTGATGATGGATGCAGATTCCATTATGGAACGTATCGCAGCGGCGCGTAACGAATTATCTACGGTCAATGATGAGATCTTCAACCTCGTCAATGCGAAGACCGAAATCACTGCTATCAATGCGAAGGTAGCGGGTCGTGTCAAAGCGATTCACGTAGAATCTGGATCGAATTGTGCAACCGTAATGGGCGAAGCTGGAACGTTGATGCGCATATCCCTAGACGGTCTAATGTGTGCCGATTTTAAATCGGAGACGCAGCTGAATGTTGGTACGAAAGTACAAGTGATGCTTGCAAATGGCGCGAGTGTGGATGGTATCATCGAGCGCGGCACGGGCTCAGACGATGCACCTTACAGAGTCACACTGACTGATGATGGTACAAATTATGGTGAAACAGTTGGGATAAATTATGACGGCAATAAGATTGGCGAGGGTACGCTAGAGATTCATGAGCAAATGATTGTGCCATGTGCATTAGGAACGGTGAAATCTGTCAATGTAAGTAACAATGCAAGGGTATATGTAGGCACAAAGCTTATGACGATTGAAGTGCCCAAAGGAAATGCCAATTACGAGAGCCTTTCTACAAAGCGTGACAAGCTTGTAGCAGAGCTGAATGAGCTGAACAAACTCGCATCTGACAGTATTGTCACTTCACCATGTAGTGGACAAATCCACGATATCACCATCTCCGATGGGCAACCACTGGCGAAGGGGGATGCGATGACGATTACACGAGCGGATAAGATCAATCTCTGTGTAAACATCGATGAGCTTGACATCTCGAAGCTGAAAAAGGAGATGGACGCACGCGTGGCGGTGGATGCAACTGGTGAGAAAGACATGTCTGGTATTGTGAAAGAGATTGCAGATAAGCCGTCGGATGACAAAGGAGCACCAAAATATATGGCAGTTATCGAACTCGATAAAACCGAGGCGATGAAGGTTGGTATGAGTGCCAATGCAACGATTATTAAGGAGAAGAAAGACGACGTACTGACGATTCCAGCAGAGACAATTCAGGAATATGGCGATCGAGTCTTTGTCTATACAGGGAAAGATAAAGAGGCGCAAATGCCAAAAGATGAAGTTGATATCACAACGGGCTTATCTGATGGTAAGAACGTCGAAGTGAAGACAGGCTTGAAAGAGGGCGATAAAATTTATTATATGGCACCGATTTCTGATGGAAATGGATTGATTGGAGAGGGTGCAAAAGGGGATGCTGCGAATCCAAACAATACGTCAATCAACGTAGGTGGTGAGAAGTCGCCCGATGAATCAGGTAAATCCTCAGATGGCAAGGACAAAGATGCTGGCGGCAAAAAAGAGGCACCCGTAAGCACAGATGTCTCGCCTGTCGTGGTCGAATAGGAGGAGCTGATGATTGTATTTAAGGATATATCTAAGATTTATAATATTGGCGATGAAACCGTGTATGCACTAGATCATGTTGATTTGACGATAAAGGAAGGCGAGTTTGTTGGAATCATTGGACCCTCTGGAAGTGGAAAGTCGACCCTTATGCATATCATGGGTTGTCTTGATATTGCAACGGAAGGAGAATACGACTTGGATGGACAATCCATTGACGTCTACACAGACAATGAACTTGCCGCAATTCGGAACAAAAAAATCGGATTCATTTTCCAAAGCTTTAACTTATTGAATAAGTTGACGATTGAGGAAAATGTCGAATTGCCACTGATTTATCAAGGTGTCCACGCTGCAAAACGCAGGACACGTGTTGCAGAAGCATTGGCACAAGTTGGTATGAGTCATAGACGAAAACATACACCCAATAGCATCTCTGGCGGTCAGCAGCAGCGTGCTGCCATCGCAAGGGCAATTGTCACAAGACCCGCCTTAATCTTGGCGGATGAACCAACTGGAAATTTAGACTCGAAGACGGGGGAAGAGATTATGGCATTGTTTCAGGAGCTAAATATCGCAGGGCACACCATTGTATTAATCACGCATGATGCTAGTGTTGCCGCACAGGCAAAAAGAATTCTCATGCTGAAAGATGGCAAAATTGCGGAGGTGCGCGATGATAATTAAATCCATAAAGATGGCGCTTAAAGCCATCACATCTAGTAAGATGCGCTCCTTTCTGACCATGCTTGGCGTCATCATTGGTGTCACGGCACTTGTCGTATTGGTTTCCCTTGTTACAAGTGCAACGAAAGCTGTAACCGATGAGGTTGCAAGCATGGGAAAGGATATGCTCAGTGTCTCCATTGCTGACAATAAAGGGAAGCCACTGAAGATAGAAGATCTGAAAGAAATTGCAAAGGATCGTAGCATCGATTTGATTTCACCGAAGCTGACTTCCGTTGCAGAACATAAGATGCGAAATGGTATCAAATCTTCCGATGTGACAAGAATTGGAACAAATGGATCTCATTTTATAATTGAGGGGTATACTCTTGCTTCTGGACGGCTGCTAAAGCACGCAGATTTAGATAATAATTCATATGTATCGGTACTAAGCAACGATATTGCAATATCGCTGTTTGGCAGTACCGATATCATTGGCCGAGATGTTGTTCTAGATGGTGTAAAATATCAAGTTGTCGGTGTGCTGAACACACCGAAGGGACTTATGGCTGAAACGAATCGCAACAATATCTATATCCCATTTACCGTTGCGCAGCGATTGCAGACAGATGCAAGTACTGGAAATGGTATCCGTGAATTTCTGTTGACTGCAAAAGGAGCTGACAATGTCAGCAGAGCTGAGCAGGTTGTCAAGGAGGCTCTCAAAGCTCGTTTTGGTGATGACCCAGAAGCATTTCACGTCTATAATCAGAACGAGATGGCAAAATCAATCGATGAAATTTATAAAGTATTTGCCTTACTTCTCGGTGGAATCGCCGCGATTTCTCTTTTGGTTGGTGGCATTGGAATCATGAATATCATGCTCGTCTCTGTGACAGAGCGTACAAAAGAAATCGGGATTCGCAAAGCGCTCGGCGCCAAGAGTTCGAGTATTCTCGTTCAGTTCATCGTGGAAGCACTCGTCCTATGTCTGATTGGCTGCGCGATGGGCATTGCTGTCTCTGCAGGGATACTCGCGATTGTCAATGGTGTTTCAAGCGGAGCGGCTGCGGCATCAGCGGCAAAGATGACATTTTCAATGTCAGGTACCGTTATACTCGTGGCAGTCCTCTTTTCAACCGTGATTGGTCTTGTATTCGGACTTTATCCTGCCCGAAAAGCGGCAAAGATGCATCCGATAGATGCGTTGCGATTCGAATAGTTGTAATAGATTGACAATTGTGATTTCATGTTGTATCATTTCATCGAGTGACATTTGCATTGCAGTCGAGAGGTAATGTACGAGATGGGTTATTTTAGGAATCTACTGAATACACGAGATGAATTGTCATTACGTAATTTCAGGTGGTCAAAGTGGGCAGTGTTTTTAATCTGCCCACTTTCCATTATCATTGGAGATCTTCGGTATCTCGACCAAGAGATGACGTTACTTGGGATTGAATCAACCTCGCTTATGCTTATAATGTATGGCATGGGGTGGTTTGTTGTGATGTTTATAAAAAAAGCAAATTATGCTTCTGCCTTGCGTATTGCCGTTATCATCTCCGCGATCTCGATTATATTTCAGCTCGTTATGAATCAGGGAATCGTGCGGTTATGGATATTTCTGCTCTTTCATCTTGCCAATGGCATCTGTGTAGCAATCGGATTTTATCTCTTTTCCTTTGTTCTGAACAATGTCGAGCGTTTTGTAGCATTGCTTATGATACAGATTTATTATTCATTGATTCCATATATGCTATGGGATATCACTGCGGTTGCAGACTTTATGAAGACCTATGGTTCTGCAATTGCAATCGCAGTACTTTTGGTTTCGGTCTTTATTTATTGTTATGATACACGGATGCAAATGCCCACAGATACGGAGTCTTATCGAACGGATCGAAAGGGTGAAGGTTCTGCCGTACCACTTATTCTTACAATTTATGTAATCTATAGCATCAGTAATTTTATGTCACTGTTTCTCGAATATGACTATGACCTCGCCGTTGGATATGTCTATGGACTGGGGATGTTTATTGCAAATATTTTGATTGTTATCATTCAATTAATGTTCAATAAAAGTGCCTTGCATGGTTGGAATTTATTTTTGACCTTTACATTGCTTGGTCTTGCAGGCTTACTTTTTAATAATTCAATATTGATTAATGGTGGTTCGTTTGCTTATGGAGTCGGAGATGGTTTAGGCTATATTGTCATTCTTTATCTGCTTGGTGGTGCAATCAAACGTAGTGAGTCCTTACGAATGTTTCGACTTACTTGTCTGATTTATTTCATCATCTATGTACCATTGGTTTATGGAACGGATGTCATCTTTGCACAGATTGAATTGCCGAGTCAATATATTGCGTTTGCAATCGTGTTGATCTTGATTTGTCTCAGCATGTGTTTTTCTCCAGTGCTATCAAAGAGGCTGTTTTCGGTTGATTGGACTGATGACTATCATATGATAGATATGGGAAAATTTGAAGAACTTTCCACTGTTGTGGCTGTAGATACGAGCGAACATCTTGGGCTGACACCACGCGAAAAACAAATATTTACACTTTTACTTACAGAATATTCCGCGAAACAGATCGCAATAGAATTAAAAATAAGCATAAGTACTGTGAATTTTCACACGGCAAATCTATATCGAAAACTCGAAATTCAAAGTCGTACGGAACTTTTTGCGAAATATTCTGGTATGAAATGATTCGATACGAAAGAAGGAGAACTATAATTGTCGCAATAATCATAAAATATTAAATGTTGAAATTACAACGTTTCATACATACCTATAAACTTTTAGAAGAAGGGTACGGTAACAATTACGGCGAAAGGTGCCAATAGTAAGAAGGCTACGTGCAAGATTACAGTTAAATAGATTTTAAAGAGCCAAGCATCAACTGCTTGGCTCTTTGTGAATTCTATGCGACGCGATCTTGATTTTGTATCTGTTCTTTTGTACCAAGACTTTTGGATTTAAATTCATGCTCGATCTGCTCAAGTGTCTTCCCACGTGTCTCAGGGAGTAAAATAATCGCAAATATAAGCACAAGTAAATTTGTAAAGGTAAAGACTAAGAAGGAATGTCCCATGCCAAGTTTGTCCATCATGAGTGGGAAGAAGTACCCGACGAGGGCATTGACAAGCCATAGGGCCGTTGTTGATATACCCATTGCAAATCCTCTGATTCGAAGTGGGAATATCTCAGAAAGAATAAGCCACGTTACAGGACCTAAAGTGCCTTGGAATAGGAAGATGTACAATGCCGTTGTTGCAACCGTTAGGAATGGTTGAATGGACGTGCCACCAAGGAACTGTTCTTCCATAAAGAGCAGTAGCATGGCAATGGAAGCGCCAGCAGCACCAAAGATATACATCTTTCTTCTATCAATTTTCTTCATAAGGAACATGGCAATTCCAGCAGCTAGTGCGGACATAAGACCATTTGCGATATTTGCATACAGTGCTCCCGATTGTGAGAACCCTGCATTGTGCAGAATTTGTGTGCCATAGTACATCATGACATTGATACCAGAAAGTTGTTGCGCGACACCAATTCCGATACCGAGCAATACGAGACGCCTAATCCAAGGAATCTTCAAATCTTTGATACTGGATTTCTCCATATCCTTTTCTTCTTGGATGGCTATTTTGATTTCATCAATTTCATCTTGAACATAGGCCGCGTCGCGAACCTGCTTGAGCACATCAATGGCGTTCGCAAGTTTTCCTGTAGAGGCAAGCCATCTAGGGGATTCTGGTACAATCATCATGCCGAGCCAAAGTGCAATTGCAGGCAGTGTCGCGATGACAAGCATATATCTCCAGATGCTGTTGCCGATAATGTCATGACCTAGATTTCCGAGAATTGCATTGAATACAAATGCCGCAAATTGACCGATGACAATCATGAATTCGTTTTGTGTTACAATGCGGCCACGTTTTTCTAGTGGCGCAATTTCTGCTAAAAATGTCGGTACAATTACAGATGCCGCACCGACGGCAAGTCCAAGGCAGAACCTCATCACGAGAAAGAATGACGTGGTTGGTGCAAAGACGCAGCCAAGTGTTCCCGCTATAAATAGAAATGCGAGAAGTGAAATGATTTTTCTTCTGCCAAATTTGTCCGCAAGTCGTCCGCCTATAACGGCACCGATTGCGGCACCAATCGTAAGCAAGCTGGATACCAGTCCTTCTGTACTTGGGGTTAAGTTTAGCTGATCCTTTCGTTTCATGAACTCAAGGGATCCATTGATTACGCCTGTGTCATAGCCAAAAAGCAGACCTCCAAACGTAGCAATTGTTGCGATTTTTCGCATATTCTTGTTTACAAGATTTTGCGAAGCGGTTAGAACTTTACTCATACGTTTATATCCTCCAATACACATGTTGAAATATTACATAATATATATTAATGATTATTGGATTTGATTAATATAATAATACAGACAATTTCTACACTTATTTCAAACTAATTCATAGATTGAAATTTCTGATAATTACTATTTAAATAAATAATATATGATTTTTTACCTCATTATTTTTTAATAAAAAAAATCCTCGAATTTATAACGATTAAGCGAGGTATAATAAAAATATTGTTAATTTTTTCATTATTTATATAAATGAGATTTATTTAAAAATCATTCATTTATTATCTATTGCGTTGTTTCAATCAAACTCCATCAAAATTTATCAAAATGTGCGTCGCAAGCAGGAACAGAAATGATTGGTTGCGGTTCTATGAACTCCATTTATGTGTTAAAATAATGAAGGATGACTTTGCATATTATAATAAAGATCTACATATATAATAGAGATAAACGAGAAATGGGGTACATGGTTGGGCAATTTTTTTAACTCAGATAATAAAATCTTTCAAGGGCTAGGACAAGTTACCGATTTGGTATTGGTCAATTTCTTGTTTGTCGTATGCTGTATACCCGTATTTACGATTGGCGCATCTTGGACAGCTTTATATACGGTGACCATTAAGATGGTGCGTGATGAAGATTCTGGAATTGTAAAGCAGTTTTTTAAAGCTTTTAAAGACAATTTCAAGCAGGCAACGATTATATGGCTTTTGTTTTTAGTCGTAGGGATCGGACTCGTTTCGTATTTTCTTATGTTTGGACGCATCACTGGACTTGTGGGTGTCCTCATCAAAGGGGTTCTCTTTCTTCTGGCATTGATTTATGCGATGGTTTTGACATTTGTATTTCCAGTGCTCTCCCGCTTTGAGAACAAGATTAAGGCGACAATTAAGAACTCATTTATTATTGCTGTAAGCAATCTTCCGTGGACAATTTTGTCTATCCTCATCATGGCAATCCCGATTACAATCACGATTATAAGACCGCTATATGTCATGTATGGTTTCTTATGGGTTTTGATTATATTTGCATTGTATGCATTTCTGAGTTCTATTATCTTCAACCGAATCTTCAAGAAGTACATGCCACCTGAACCCGAACGCTACAAAGATTAAGGACAAATAGATGAAAGAAAACACGAGAGACAACGATAAGGTCACAGCACAACACTGGATGATTCTAGTTGCGCTGGGACTTTTTACTTTTATGTCGACGCTAGATTCCTCTATCGTCAATATTGCGCTACCCACGCTTTCAAGAGAACTTGGTGTGGCAACGAGTCATGCAACTTGGACGGTTGCAATTTACTTAATTACCATATCTGGGTTGCTGATTCTTTTTGGACGGCTTGGTGATATCTATGGAAAGATTCGCATCTTTAAGATTGGTACTTATATCTTTACGTTGGGCTCTTTGCTCGCAGGTATCAATATGACGCGCTTTGGACTTGGTCTGCAATTTCTTCTTTTTGCTCGAGTCGTTCAGGCAATTGGTGGTGCGATGACGATGAGCAATAGCTTTGGTATCACGACGGAGACCTTTCCTGTCAGGGTGCGCGCGCGTGCCATGAGTTACATCGGAATTTTTGTATCTTTAGGATCTGTAACGGGACCTGGTGTTGGTGGTTTGATTCTGCAGGTACTTCCTTGGTCTTACATCTTCTGGATCAATGTGCCAATTGGAATATTTGCAATCGTTATGGGGCAACGCCTCTTTCCAAAGACACCAAAAGTACCAAAAGAATCGAAAATGTCAAAGCAGATTGATTATCTGGGCACACTGCTCTTTTTCTTGACGATTGTCTGTCTATTTTTAGGGGTTGAACTCGGTCAGACGATGGGATTTGCGCATTATACGGTGATATCGTTGATTGTTGCAAGTGTTATCTTTTTTATACTGTTTCTATATCAAGAGACAAGGATGCATGAGACACCAGAACAAGCGCCGATTATTGAGCTTACAATGTTCAAAAATCAGCTGTTTTCATTGAGCTTGATTGCGGCAATGTGTATTTTTATCTGTAATTTTTTCGCGGCGATTATCATGCCATTTTATCTTCAAAATTATCTCGGCTGGTCACCAGGCAAAGCAGGTATGATTATGATGGTATTTCCAATTACCATGCTTATCATATCACCAATTGGTGGCTATCTCGGGGATCATTTTAATAAGGAACTCGTCACGGCGATTGGTATTGCTATCGTTGTCGCGTCACAACTCGGATATACAAGATTTCATGCGGGATCTTCAATCTTTACTTTGTGTGCATTTACAGCCCTCAACGCCCTCGGTAGTTCGTTGTTCCAGTCTTCGAACAATGCAATCATCATGGGGAGTGTCGAAAAAAAATACCTCGGAATTGCAGGCAGTATCAATGCGCTTGCAAGGAATCTGGGCATGATATCGGGTATCACGATTGCTACAACAATACTCTTTTTCAGTATGAGCAAATTAGTAGGGCATCGGGTCAATACCTATCTGCATGAACAACCAGAAATATTTCTGACGTCCATGCATGTGGCATTTTATGTGTCGCTGGGTATTGCGTTGATGACTTTATGCTTGGTATTGTACCGATTGATTACAGCGACAGTGCGCCAGAGACGCAAGTCTTTGTAAACGATTATGAACCGTAATCTTGCGCCTATTATTTATATAAAAATATGCATGATTTTGTTCATTTATCGTGCATATTTTTATTTTTTTTGGGTATATAAATACCGTAATACAAATTATTGATATATATAATATGTTCAGAATATGGCAACCTTTGCATAAAGTGTGATTCGTAACATTCGTAATATTGGGAATAATAGGAGCGTGAAATAAAATGGCCAACATAGAAGATGTTGCAAAGAGAGCAGGTCTTTCGATTGCGACCGTATCGAGAGCAATCAATGGACACAAATATGTGTCAGACAAGACCAAAAAAAAAGTTGAATCCGTGATGAAAGAACTGGGATATTTCCCAAATAGTGTCGCACAACAGCTTCGAGGCAAGAGTACGAAGCTTATTGGTGTGTGCGTACATGACATAAGCAACCCATTTTTTGCATATCTCATATCTTCGATTGATATGGCATTGAAAGAGAAAGGTTACAGGACAATTATTCTTCAGACACACAACAGTGAAGAAGATGAAAATGCCTATGTCGGTCTCATTTTGAAGAAACAAATTGATGGCATGATTATCGCGGGCAGCGTGCATATCAATGATGAGATGCATACATTGATGAAGGAAGGGAAACTTGTCCTATGCGACATGCATGCCTTATTACCAGGAGAGAAAGATATTGTCAATATTGACAATCATGCTGCATCTTACAATGCGGCGACATATCTGATTAATCAGGGTTACAAGCGCATCGCCTTTTGTATTGGTGGAAAAAATCCTGAGATTGATCAACGTTTCAGCGGTTATCGCGATGCCTTATCTGACCACAATATTAAATTTGATCCGTCCTATTTATATAAAAATGTCGACAGTCTTGAAGGTGGAAAAATATGGATGAATGATTTCTCGATGATTGATAAAAACATTAGACCTGATGCTGTCATGACAAGTGGTGATGCTTGCGCCGTTGGGATGCTGTCTATGGCGCATGAATTGGATATCGATGTGCCAAATGATATTGCCATTGTGGGATTTGATGACCAACCAATTGCCGAAGTAACCGATCCGCCGCTGACGACGATTCGTCAGCCCATACGTGAGATGGGTTGGTATGTAGGGTTGCTACTTGCGTCAAAATTACTTGGAGAGAAGCCTCCAACGATACCTGAACTGAAGACAAAATTGATTGTCAGACAGTCTGCTTAAAGTTGCAATATCTTTACCTTTGATGTATAGTTAATAGTGCAATTTAGTTCACATATATGTCTTATATGCTATAAATGGTCTATATTTCAAAATTTCAAATGATGTAAAGGAGAGAAACATTATGGCAGAAACGCTCAAAACAATTGAAAAAAGAAAATCTACAAGGGAATTTAAGTCCGATCAGATTCCCGCAGATGCGGTAGATACCATCCTGAAAGCAGGAGAACAAGCTCCAATCGGGTGCGCTGCATTTGATGCCATTCATTTCACAGTCGTTCAAGACAAAGCACTGATTGACAAGATTGCTTCAGCCGCATCAAATGGGGAACGTGATGTATTCTATGGTGCTCCAACTGTCATCATTGTGTCATCGGGTAGTCAACCATTCCCTGGACTCGACCTCGCTGACGCTGGAAGTATTGTACAAAATTTCCTTCTAGCAGCAACGGATATTGGTATCGATAGCGTCTATATCTATAGTGCAAATGCCGCATTTGCAGCAGATCCAAGCCTTCTCGCTGCAGCAGGCATACCAGATGGTTTCAAACCAGTCTCTTCTGTTGCACTCGGCTATGGTACAGATGACGCCGTTGCTACACCAAAAGCACCACGCAGCATCAAGGTAAATCGCATTTCATAGTTGACAGTTTGAGTATGCGTACTGTATACTTAATATATGTGTGCGCAATTTAGTGCGCGCAGAGAGGTATTTGCAGAAAGTGGGGTAACTATGGCAAATATTAAATCAGCTAAGAAAAGAATCAATGTAATCCAGAAGAAGACACTCAGAAACAGACGTGTAAAGGGTCATCTAAAGGCAATCCTAAAGAATTTTGACACTGCAATTGCAGAGCAGAATCAGGAAACAGCTAAAGAAAAGCTCACACTCGCTGAGAAGAAGCTATTCCAAGCAGTATCTAAGGGTACACTCCATAAGAATACAGCTTCAAGAAAAGTTTCAAGACTTACAAAGGCTTACAACAAGGCTTTTTCAACAGCTAAATAAATCTCACCCGTCCCCCACACATTGTATAAGTTCAATACAATACGCCTGCCAGCGGTGTCTCCTGGCAGGTTTTTTTATTTTCTAGCCTAAATCGTACATTCTGACATTTTTCTCTTACATTTTGTCCATTTGCATATCGTCCTTTAACAAATTGACTGTTATCGTGCTTTTATAAATATATTCATTCTTTTTATTCACTGTATAATGAAATGCATAGAGTTAAAAAAGTATCGACAGTATAGATTTTTAAGGAGAGGCAAATGGCAATTTTTTTTCACAAGGATGCGCAGACATGGCACCTAACAAATGGACGGATTAGCTACATTATTAAGGTTCTGAAGCACGGGGAGATTGGTCAGTTATATTTTGGGGCTGCAGTCAAAGATAGAGATTCTTTTGATTATCTACTTGAGACTCGAAACCGCCCAATGACGACAAATATCTCCGATGATGATACTTCTTACAGTGCCGAGCATATCAAGAATGAATATCCAACTTTTGGGCGTGGCGATTTCAAGCACCCTGCATTTCATTCTATCCTTGAAGATGGCAGTCACGTCAGCGAGCTTGTATATGATTCTTATGTTATCGAGGCTGGCAAGCGTGGTCTGGACGGTCAGCCAGCAACCTATGTTGAAGATTCTAGTGAAGCGGATACGCTCATCATCACATTGAAAGATGCACTTACGGGGCTGAAGCTTGAGTTGAATTATACCATTTTTAACAATTTTGATGTGATTGCAAGAAGTTCCAAACTTACCAATTCTGGAAAAGAATCCATCCATATCGAACGAGCGATGTCGCTCAGTTTAGATCTTCCTAGTAAAGAATATGATCTTGTGACATTTAACGGTGCTTGGTCAAGAGAGCGTTTCCCGCAGAGACAGGCTTTGAGATATGGCATTCAGAGTGTTGAATCTACACGAGGTTCTTCTTCTGCAACGCACAATCCATTCATCATGCTTCTTGACCAGAATGCGGATGAAGACAAAGGTGAAGTCATTGGTTTAAGTCTTATTTACTCCGGTAATTTTATCTCGAGTGTGGAGGTTGATCAGTTTGATATCGCACGTGTTCAGACAGGAATCAATCCGTTTACATTTGCATGGGTTTTGTCTGCTGGTGAGACATTTGAGACGCCAGAAGCTGTTCTTGTTTACAGTGCCAATGGTGCAAATGCCATGAGTACGCAGCTGAATAAATTGTACCGCACGAGACTTGCAAGAGGCTACTGGAGAGATCGTGTACGACCAATTCTCGTCAACAACTGGGAAGGGACATATTTTGATTTCGATGAAAAGAAGATTCTAGATATTGCAGAAGCGGCAAAAAATGTCGGAATTGAGATGTTTGTTCTGGATGATGGCTGGTTTGGGAAGCGTGATGATGACTATGCGGGACTCGGTGACTGGTATTGTAATATGAATAAACTGGAGCATGGCATCGACGGCCTCGCTGAGCGTATCGAAGACTTAGGGATGAAGTTTGGACTGTGGTTTGAACCAGAGATGGTCAACAAGGATAGTGATTTATATAGAACGCATCCAGACTATATGATCGCTACGCCGAATCGTCAAGATTCTCCAGCGCGCCACCAGTTTGTCTTAGATTTTTCAAGAACTGAAGTTGTCGATAATATCTTTAAGCAGATGTACAAGGTTCTATCTGAGTCAAAGATATCCTATATCAAACTTGACATGAATCGTGCAATTACGCAGGCATATTCCAACGCTCTTGGCGCAGACAGGCAAAGCGAAATCTGGCACCGATACATTTTAGGTGTCTATGATTTATACAATAGGTTGAACGCGGCGTTCCCTGAGATTCTGATTGAGTCCTGTGCTAGTGGTGGCAGCAGATTCGATCCAGGTCTACTTTACTATGCGCCGCAAGCATGGACGAGTGATGACACGGACGCAGTAGAGCGCATGAAGATTCAGTGGGGTAGTTCTTATTGCTATCCAATCTCCAGTATGGGGGCGCACGTGAGTGCAATTCCAAATCACCAAACTTTCCGCCAGACACCAATCAAGACCCGCGCAAATGTTGCAATGTTTGGTACATTTGGTTATGAACTCGATATGACAAAGCTTACAGATGAGGAAATTACTGTCGTGAAAGAACAAGTTGCCTTCATGAAAGAATATCGAGATGTCTTTCAATTAGGTGATTTCTACAGACTCATATCGCCATTTGAAAGCGAACATAAATTCTGTTCTTGGCTCAGTGTGACCGAAGATAAAGAGACCGCAATTGTTGGCTATTATAAGATTCTCAATGAAGTAAATGGTCCATATCATAGAGTAAAACTCACTGGATTAAATCCAGAAAAGCTCTACAGTATCAATGGCGATGTTGCAAATGCGCAATATGGTGACGCACTCATGAACATCGGGCTCATCACATCCGATGCATCCTCCGGTGAAGGCGACCGAACGGGCGAGCACAGTTATGATTTTGATTCAAGACTCTATGTGCTGAAAGCAATCTAATCAATAATATACTGTCATTTTCACGCATGAGAATGACAAAGATGGTACAACATGACATTTTAATATATAATAGTGGTATAAAAAGCGCATTGCAGAAGCATTGGGAGCATAGAATACCATGGAAGAGTCGAGAGTTGTAAGATCCGTCATCAATACAGAAAGCGAAAACGATTTTGTTTTCGCTTTTTGTGGTTATAGCCAGACAGATGCCTTGCACCATTTTGGACCAGCTGTGAGACCTGTATATATCATACATATCATCACCGGTGGAAAAGGGACATTTATGTCTGAGAATAGAAGTTATAATCTGAAAGAAGGACAGGGCTTTCTGATTGAACCTGATGTGCTTACATACTATCAAGCGGATCGTGAGGATCCTTGGGCATATGCGTGGATTGCATTTACAGGACGTCAGGCGCCAGGGATTGTCAAAGATATGGGTATCGATAAGGATCATCCAGTCTTTAGTGTCAAGAATTCGGAGAAACTAAAACGTACAATTTTAAGAGCGCTCTTAGTCGAAGGCAACAATATTGAAAATGAGTTTATGCGTACGAGCAAACTTTACGAGTTTTTTTCCTATCTGGCAAGTGACCTTACAAGTCTCGGAAGTCAGCAAGATACAAATCCAAGCAACGAATATGTCCTTCAAGCCGTATCCTATATCAGACAAACGTATTCAAGGGATATTGGTGTGACAGATATCGCATCTCATATTGGTATCACAAGAAATTATCTTTCGACTTTATTCCAATCGGAGCTTGGCATGAGCCCCTATGAGTACTTGACGCAATTTAGATTATCGCGTGCACAGGAGTTGCTCACGATTACAGATTTGTCAGTGGAGAGTATCGCAAATTCCGTTGGCTATATCAATCCGCTTGTCTTTACAAAGGCATTTAAACGACTCAATGGTTATACGCCGATGCAATATCGGAAGTTAGACAGGCAGGCTGATCATGGGATGAACAGCCGCGAATTAAAAATGGATTCAAGTATGGCGACCTATTTGGAGGATATGGAAGAAATGGAAGATTTGGGAGAATTGGCAAACTTGGAGGGTTTGCTCGAATATCATATGCAAGGAGGAGAGCGCAATGATTGATGGATTGATGGATGACTTCCGTGTGATATTTGGTGCCGATCGGCAAGATGGCGCGGCGTATTTTTCACCCGCAAAGGTAAATTTAATTGGCGGTCACACAGATTACAATGGCGGGCATGTATTTCCCGCAGCACTCACTTTGGGCATCTATGCCATTGCACGAAAGCGAGAGGATCGGATTGTTAATTTCTATTCTAAAAATTATATAGAAGACGGCATTGTGGAATTTTCACTGGATGAGGAGTTAGAATTTAATTCCGAAGACGACGGCGTCAACTATGTGAAAGGAATGTACAAATACATCTTGGAGTATCTTGGGGCGGATAGCGCAAATGTCGTCGGTGCGGATATCATCGTGCATGGTAACATTCCAAGTGATTCTGGACTTGGATCCTCAGCGAGTATTGAGATGTTGATTGCAAAGATTGCTTGTGATACTTCTGGGATTGAGATGGAGCCGCTGACGCTCGCAAAGCTCGGCAGGCGTGTCGAAAATGAATTTATTGGTCATAAATCTGGTATTATGGATCAGTTTGCAATTGAGATGGGCAAGAAGGATATGGTCATCTTGCTCAATGCAGGGAGTATGAAATACGAGTATGTACCTGCCGAATTTGGCAATTACTCTATCTTAATTATGTGTACAAACAAATTGCGTAGAGTCAAAGATTCCGCCTATAATGTGCGGCAACAACAATGCCAAGAGGCGCTTGCGATTCTCAAACAGAAAGCAGATATTGAGAATTTATGTGATTTGAGTTATGCTGCATTTTTGAAGCTATCTTATCTTATAGATGATGAGACTTTGCTTATGCGAGCACGTCATGTAATTACCGAAAATGAACGCGTACTTGAGGCAAAAGAGACACTTGAGGCGAAAGATTTAAATGCTTTTGGCGCGCTACTTTATAGTTCCCACTGTTCTTTGCGCGATGACTACGAAGTCACTGGCGTCGAGCTTGATACGTTGGTCGAACTTGCAATAAAACAAAAAGGCGTTCTCGGCGCACGTATGACAGGTGCCGGTTTTGGCGGCAGTGCGATTGCGCTAATTAAAGATACTGAGATTCATAATTTTATCTTGAGCGTTGCACCAACGTATCAAAGACTGATTGGATATAGCGCCGATTTCTTTATTGCGCGGATTAGTGATGGTGTACATAATTTGGATGACTGATTTTTGTGTGATGTGAGATGCGACTCCAAAATGATTTTAATTACGGAATACATAATCAGATAAGACTTCTCAAATGTAAGGAAATGACGCCATAATAAGAACTTAATACAAATAATAGTTAGAATTTGTGTACTAAGAAATGGTGAATATGAACACAGTAAATGTAAAGACAATTCGAATAGGGACACGAGGCAGCAAGCTTGCTATGGCGCAGACTGCGCGTGTAATTGCGCGGTTGAATGAGATATTACATGATCCGAATGTTGGATTATATGATGCAAATGTTGGATTGCATGATCCAAATGGTTCCTTGTCGTACGATGAAAATCACGGTGGCGTATCGAAGATTGATGCAACTGATTGTGGTGTGTTACAGCGCGCCGATTTAATGCATGATAGCAAACTAGATATCAACTTTGAAATTGTCACAATAAATACAAAAGGAGATACGGAGAAAAACGCAGACCTTACGAAGATGAGCGGAACGGGTGTCTTTGTGAAAGCAATCGAAGAGGCGTTATTGAATGGCGAGATTGATATGGCGGTGCATAGTTTGAAAGATGTGCCATCGGTAATCCCCGCAGAATTAATACTTGCCGCTTATCCTGAACGTGAAGATGTACGCGATTGTGTCATCATGAATTCAAAATACAACTCGATTCATGGCCTACCTGCAGGTGCAGTCGTTGGAACGAGCAGTGCGAGACGAAAATATCTGCTTATGCAGATTCGAGATGATTTGGACATTCAGCCAATTCGTGGGAATATTGAGACGCGGATGCGTAAAGTTTTAGAAGGTCATTACGATGCAACAATTCTTGCCGTTGCTGGTTTGAAGCGTATCGGATTTTTCAATGAAGCAAAGGACGAAAATTTACCAAATCTCAATGTTGAATTTCTGCCTGCAGATACATGGATCCCAGCCGTTGGGCAGGGCGCTCTCGCCTTAGAATGTCGTAGCGATGACGAAGCCTTAATTCGTCTACTTTCTGAAATTGATGACATTTGCATCCGAAAATGTGTGGAAGTAGAGCGTGATTTCTTACGACAATTTGGGGAAGGCTGCGCATTGCCACTTGGAGCTTATGCGTATTGTGATGATGAAAACGACGATGAAAAGGTGATTTTAACATCATTTGCGGCGATGGATGGGACGAAATGTGAAATAATACAAACAGAACAAACGAAATAAGCGTGAATGATAGCAAGGCAAACAATACAAAACAGAAAGCGTATAAAATATTGATGAATAAATGCGTGTTGCTCTTACGCGAAGACAAAGACAATATTATAGATAAAGGAAAATACTTTGCGGACTTTGAAACGTATCGTTTTGTACCATTGATAAGCTTTGAAAATTTGGCATTTGATGCCGCGTACGTAAGTCATGACCTTATAAATTGTGACTGGATTTTTTTTACAAGCAAGCATGGTGTTGATTCCTTTTTTAGCCAGCTTTTGGGTGAAAAAGCCTTTGAGGGCATGATTTTAGATCGGTGTATGATATCTAAGAATCATATGGCATTTGTCAATGCTAGGACATGTAAAATTGCGTGTATTGGATCTGCGACAGCGCGAGCGTTGCAGCGATATGATATGGATGCGACATTTGCGGGATCGGGTCGCGGTAGTGTGGCATTTGCAGAGGAGTGGCTTGCAAAATATAATGATGGATATTCTAATCGTGCGGGAAATCATCAAGTGATTGGACAAAGTTTTCGTCAATGTAAAATCTATATCATTGCTGGATCTGTGTATGATGCAAATTTGATGCATGATACTACGGTTGAGTCTATAGGCAATCACAATCCACAAAATGATATATCATCTGTGGCATCACGATCGGTATCGCAATGTACCGAAGACTTCGTGCTCGCATTGCCACAATCTGCATTATCACCATCACTATTACCATCGCAATGCACGACAACATCGTCACCCCCAGCACCATCCGCCACCACATCATCACCGCTAGAAATCGTATTACAAAAAGCAGGCATCACTACAAAAACGCTCACCACATATCAGAATATTCCGCCGACTGGTTATGATGTAAGGCTTCGTATGATTCTAAGTCAGAATATCATCACAGACTGCCTCATACCAAGCCCCTCCGTCTGGCATCGGTTTTATAAAGTATTTAGAGATTTTCCAAATCATCGACCGATTTGTTATCATGTATTTGGGGATACGACAAAGGCGGAGATACTAGGGGATGTGGTGGATAGCCACATCGTTTGTCTGTGATTTTGCGACATTTGCGCAAACGTTTGCTTAAATACTTATTGACCCACTTTCTGAATCGGGTTACTATTAAAACATACTAAACATATAATATATATATGGTTAGTATGTTTTTTACAACTCGTCAAAATGGTACCGACGACAAAAAACAAATCAAAACCAATTATTGAGTGATACGCACAAACGTAAAAGCGTAGATGCGTGGATGAAAAGAGTATCGCATTCAGATATAATAGTGAATGCGCACGAGAGGAGAAATTCATGAAAAAGGTTAGTATAAGCGCAAAGCTTAAAAAAGTGTTGATTGTAGGTCTATCGGCTGTGTTAATGGTCGGTGCGTTTGCAGGATGTGGCAGCAATGACAAGAAGACTGCGGACAAGGAGCCATCTGAGACAAAGAACAAAGTGCTTGAACCTGTTGAGATTACAAACGTATCCTATGATCCAACAAGAGAGCTTTATGAAAATTACAATAAGATTTTTACAGAGTATTGGAAGAATGAGACAGGTCAGGATGTGACCATTACACAGTCACATGGCGGTTCTGGAAAGCAAGCGCGAAGCGTGCTTGAAGGCAACGAAGCAGATGTTGTAACCCTCGCATTGGAGCAGGATGTCAATGAGCTCGTCACAGGCGGTCTGATTAAAGATGGATGGATTAAAGAATTTCCAAAGGATAGCGCGCCATATACATCAACAATCGTATTCCTTGTTCGTAAAGATAATCCAAAGGGAATCAAGGATTGGGATGATATCGTGAAAGATGGCGTTGAGATTATTACACCCGATCCAAAGACATCTGGTGGTGCAAGATGGAATTTCTTGGCAGCATGGGGCTTTGCATTAGATAAATTCTCAGGTGACGAAGCGAAGGCACAAGACTTTTTGAAGAGTCTATATGGAAATGTCACAGTTCTTGATTCTGGAGCTAGAGGGTCAACGACGACATTTGTAGAAAATGGTCAAGGCGATGTACTCCTCGCATGGGAAAATGAAGCATTCCTTTCAATCAAAGAGCATCCAGAAGATTTTGAAATCGTGACACCGAGCATCAGTATCCTCGCACAGCCATCTGTTGCCATTGTCGATGAAGTTGCCGATGAGCGTGGTACGCAAGAAGTTGCAAAGGGATATCTGGACTATTTATATTCCGATGACGCGCAGAGACTCGAAGCTGACAATTACTACAGACCATCCAATGAGGATATCTTAAAAGAGTATGGCGATACTTTTGACTTGGATCTCAGACTTGTCAACATCGAAGACGATTTCGGTGGTTGGGCGAAAGCGACGGACAAGTTCTTTGCAGATGGCGCTATTTTCGACCAAATTTATAAGCAGTAAATTACACAAAATACAGCAATGTTTCGTGTCGTTAAATCATGTATATCATGTCATTCCTACGAAGTTTTTGTGGGAATGACATATGATTTTAGGAGTCCAATGTGGCAAGTTTGATCAATCGAGTGAAATCTAAAAACAATAACATAATTCCAGGATTCGGTCTCAGCATGGGTATTACCATCTCCATGCTGAGTCTTATTGTGCTGATTCCATTGGCGTCTGTGTTGATTACCATGGGCGGCATGACATTCCATGAATTTTGGGCAAATGTCACAGATAAGATGCTTGTCTCCGCATACAAGGTCAGTCTGACTTGTGCTTTTACTGCGGCGGTAATCAATGGTGTTTTCGGTGTGATTTTGGCTTGGATTCTTACGAGATATGATTTTCCTGGAAGACGTGTGCTTGATGGATTTATTGAATTACCATTTGCGCTGCCTACGGCTGTTGCTGGTATTGCATTGACGACGCTTTACTCAGATACAGGCTGGATTGGCAGTATATTTGCGAAGGTTGGTTTGCAGATATCATATACAACGATTGGTATTACGATTGCGATGGTCTTTATTGGGATTCCGTTTGTTGTACGTTCGATTCAGCCTGTACTTGAGAAACTGGATCGGCAGTGCGAAGATGCAGCGATGATTCTGGGTGCAAGCCGCACTCGAATCTTTTTCAAAGTCATCTTCCCTGAGATTTTCCCCGCAGCATTATCTGGTTTTGGATTGGCATTTGCACGGAGCATTGGAGAATACGGAAGCGTTGTGTTTATCGCTGGTAACATTCCGTACAAGACACAGATTGTACCACTGCTCATCATGGGCAAGCTAGAGCAATTTAATTATGCTGCAGCGACGTCGATTGCGCTTGTTATGATTGTGTTTGCATTTGTTGTGTTATTTGCAATCAATATCATACAGTCGCAGATATCAAAACGGGCGCAGGGATAATTGTGAATTGCGTGAATCAATGCCGGCGTAGAGCGATGAGATTGCCGTTCGATTCATATGGAAATGACATTTGGTAAATTTGGAGACGAGATAGATGGTTCAGGATAAAGGAAATAAAATCGCAAAATATATATTGATTGGGCTTGGCGCGTTGTTTATCATCGTCATGCTTGTGATTCCACTTGTGACGGTATTGTCGTATTCTCTTCGCGAAGGCTGGAAAGTATTTTATGATGCAATCAGCGATCCGTATGCAATTGACGCTCTGAAACTTACGCTACTTGCAACCGTTGTGACATTGATTGTCAATACATTCTTTGGTATATTCGCATCTTGGGGATTGACGAAATTCAAATTCAAAGGGAAGCAGATTATCACAACATTGATTGATATTCCATTCTCAATTTCTCCAGTTATTGCAGGTTTGGTATTTATACTCGTATTTGGTAGAATTGGGTGGGCAAGTCCATTCCTTTCTGCGCATCATCTGAAAATTGTATTTGCGGTACCCGGAATCATTCTTGCGACCATTTTTGTGACATTTCCGTTTGTATCACGAGAGTTGATTCCATTGATGCAATCGCAAGGCAACGAAGAAGAAGAGGCTGCTGCACTTATGGGCGCAAGTTGGTTGCGAATCTACCGTAAGATTACATTACCGCATATCAAATGGGGATTATTGTACGGGGTAATCCTCTGTACCGCACGAGCGATGGGTGAGTTTGGTGCAGTTTCTGTCGTATCTGGGCATCTGCGTGGAAAGACAAATACATTGCCACTTCATGTCGAAATATTATTTAATGAGTTTCACCTTACGGCGGCATTTGCTGTTTCCTCCATCTTGGTTGTGATGGCAATCATCATCTTAGTATTGCGAAATATCGTTGAAGTACGTGTGAAGAAGGAAGAATAATTGACATCTCGCGGGCTAATATTGGTATGAACTAAAAGGTTTTTCAAGACTGCTGTAAATGTGAGGAGCGCACAATGTACGTTGAGCTAAAAAATATCTCAAAGAGTTTCGGTAATTTTAAGGCATCGGATGACGTCTCATTTTCAATTGAAAAGGGCAGCCTCGTTGGATTGCTTGGACCATCTGGAAGTGGCAAGACGACGATTCTTCGCATGATTGCTGGTCTAGAGACGCCTGACGTCGGTGATATCTATATCGATGGCGCGCGTG